>NZ_JAAGRY010000011.1 GCF_015707995.1 Microbacterium paulum
CCGGCCTGCACGACGGCCTCGCTCGAACTCACCGTCGGTGAGGCGGCCACCGCAGCGGCGGTGCCCACCGTGCCGAGGGCGGCGGCGGCCACGAGGGTGATCGCCCCGAACCGCCGCACCGGGTTCGAGGCGAGGCGTGCGCGGAGCGCGCGAAGGGCGCCGCCGACGCCGAGCCGGCGCACGGGCTGCTCGAGCAGTCGATACGACGCGGCCGCGGCGGCGACGGTGATCGCGAGGGCCGCGATGCCGACCCCGACGGGGATCGCCGTGTCGACCATCGTTCCGGTGACCGCGACGGTCAGCAGCACGACGACCGGCCAGTGCCAGAGGTAGATGCCGTACGAGCGTTCGCCGATCCACCGCAGCGGCGCCACATCGAGCGCCCTACCGAGCGGGGAGCCCGCCGAGACAGCCGCCGCGATGACGGCCGCCGTCAGGATCGAAGCGAGCAGCGGCACCGCCGGAAAGGCTGTCTCCCCGCCGGGCAGGCACGCGACCGCGACGAGACCCGCGAAGGCCGCGACGCCGCCGACGGCGGTGAGCGCCGTGGTCGAGACGGCCGGCCCGCGCCGGACGGGGCGGGGCGAGGCATCCATCGTCAGAGCACCCGTCGAGCCGCCCTCCGTGCGACCCGCCGTGCGGTCGAGAGCGAACGCGAGAGCGACGCCGATCAGCAGGCCGAACGCGTGCGTGTCGGTGCCGTAGTAGGCGCGGGTGAGACTGCCGCCGCCGGCGACCACGCCGAACGCCCACGCGGCCGAGCACGCGGCGAGCACGAGCGCCGCGCCGACCCGCAGCCCGCGGCGGCGGGCGAGCAGCAGCACGGGCAGCAGCAGCGGCCAGACCAGGTAGAACTGCTCTTCGACGGCGAGCGACCAGAGGTTGCGGAAGAGTTCGGGTTCGCCCGCGCTGAAGTACGTCGATCCGCCCGCGATCGCGAGCCAGTTGTACGAGAACGTCGCCGCACCGAGCACCTGCCGCCCGACGCCGAGCAGCACGTCGCCACCGATCAGCCACGCCGCGCTCGCGCAGATCGTCACGACCGCGACGAGGGCGGGCACGAGTCGGCGTGCGCGGCGCGCCCAGAACGCGCCGAGGGCGATGCGGCCGGTCGCGGCGCGCTCGCGCAGCAGCAGCGAGGTGATCAGAAAGCCCGAGATGACGAAGAAGGCGTCGACGCCGACGAAGCCCGAGTTCAGGAACCAGGTCGGAAAGAGGTGGTAGAGCACGACGAGCAGCACGGCGACGGCGCGCAGGCCGTCGAGCCCGGCGTAACGGGGCGCGGTGGGTGTGTTCATGATCGAAAAGCGGTGCAGACGGGGCGGTCGGGGCACGGCGCGGCGGGCGGGCGGCGCAGCCGCGTGGATGCCGGTGGGGAACGATCCAGTCTACGTACCGCACCTGGGTTCAGGGTGCGCGGGGCGTCGGCGGTGCGGTTCGCGGCCGCCCCCGCCATCGGGTAGGACTGAAGCATGGACACGGATGTGCTGGTCGTCGGAGAAGCCCTGATCGACATCGTCACGGGGGAGGACGGCGACCGCGAACTCGTGGGCGGCAGTCCTGCGAACGTCGCGGTGGGCCTTGCCCGGCAGGGCCACGGCACGCGCCTGCTGACCCGGGTGGGCGACGACGAGCGCGGTCGGCGGATCGCCGAGCAGATCGGGCGATCGGGCGCGCGTCTCGACGAGCGTTCGTTCTCGGGCGAGCCGACCTCGACCGCGCGGGCGCGGCTGCGCGCCGACGGATCGGCCGAATACGACTTCGCGATCACGTGGGACGTGCCCGCGATCACGGCCGACGATCTGCGCGGCGTGCGCGCCGTGCACACGGGCTCGATCGCGCTGTTTCTCGAACCGGGTGGCGTGGCCGTGCTCGAGACGCTCCGGGCGGCGCGGGCCGCGGGGGCGATCGTCAGCGTCGACCCGAACATCCGCCCCGCGCTCGTCGGCGATCATGCCGCAGCGCTCGCGCGATTCGGCGAGGCCGCGGCCTCGGCCGATCTCGTCAAGCTGAGCGACGAAGACGCGCACTGGCTGTACCCCGACCTCGACGACGAAGAGGTGCTCGACGAGATCGCCGCGCTCGGGCCGCGCCTGGTCGTGCTGACGCGCGGCGCAGAGGGTCTTCTCGCGCGCGGCCCGCACGGACTGGTCGAGGCCGCGCCGCTCGTCGTGACGGTCGCCGACACGATCGGCGCGGGCGATGCCGCGATGGCGAGCCTCGTGTCGAGCGCGCTCGACGACGACCGCCTCTTCACGTCGCCCGACGCGCTCGAGGCGGCGCTGCGCCGTGCGGCGGTGACCGCCGGCATCACGGTCTCGCGGGCGGGCGCCAACCCGCCGACGCGTGCCGAGGTCGACGCCCGGCTAGGCTGACCGGGTGCGCCTGCGCCTCGATCTCGCCTACGACGGCACCGGCTTTCGCGGCTGGGCCCGCCAGCCCGAGCTGCGCACGGTGCAGGGCACACTCGAGACGGCGATCGCCCGGGTGCTCGGCGGGCAGCCGCAGCTGGTCGTCGCGGGTCGCACCGACGCCGGCGTGCACGCGTCGGGCCAGGTGGCCCACCTCGACCTCACCGACGAGCAGCGCGCGCGCCTCGCGAAAGGGCGAAGCCCCCAGCCCGAGGCGCTCGCCGCCCGCATCACGGGCGTGCTCGGGCAGTACCCCGACGTCGTCGTGCACCGCAGCGCCGAAGCCGCGCCCGGATTCGACGCGCGCTTCTCGGCCGTGTGGCGGCGGTACGAGTACCGCCTCGCCGACCTGCACACCCCGTACGATCCGCTCGACCGTGTGCGCACGACGAGGGTGAAGGCGCACCTCGACGTCGAGGCGATGGATGCCGCGGCGCGCTCCCTCATCGGACTGCACGACTTCGCGGCGTACTGCAAATGGCGCGAGGGCGCGACGACGATCCGCACCCTGCTCGAGTTCGGCTGGCGGCGCGACGCGCACGGCATCCTCGTCGCGAACGTCAAGGCCGACGCGTTCTGCCACAGCATGGTGCGCGCGCTCGTCGGCGCGTGCGCGGCGGTGGGCGAGGGGCGGCTCAGCGTGGCCGACGTGGCGGGCATCCGTGACGCAGGCATCCGCACGAGTGAGACGAAGGTGCTCGCCGCGCGCGGTCTCACCCTCACCGAGGTCGGCTACCCGGCCGACGACCTGCTGGCGCTGCGCGCCGAGCAGACCCGCGCGCGGCGCTCGCTCGACGAGGATTGACCGCCGCGCGAACCCTCGGGGAACACTGTGTCAAGACCGAGCAGGTTCATGGGTTGCACCCCTAGGCTGGCGGCACGATGAAGGTCATCTCGTACAACCTCAACAAGCACAAGGCGATCGGCGAGCTCGACGATCTCGTCGAGGCGACCGGTGCCGACATCCTGTGCCTGCAAGAAGCCGTGACCGATGCACTGGCCCCCGAGATCGCGGGCCTGCAATTGGCCGAGGCCACCGCACGCAACCGTCTGGGCCTGGCCGTGTACCTGCGCCGCAACACCTTCGACGCCCTCGAGGTGCGCTCGATGGCGCTGAAGAAGTCGCTGCACGACCGGGTGCTCAAGCCCGCCGAGGAACGGATGCTGGCGGTGCGCCTGCGCGACATCGACCACGGCCGCGAGTTCATCGTGGCGAGCTTTCACGCCGCCCCGCTCACGGCACTGAACTCACTGCGACGCAAGCAGATCTCGGCAGCGCTCGAAGAGCTCGCGAGTCTCGGTGAGGGGCTGCCGATCCTGATGGTGGGCGACTACAACTACCCCGTGTTCAAAGAGAACCTCAGCCAGAAGGTGCGCGAAGCGGGGTACGAGCTGAGCCTCAGCGACGCGCGCACCTACACGCGCTACAAGTTCTTCAAGGGGCACTACGACTTCGCCACGAGCGTGGGCTTCGACATCGACACCATCACGACGCTGCCGCAGGGGCGCAGCGACCACCTGCCGATCCTCGTGACGGCGACCCCGAAGGCCGTGTCGATCGTCTGATGCGCCTCGGTGCTGACAACTCCTGAGCGAGAACTGAGCGCGTGTGTCAGTGAGCTCTGAGGTCCGTCGAGGGATGCGGTGCGATCGCACGGTAGCCGACTGCGCGAAGTGTCTCGATGAAGCGGGGCTCGGCCACAGAGTCGCCGAGTTTGCGGCGCAGATTGGTCATGTGAGTCTCGATCGCTCGTTCATCGGCATCGGAGACGAGGCTTCTTCCGCCGCTCTGCCCGGGCCGGAGAGCTCCCACGAGGTGGGCTTTGCTGCGAACCTCCGGGGTCGCCTCGAGGAGGGTGGCGAGAAGCTCGAACTCGGTCCGGGTGAGCAGGATCGGATGTCCATCGATGGAGACGCTGTGGGTGGCGCGGTCGACGACGAGTCCGGCATTGCCGATCAGCGTCTGCGCTCCCGCGGTCGTCGCCGAGAGCTGTCCCGTCGTATCAGCGCCGCCGACGCCCCCGCTCTCGGGGACGGATCGTGTGGATCCGCGGGGCTGACGGCGTTGCGCCGCGAGCACACGAGCGCGCAACTCGCGTGCGCGAAACGGTTTCGTCACCACGTCGTCCGCACCGACACTGAACCCGAGAACCGCGTCGGCCTCTTCGGTGAGCGCGGTGATGAGCAGGATGTAGGTGTTGCTGTGCTCACGGATGCGCCGCGCGGTCTCATAGCCGTCGATGCCGGGCATGTTCACGTCGAGGGTGGTGATGTCGGGATCATGCGTGCGTACCGCATCGACACCGTCATATCCGTTGTCGACGGCGAAGACGTCGAACCCTGCGCTGGAGAGCACCTGCACGAGGAGGTCGCGCACGTCGGCATCGTCGTCGATGACGACGGCCGTCTGCCGTGCAGGCTCACCCATCGGTGCCCTCCTCGCTGCGTGTGTTGGTCTGATTGTGCCAGACTTCGATTCCGCCTTCCGCGCAGTTCTCGCGCCCGGCTGTGCGGTCCCCACGCTCGCTGTGGATCTCGCCAAGACAACCTCAGCATCACCTGATCGTGTGCTTCTCTGACGCATCGGCGGGCGCCATAGACTGGCGCGAAGCGGAAGGGGTCCCGATGGTGAACGGCAGATCAACATCAAAGGTGGTCCCCGAGATCGCCGCTCGCGCGCGGCGGCGCGCAGGAGGATTCGCTGGCCTCCTTGTGATCCTCGCGCTCGCCGGGTGCGGTGCGGCCCCCTGGGCAGACGGCGGCGACGGACCGAGCCCCTCGGCCTCGACGAGCACCGTTCCCGAGCCCGTGCCCAACGACCTGTCGAGCGGGTCGACGCAGCGCACCCTGACGGCGGGAGCGGTGAGTGCGACGGTCGACTACTGGTCGGAGCTGTCGATGGACAAGTGGACGGCGTCGGCGCTGAAGCCGCTCAAGCTGTCGCTCGTGACCACCGTCTCGCCCTCGGACGGGCAGAAGGTGTACCTGCAGCGCGCGACGATGGTCGCCGTTCCGGGGAACGCCTCGGGCGCTCTGACCGCCCTCGACCCGCAGATCGACCAGGCGACGACGCCGCCGGGCTACCTGGTGCTGAGCCCGTACAGCTATTCGCAGCAGTTCACGGTGGGCGCGGTGCCCGCCGAGGCGACGTTCGTGACGATCGAGCTGACCTACGACTTCCTCGTGCAGACGACGCCGACCTCGACCGAGTACGCCAAGCAGACCGCCACCGACACCCTCACCGTCGCGATCGCGCACTGAGGCGGGCGCCGCGCCGCGGCGGGTCAGACGACGGCGCGCTCCCAGCGGTCTCCGCCGGCGTCGGCCGCCCGTGCCGCCGCGTCGCGCGCCGCGGCGCGCAGGGCGTCGAGGTCTTAGCCGAACTCTGCGACGCTCGCCCAGCCGACGATGCCGAGGTACCGACCCGCACGCCGGCGCCGCTCGCCGCGAACGCGCGCAGCAGCGTGCCCACCCGCTCGCGCAGCACGGCCGAGGGTTGCGCGACGAGCACGGCGACGCCCGCGGGGGCGAACCAGCCGAGGTCGGCTTCGGTGGGGAAGATCTCGATCACGTCGCCGCGCAGCCGCTCGGCGATCGCCGCGAACCCCGAATCTCCGGCGACGATGCGGAGGTTTTCGGCGTCGTCGATCTGCGCATACACGAGCGCCCACGAGCGTTCGCCCGCGCGCTGCGCCCGGGCGAGACGGTCGGCGGCGACCACGGCGAACGTCGAACCGGTCGCGGCGCCCGTGCCGCCGCGCGCGATGAACAGCAGCGTCACGAGTGCGCAGACGACGTAGGCGAGCATGCCGAGGGAGTTGACGGTGCGCAGGAACTCGAGCGACTCGCCTGCGTCGCCCGGGGCGACCAGGCCCACCACGATGCTCACGGCGCCGACGCCCGCGACGACGAGTGAGAACGCGGCGTAGGCGATGAGACCGATCGCGAGGATGTCGGCGAACGGCAGCACCGCGATCGTCGAGCGGCTGACGCGGTCCCACGGCACGATGAGGGCGACGACCGTGAAGATGAGGATCAGCGCGAGGCCGGCGGCGGTGGTCGGTTCGGCGAGCTGGGTGGGAACGAGCACGACGATCGCGAGCGTGAGGATCACGATCACGGCGGCCAGCGACAGCTGCCACAGCCAGATCGACCGATTGCGGGGGCTCGCCTTCACGGCGAGCGCGCGCACCGTGGTCGTCTCTGGCGCGCTCATACGCCGAGCCGATCGGCGGGCTGTGGGCGGCTGTGGCGAGGCGCGGCGAGGCATCCGGGGGATTCCTTGCGCAAACCTTGCGGTTCGCTCGCGGGTGCCCGGGGTGTTCGTTGCGGTCGCCCCGGCACAGTGGAGCACATGAACGACAGCCCCCGCGACCTGGTGCTCGCCAGCGACCACCAGTTCCCCGACGACTTCGAGTCGGTGCTCGACGACACCTCGACCCACCGGTCGACGATCGGCTGCGTCATCCCCGCCTACAACGAAGAAGAGTCGATCGCCGATGTGCTGGCCGGTCTTCTCAACCAGACGCGGGTGCCCGATGTCATCCACGTGGTCGTCAACAACACGACGGATGCCACGGTCAAGCTCGCCTCGCAGTACGCCGGCCCGCACGAGCTGCACACCGAGCTCGGCGAGCAGTTCACCGAAGTGTTCGTGCACGACATCGGCAAGAACCCCGACAAGAAGGTCGGGGCGCTGAACTACGGCTACTCGCTCGTCGAGGGCTACGACTACCTGCTCGGCGTCGACGGCGACACGGTCGCCGACCGCCGCGCGGTGGAATACCTCGAGTCCGAGGCGGTCTCCGACAGCCGCATCGGCGGCATCTCGGCGATCTACTCGATCGACGAGAGCCCGATCAAGGGCTTCCTCGCGAAGTTCCTCATCACGGGTCAGCGCTCGCAGTTCGCGGCGTTCAACCTGCACAACCTGCTGCGCGGGCGCAACATGGCGGTGCTCGGCGGGCAGTTCTCGATCTTCTCGACGCAGGCGCTGCGCGATGTGATGCGCGAGAACCGCCAGCGCACGCCCTGGGTGAAAGACAGCGAGGTCGAAGACTCGCTGCTGTCGCTGCAGATCAAGAGCGCCGGCTATCTGACCAAGATCAGCCCGTTCGCGCGAGCCGACGTGGGCGGCATGACGACCCTGCGGGCGCTCGATGCCCAGCAGGTGAAGTGGACGTACGGCGCGATCGAGCTGATGTGGCCCGGTCAGCGCGGCGACACGAAGGGGCAGCCGTTCCACCCCAACCTGCGGGTGCGGTGGCTCGAGCACTTCGACATGCTCATGAACATGTTCGTGCGCATCGCGTTCGTGACACTTCTGGCGGCGTCGCTGTCGATCGGGGCGTTCGTGTTCTCGTACTGGTGGCTCGTGCCGCCGGTGGTGGCGATCGCGCTGAACACCCGCATGGCGCTGACGATGAAGAACCGGTCGGCGCGAGACATCCTGTTCGGGCTGCTGCTGTTCCCGGCCGAGATCTACATGTGGATCCGCTGCAGCCACTTTCTGCGGTCGTGGGCGCGGTTCCTCTCGCGCAAGAAGGTCGACAACTGGGCGCTGCAGGCCAAGGCCGAGCGCGGCGGCGGCTTCGGCCACTGGGTGCCGCTGATCGGTGCGGTCGCGGTCGTCGCCGCGATGGTCGCCGTCTGGCTGATGCTGCCGATCATGGTGCAGTCGACGATCCTCTGGATCGGGTGGCCGATCGTCGGTGTCATCACCGTCGTGCAGACGCTGTCGATGTTCGTCAAGCTCATCCGTCGTCAGAACGGGTTCACCGTCTGACACGGATGCTGGATCTGACGTCCGCTGGGGGGACGTCAGTCCGACCCGCCCCCGGCTCCGCGATCACGCGGGGCCGGGGGCGGTTCCTTGCAGGCGGGCGGGCGGGTGCGGGGCATCCGCGCGCCCGGCTCCGCCCGCCCGCGCCCGCGAATCACCACGCATCTGCCGAGTCACCACCGCTTTCGCGCGGATCGGGTGGTGATTCGCGAAACGGGTGGTGATTCGCGCAGCGCGCGCGGGGTCAGCGCGGCGGGTGGATGTGAAAGCTCGCGAGGCGCGAGCGGAGCGCGGCGAGCTGAAGGTGCTCGGTGCCCCACCGGCCGTAGTGGCGCTGCGTGGTGCCGCGGATCCAATCTTCGCGCTGCTTCTCGTGCAGCAGCACCTCGGCGAGCCCCTCGTCCGCTCCGCGCATCGCCGGGTCGGTGTACTTGACCGTGCCGTCGTATTCTCCCCAGGCGTTCGCATCGTCGAGGCCGAAGTCGACGAAATAGTCGTTGCCGAACGGGCCGGGGATGGCGACCTGCAGGCGCGGCGCGGCGAACCCGAGCTGCACGAGCAGCATGCGGCTGACGCTCTCGCCGGCGCTCGCCGAGCGGCCGTCGCCGAGGGCGAGCACCATACGTGCGCGTTTCACTCCGCGCGCCCCGGCGGGCAAGCGCTCGGCGATCGCGGCTCGCAGCGAGTCGGCGCGGTCGGGGTCGTAGGCGCGGTGCCGCGGGTTCCCGGCGACCGCGCGCATCGCGGCGTCGACGACCGCGAGGCCGCGCGTCGCGTCGAGGTGGCGCAGCAGGTCGGCGACGGTGCGAGGCAGCGATGAGCAACGGATGCCATCGATGCGCACGATGTCCTCTGCCGACACGGTGATGCGGTGGCGTGCCGTGGCATCCATCTCTCGCTGCGTCTGACCGTTGCACGTCGACGATGCGAGGTGCACGCGATCGAGTCGGCACTTCCACAGCGGCAGGCCGTGCAGCACCGCGGCCGAGGTGAGCACCGCGACGGCGTCGCGGCCGGGGTGCAGGCTGTCGGCGGTCGCGGTCACCGCGATGAGGTGTCGCTCCTCTGCGAAGGCGGGGGTCCAGTGCTCGCTCGCGACGTAGCGTCCGGGGCGCACCCGGATGAGGGTCTTGGCGCCGATCTCGCGCTCGATGCCGCGGTCGCTGAGCCCCGCGAGGATGAGGTGGTCGCGGGTGAGCAGGTGGCTCCGGGCTTCGTCGACGCGCATGCCCGCCAGTGTGCCCGCCGGGCCGCGGCCCACCCCCGCCCGCCGCCGCATCTGCGGACAACTCGCCACCTACCGCCCCTGTGGAGGAGCCGGCGCGCGCTGCCGCCGCTCTCGCCGAGTCACCACCGAATTGCCGAATCCTCACGCGTTCCGTGTGAATCGGGTGGTGACTCGCGAAACGGGTGGTGATTCGCGGCAGCGGCGGGCGCGCGGCAGCGGCGGGCGCGCGGCAGCGGCCGGCCGCCGCGTCAGGTCTCGGAGGTCAGACGGTAGCCGACGCCGCGCACGGTCTCGATGTAGCGCGGGTTGGTGGCTTCGTCGCCGAGTTTGCGGCGCAGGTTCGTCATGTGCGCTTCGATGGCGCGCTTGTCGGCGTCGCCGACGAAGTAGGTGGTGACGTACGACTCGCCGCGCAGCACGAGCGCGAGGTCGGCTTTGCTGCGCACGCGGCGCTTCGATTCGAGCAGCGCGGCGAGCAGGTCGAACTCGGTGCGGGTGAGGTCGATCTCGCGCTCGCCGATACGGGCGATGCGCATGTCGGGTTCGAGGGCGAGGTCGCGGTGGGTGAGCCACGATTCCGCGATGGATGCCTCGCGGAGCGCCCCGTTCAGCACGATGAGCTCTTCGGAGTCACCCCCCGGGCCCCCGCCGACGGTGTCGAGGGCGCCGGCTGCGGCGGCGGCGATGGCGCCCACCGAGATGGCGCCGGTCTGCGCCCCGGCGCCGGAGCGGGTCGGGAATGAGGGCCCCACGGCATCCTGCCGGGGTGCGGGCTGCGCGCCGGTGCCGCCGTAAGCGCCTGCGCTCGCCGCACCGCCGGGGCCCGGGGCACCTGCGCTCGAACCGTCGTTTCCGCCGCGGGGGCGGCGGAGCATCGCTTCGATGCGGGCGCGCAGTTCGCGGGGGCGGAAGGGTTTGGCGATGAAGTCGTCGGCGCCGGCGGCGAGGCCCATGACGACGTCGGTCTCTTCGGTCTGGCCGGTGAGCATGATGACGTAGGTGTTGCTGCGGGCGCGGATGCGGCGGGCCGCTTCGTAACCGTCGATGCCCGGCAGGTTGACGTCGAGGGTCGTGACGAGGGGTTGGTAGGTCTCGACGGCGCGCACGCCGTCGATGCCGTTGCCGACCGAGATGGTCGAGAATCCGGCCGCTTCGAGCACGTCGGCGAGCATGTGCCGCACGTCGGCGTCGTCTTCGATGACGACCGCGGTCTTCTCGCCGTCCCCCTGAGTCATGCCCTCTCCTGTCACGTGCGTCACCCCTGTCACGCCATGCTACCGACGGACGGCGCGTGTGAGTTCGATGGCGGCGTCGTTCCACCAGCTGCCGGCGGCGGGCCCGCCGTTGCAGGGGCCGTCGCTTTCGCCGGGTGGTTTGATCCAGAGGTTGGTGTCGACGACGCCGTCGCCGAGGGTGCCGGATGCCTCGCCCACGAGCCGTCCGGAGGGGTTGCACCATTCGCCGTTCGAGCCGGCGCCGCTGCGCGAGGTGTCGATGAGGGCGTGTGCTTCGCCGGCGCCGGAGTGGGCGAGGGCGTCGGCAAGGGCGTGGGCGTAGTCGAATTCGGCGGTGGCGGCGTTGAAGTTCGACACGTTGGTGCTGAAGCCGCGCACTCCGTCGAGGCCGACGGCGGCGATCAGGTCGGCTTGTTCGGCGGGGCGGTGCCAGGTGGAGTGGCCGCCGTCGAGGTAGGTCCAGGTGTCGGAGCGTTGCAGCGCATCGACGGCGGTGCGCAGCTGCGGCACGCGCGCGTCGAGGTTGCCGCATTCGGTGGCGAGGGCGAGGCTGTCGGGTTCGAGCACGATCACGGCGGGTACGTCGGGCGCGGCGGTGAGGGCGGCGGCGATCTCGTCGACCCAGACGGGGTAGTCGGCGGCGTCGAGGCCGCCGGCGGAGTGGTTGCCGCAGTCGCGTTCGGGCAGTCCGTAGATGACGAGGGCGAGGGTGGCGTGCTGGGCGCGCGCTTCGGCGGCGAGGGCGGTGACGCGGTCGCCGGCCGTGCCGATGGGGTCGCGCTCGGGGGTGAGCCAGTAGGCGGTGGGCTGGGCGGCGAGGTAGTCGGCGGCGTCGAGGGCGGTGCCGGTAGCCGTGGTGGATGCCTGTGCTGCGCCTGATTCGTCGAGCACGGCGAACGTGGTGCCGACGCCGGGTGCGGCGGCCGGGGCGGGGCCGAAGAGCCCGGCGAGGGCGGCGGCGCCGATGGCGGTCCCGCCGATGACGGCGAGGGCGGCGATGCTGACGACCGTCCAGGTGGTGGCGCGGCGGCGGGGGTTCGTCACGCGATCGACTCTATCCGCGCAGGGGTGCGCGGGGTCGGATACGAAACTACGGCGCCAGCCCACTCTCCACCCCCGAGAGTGCCTCGATCAGCGCGACGGCGCGGGGCCAGTAGCGGGCGTAGTGGTCGGGGTCTTGGTTGATCTGGGTGCGGTGGGCGACGATGGTGGGCTCGAGCGCGTCGCGGTCGGGCACGCGGTCGATCATGGCGCGATAGAAGAGGGTCGCGGCGGTGTAGGGGTCGAGGCGCGCGTCGCGGGGGCCCCAGGCATCCTGCTGTTGAAAGAGGCCGATCGAGGTGGTTCGCGAGCCGTCGGGATTGGTGACGCCGCTCGTCTCCCAATCCCCGTAGTCGATGTTGCGCAGCGACGATTCGCCGAGCGCGGTCATGACACCGATGGCCTGGTCGCGCGCCGACAGGCCCAGGTCGTGGCCGGCGCGCATGATGGATGCCGCGTTCTCGAGCTGTTCCTGGTCGTAGTCGGCGACGGCCGGCGGCGAACTGAGCGGCGACAGCGAGTGCACACCGCGGAACGCACCGAGGGCGGATGCCACGATCAGCGCGATCACGAGCACGGGGAACGCGGAGATCGCGGTGATCGCCCCGGCGCGTCGCCGACGCGCTCTCCGCGCGCGCTGAGCGCGGGTCTTACGGGCAGAGCGACGGCGTGCGGTCGGCCGGCGAACTCGCCGGCGCCTGGTTCGGGGTACCGGTCGCGCCATGGCGTGCATTGTGGCATGTCGGCCCGGGTGGATGCCTGGGTGTCGGCCACCTTTCGACGCGCGTGCGGTCGTCGAATGCGCGTGCTCCTCACCCTCGCTGGTGTGCTGCTGCTGCCGCGCTGAGCCGCGACGGGCACGCGACACGCCCTCCGCGCCCGTCACACAGCGGAGGTCGAGCCCCGATTCAGAGTAGGATTTGAGCTGTCGCGGCATCCCGACTGCGACGCGCTCGGGCGCAGCTCTGTCGGTCTGCGTCATCTCGTCGGCCATGGCCGTCGTAGACATATGCCCCCGGATGTGTCCCCACACAACCGGCTCGGTGTTCGCCGACCCCCCGCGTGCGAACACCTGCCGGGAGGCCGAGTCTCGCACTCGGCCTCCCGGTCTTTCCCCGCCACGGTCCTCGTCTGACCGATCGGTTTGGCCGTGGCATCCACATGCCGTAGACTCGACCTTTGGTGTCCGCGCTGCCTGCGGCCGGCGCCACGAACGTGAGCCCTCCACTGGCGTGTTTCGCCCGGCATCCGCCGCACGAAACCACCCCGGAGTGGGATTCACGAACCTCTCCGTTCGAATCAAGAAAGCAGCACTACTGTGACGCGCACCTACACCCCCAAGGCCGGTGAAGTGACCCGCGAGTGGGTCGTCATCGACGCGACCGACGTCGTTCTCGGACGCCTCGCCTCGCACGCCGCCCGCATCCTCCGCGGCAAGAACAAGCCCACCTTCGCCAACCACATCGACACCGGTGACTTCGTCGTCGTCATCAACGCCGAGAAGGTCGCGCTGACGGGCCAGAAGCTGCAGAAGAAGATGGCCTACCGCCACTCGGGCTACCCGGGCGGCCTCACCGCCACCTCATACGCCGAGCTGCTCGAGAAGAACCCGGTCCGCGCCGTCGAGAAGGCGATCCGCGGCATGCTCCCCAAGAACAGCCTGGGTCGCCAGCAGCTGTCGAAGCTGAAGGTCTACGTCGGTGCCGAGCACCCGCACGCGGCTCAGCAGCCCACTCCCTACACCTTCGACCAGGTCGCCCAGTAAGCGCCGCCGACCACAAGGAACAGATCATGGCGAACATCGCTGACTCCATCGAAGAGACCCCCGAGTCGTACACCACCGAAAGCACCCCCGTCGAGGCCGCCGCGACCCCGCGCCCGGTCCTCTCGGTTCCCGGTGCGGCCGTCGGCCGTCGCAAGCAGGCCATCGCCCGCGTGCGCCTGGTTCCCGGCTCGGGCACCATCACCGTCAACGGTCGTGAGTTCGAGGACTACTTCCCGAACAAGCTGCACCAGCAGCTCATCACCGACCCCTTCACCCTGCTCGACCTCACCGGTGCATACGACGTGATCGTGCGCATCTCGGGCGGCGGCCCCTCGGGTCAGGCCGGCGCGCTGCGCCTCGGCATCGCCCGTGCGCTCAACGAGATCGACGCCGAGAACAACCGCCCGGCGCTGAAGAAGGCCGGCTTCCTCTCGCGTGACGCCCGCGTCATCGAGCGCAAGAAGGCCGGTCTCAAGAAGGCCCGCAAGGCTCCGCAGTACTCGAAGCGCTAAATTCGATGGCGCTGTTCGGGACGGACGGTGTGCGGGGCCTCGCGAACGGCCCCCTCACCGCCGACCTGGCGCTCACCCTGGCCCAGGCGACAGCTGTCGTCCTGGGCCAGGGGCGTATCGCCTCCGCACGCAAAGCCGCCGGCAAGCGGCTCACCGCCGTCGTCGCGCGCGACCCCCGCGTGTCGGGTGAGTTCCTCACCGCCGCCGTCGCGGCGGGCCTGGCATCCTCGGGCGTCGACGTGCTCGACGCGGGCGTCATCCCGACGCCGGCCGCGGCGTTCCTCATCGCCGATATCGATGCCGACTTCGGCGTGATGATCTCGGCGTCGCACAACCCGGCGCCCGACAACGGCATCAAGATCTTCGCCCGCGGGGGCGTCAAGCTGCCCGACGTCGTCGAAGAGCGCATCGAGCAGGCCATGTCAGGCGAGAAGCTTCTGCCGACCGGCGGCGGCGTCGGCCGCATCCGGCGCTTCTCCGACGCCGAAGACCGCTACGCGATCCACCTGCTCTCGACGCTGCCGCACCGGCTCGAGGGCCTGCACGTCGTGCTCGACTGCGCGCACGGCGCGGCGTCGGGCGTCTCGCCCGAGACCTTCCGCGACGCCGGGGCGAAGGTCACCCTCATCGGCGCCGACCCCGACGGCATCAACATCAACGACGGTGTCGGCTCGACCCACCTCGACCGTCTCGCCGCCGAGGTGATCCGCACCGGTGCCGACGTGGGCATCGCCCACGACGGCGACGCCGACCGGTGCCTGGCCGTCGACGCCGACGGCAACGTTGTCGACGGCGACCAGATCATGGCGATCCTCGCCGTCTCGATGAAAGAGCGCGGAGTGCTCCGCTCCGACACCCTCGTGGCCACCGTCATGAGCAACCTGGGGCTGCACCGCGCCATGGCCGACCACGGCATCGCCGTCGAGACGACCGCCGTCGGCGACCGCTATGTGCTCGAGCGCATGAACGAGGGCCGCTTCTCGCTCGGCGGCGAGCAGTCGGGCCACGTGATCATGAGCCGATACGCCACGACCGGCGACGGCGTGCTCACGGGCCTGCACCTCGTGGCCGAGATGGCCCGCACCGGCAAGTCGCTCGCCGAGCTGGCATCGGTCATGACGGTCTTCCCGCAGTCGCTCGTCAACGTCCGCGGCGTGGAGCGCTCGCGCGCGACCGACCCCGACGTGCAGGATGCTGTGGCCCGCGCGACGGCATCCCTCGGCCTCAGCGGCCGCGTGCTGCTGCGCCCCTCGGGCACCGAGCCGATGATCCGCGTCATGGTCGAGGCCGGTACGGCCGACGAGGCCCAGCGCATCGCCGACGAGCTCGCCGAGGTCGTGCGCGGCTGACGCTTCACCAGGGAGGGCTCAGTCGGGGTCTGACCAGCTCAGGCTCTCGATGTAGCGCAGCAGCACGCCCTCGCGCAGCGCCCACGGGCTCACCTCGAGCTCGTCGACGCGCATCGCGGTCATCGCCGCGTGCAGCACGACGGCTGCGCCGACGATCTGGAAGGTGCGGTCGGCCGTGATGCCGGGCAGCTCCTGGCGGGCGGATGCCGGCAGGCGCGACAGTCGGGGGATCCACGAGCCGAGCGCCTGGCGCGGCAGCAGCATCCGCTCGCTGCCCGACCACCCGGGCACGGGATACCCGGCGAGCTTCGCGAGCGAGCGGATCGCCTTCGACGACCCCACGACGTGGTTCGGCGCAGGCTGGTCGGCCATCAGCTCCACGGCGGGCGCGAGGGTCTGCAGGGCGTACTCGCGCAGTCGCTCCACGGCGTCTTCGCCGGGTGGGTCCTCGGGCAGGAACTCGATCGTCGAGCGGCCGGCGCCCAAGGGCACGGATGCCGCGACATCGGGCAGCTCGTCGGAACCGGCCGCGATCTCGAGCGAACCGCCGCCGATGTCGAACAGCAGGATCTGCCCCGCCGACCACCCGAACCAACGCCGCACGGCGAGGAACGTGAAGCGCGCCTCGGACTCACCGCCGAGCACCTGCAGCTCCTGACCGAGTGCCGCCTCGATGCGGGCGATCACGTCCGCGCCGTTCGTCGCCTCGCGCACGGCGCTCGTCGCCGTCGCGAGCAGCTCGACGACCTTCTCGGCCTGCGCGATCTCGCGGGCCTGCGCCACGGCATCCACCAGCGCCTGCACACCCGTCTCGCTGATCGACCCGTCCGGCTCGAGATAGCGCATCAGGCGCAGCACGGTGCGCTTGCTCGTCGTCGCGTGCGGGCGCCCGCCGGGGCGCACGTCGGCGACGAGCAGGTGGACGGTGTTCGAGCCGATGTCGAGGACTCCGAGGCGCATGGGGTCAGCGTATCCACAGATAGAGTGGGCGCGATGTCCACCGATGATCTGGCGACGACCGCCGACTCGCTCTACCGCGAGGTCGGGCGGGCGGAATGGGCGCGCCTGGCCCCCGGCATCCCGAATCCGCTGAACGAGACCGAAGTCGTGCAGATGCGCGGCATCGGCGACCGGCTCGACCTCACCGAGGTGCGCGAGGTCTACCTGCCGCTCAGCCGGCTGCTGTCGACGTATGCCGAGAACACGAAGCGGCTCGGCGCGGAGACGGCGGCGTTCCTCGGCGAAGACGACTCGACGACGCCGTTCGTCGTCGGCGTCGCCGGGTCGGTCGCCGTCGGCAAGTCGACGATCGCCCGCCTGCTGCGCGAGCTGATGAGCCGCTGGCCGGGAACGCCCCGCGTCGAGCTCGTGACGACTGACGGATTCCTCTACCCGAACGCCGAGCTGGAGCGACGCGGCCTGATGTCGCGCAAGGGGTTCCCCGAGTCGTACGACCGGCGGGCCCTCGTCGAGTTCCTGACGCTCGTCAAGTCGGGCGCGGTCGAGGCGCGCGCCCCGTTCTATTCGCACGTGCGGTACGACATCATGCCCGATGCGCAGGTCACCGTGCGGCGCCCCGACGTCGTGATCGTCGAAGGCCTCAACGTGCTGCAGCCGCCCCCGTCGCCCAACGACGTGTCCGTCGGCGACCTCTTCGACTTCTCCATCTACATCGACGCCGATGCCGAGCACATCGCGCAGTGGTACGTCGACCGCTTCCTGGCGCTGCGCCAGGGAGCCTTCAGCAACCCGAACTCGTTCTTCAAGGTGTTCGCCGAGCTGTCGGATGCCGAGGCCGTCGAGACCGCCATGGGGTTCTGGAACTCCATCAACCTGCCGAACCTGCGCGAGAACGTCGAGCCGACGAAGCACCGTGCGACACTCGTCCTGCGGAAGGCCGCGGACCACACGGTCGAGACCGTGCGGCTGCGCAAGCTCTGAGGCGGGCCGGATCAATGCCGCGCAGCAGCGTTGATGCGGCCGCGACTCAAGGTTGAGCGAGGGAGCGCAGCGACCGAGTCGAAGCCATCCGTCACAGGCGCGTGAGGACGCGATCGACGACGTATTCGGCGATCGCGAGCGAGCTGGTCGCGCCGGGTGAGGGCGCATTGCGGACGTGCGTTGCGGCATCCCTCTCGTCGAACGCGAAGTCGTCGACAAGTCGGCCGTCGGCATCCATCGCCTGTGCACGGATGCCCCGCGTGAGGCGTGTCGCGTGCGCGCCGGCCATCGCCGGGACGTACCGCTCGGCCTGCCGCAGGAAGGAGCGCTTCGACAGCACGGTGCCCGCTTCGCGGACGGCGCTCGGCGCGTTCGCGGCCGAGAATCGCCAGAAGCCGGGCATCGAGAGCGTCTCGGCGAGGTCGCGCGGGCTCAGCCCGAGCCCACGGTAGCCGCCGCGGGACAGCGACAGGAAGGCGTTCGGCCCGACCGTCATCTGCCCGTCGAAGCGCTTTGTCAGGTGCACCCCGAGGAACGGATATCGCGGGTCGGGCACGGGGTAGACGAGGCCGTCCAACACGCCCGCGAAGGCCGGCTCGAGCAGGAAGTACTGCCCGAAGAACGGCACGATGCGCGGGTCGGGTGCCCCGCCCGAGCGCCGCGCGAGACGGTCGGACCACGCGCCCGCGCACACGACGACGTGGTCGGCGGCGACGTCGCCCTTCGTCGTACGCACGATCGCGCCGCCCGCCGCGTGGTCGATCCGCCGCGCCTCGGCGCCGAACCGGATCGTGCCGCCGCCCGCCACGATGTCACCGGCCAGGGCGCGGGTGATCGCGGTGTAGTCGACGACGGCGGTCACCGGCGACCGCAGCGCGGCGCGTCCGACGGCGTTGGGCTCGACCGCGCGGATGCCGTCGGGGCCGAGCATCTCGACGCCGGGCACACCGTTCGCCTGAGCCCGCGCGAAGATATCCGCGAGGCGCGCCTCCTCCGTCTCGTCGAGAGCGACGACGAGCTTGCCGCACTCGAGATAGGGCAGGCCCTTCTCGGCGCAGTAGGCCTTGAGTAGGTCGCCGCCGCGGCGGCACAGGCGCGCCTTGAGCCCGCCCGGTTCATAGTAGAGCCCCGCGTGCACGACACCCGAGTTGTGGCCGGTCTGATGCGCCGCGACCTGCTGTTCCTTGTCGAGCAGGGTGATCTCGGCCTGCGGCATCCGCCGGGTCAGCTCGCGCGCGACGGCGGTGCCGACGATGCCGGCGCCGACGACCACGACGCGCTTCGCGCCGGATGCCATCAGTCGGCGACCCGAAGGCCGTCGCCGTCGGCGACGTAGCGCTCACCGGTGTGGGGGCAGCGCCACGCCCCGCCTTCGCCTTCGCCGTCGCGCTCGAGCGGCCGGCCGGTGCGACCCACCCAGCCGATGCGCTTGGCCGGCACCCCTGCGACGAGGGCGTGCGGCGGGACGTCCTTCGTGACGACGGCGCCCGCGGCGACGAGCGCCCACGCGCCGACCGTGACGGGCGCGATGCACACCGCGCGGGCGCCGATCGACGCGCCGCGCTCGACTGTGACGCCGACGGCGTGCCAGTCGTCGGCGCCCTTGAGCGAGCCGTCGGGGTTCGCCGCACGCGGGAACTCGTCGTTCGTGAAGACGACCGCCGGCCCGATGAACACACCGTCGCCGACGACAGCGGGTTCGTAGACGAGCGCGTAGTTCTGCACCTTGCAGGCATCCCCGAGCGTCACGCCCGGGCCGATGTACGCGCCGCGGCCGATGTTGCAGTCGGCGCCGAGCACGGCGCCGGTGCGCACCTGCGCGAGGTGCCAGACCCGCGTGCGCGGGCCGAGTGTGACGCCCTCGTCGATGTCGGCGGACGGCTGGACGACCGGCGCGTCCGGCGTTGTGGCGGTGGTCATGGCATCCTCCCCAGGCATCCGAGGTTCAGTATTGTGCCCGCGAGCACGATCTGGCTACACTGCCGAACGGGGGACACTCCGATCGATCCATTCCTCTGGGGGGAACGGATCAGGCGCCGTGGGGGCGCAGTTCGGTGTGCGACGACCCGCCTCGTCTACTCGCGAGGCGGGCGACTGGGGATATGGGTAATGGGGACACACCGGGGGATCGGCGCATTCGCGCCGACCGTTTCTTGGCCGCGACGCGCGATCGCGCTGCTGGCCATCGCCGCGGCGCTCGCGGCATCGCTCGTGGTTTCGGCGACGCCGAACCGCGCCGATGCCGCGAGCCCCTGCGGCGCCGGCGTCAACGCGATCGCGTGTGAGAACCAGCAGCCCGGCACCGACCCGGAGGTCTGGGACGTCTCGGGCGCGGGTGACGGAAGCATCCAGGGCTTCGCGACCGACATCTCCGTCAACGCGGGCTCCCGCATCGACTTCAAGGTCGACACGGTTGCCTCGGCGTACACGATCGACGTGTACCGCACCGGTTGGTATCAGGGCCTCGGCGCGCGGTTCGTCACGTCCGTTCCCGTCTCGGCGGCGTTGCCGCAGCACCAGCCGGAGTGCATCTCGGACGTCACCACCGAGCTCTACGACTGCGGCACCTGGGGCGTGTCTGCCTCATGGAACGTGCCCGCGACGGCGGTGTCCGGCGTCTACATCGCAAAGCTCACCCGCACCGACACGGGTGGGGCGAGCCACATCATCTTCATCGTCCGCAACGACGGCAACACGTCGCAGGTGCTGTTCCAGACATCGGACCCGACCTGGCAGGCCTACAACCCCTACGGCGGCTCGGACTTCTATCAGGGTGCGGTCAACGGGCGGGCGAACAAGATCAGCTACAACCGGCCGATCGTGACGCGCGGCGTGAGCGCGGGACGCGACTTCTATTTCAGCTCGGAGTTCGCGACGGTGCGGTTTCTCGAACGCAACGGGTACGACGTGTCGTATCTCGCGGGGGTCGACACCGACCGGCGGGGCGCTGAGCTGAAGAATCACAAGGTCTTCCTCTCGGTCGGTCACGACGAGTACTGGTCCGGAGCGCAGCGAGCCAACATCCAGTCGGCGCGGGATTCCGGCGTGAACCTGCAGTTCCTCACGGGCAACGAGGGGTACTGGCGCACCCGCTACGAGAACTCGGTCGACGGATCGAACACCGCCTACCGCACCCTCGTGTCGTACAAGGAGACATGGTCGAACGCCAAGATCGACCCGGCCGGCGAGTGGACCGGAACGTGGCGTGATCCGCGCTTCGCCGGTGCCGCCCAGGGCGGGACGAGTCCGGAGAACGCCCTGACCGGGACGATGTACATGGTCAACGACAGCGACCTCGCCGTGACCGTCTCGGCGGAGGAAGGCAAGAGCAGGCTGTGGCGCAACACATCGCTCGCGTCACTGGCTAGTGGATCCACGGCCGAGCTCGCGGCGCACACTGTCGGCTACGAGGCGAACGAAGACGTCGACAACGGATTCCGTCCCGCGGGCCTCATCCGTCTCTCGACGACCGAGGGGTACGTCCCCCAGTACTTGACCGACTACGGCAACACGGTCGTCGCCGGCACGACGACGCATCATGTCACGCTCTATCGGGCCGCCAGCGGTGCACTCGTCTTCTCGGCCGCGAGCATCCAGTGGTCCTGGGGCCTCGACGAGGTGCACGACGGCAATGGCGCTCCGGCAGACGCGCGGATGCAACAGGCGCAGGTGAACCTGCTCGCCGACATGGGGGCACAGCCGTCGACGCTGATGAGCGGGCTCACCCCTGCCTCGGCGAGCACCGACACCGCTGCGCCGACCACGACGATCGCGAACCCGACCGAGGGTCAGCAGATCGCGCACGGCACGACCGTCACCGTCACCGGAACGGCAGCCGACACGGGTGGCGGCCGGGTCGCGGGGGTCGAGGTGTCCACCGACGGCGGCGCCACCTGGCACGCGGCGAGCGGGACGACGTCGTGGTCGTATTCGTACATCCAGCAGGGGTCGGGTGACACGGCGATCCGGGCGCGAGCGATCGACGACAGCGCGAACTATTCGGCCGGCGGCACGACGCGGACGGTGTCGGTGTCGGGGCCGGCATCCATCTTCGGCTCGGAAGTGCCGACGCGACCGTCCGCCGACGACCGGCAGGCCGTCGAGCTCGGCATCGAGTTCCACCCCGATCGGGACGGCTACATCTCGGGTGTGCGCTTCTTCAAGGGCGCCGCGAACACGGGGACCCACGTCGGCACGCTGTGGAGCGAGGAGGGGACGGCGCTCGCGCAGGCGACCTTCGTCGGCGAGACCGCAACCGGCTGGCAGACGGCGATGTTCGCACAGCCGGTCGCGGTGACCGCCGGCACTTCTTACGTCATCTCGTACACCGCGCCGCAGGGCGGATACGCCTACGTCGATGAGTACTGGCCGTACCGCAACCACGCCTCGTCGCCGCTCGCGGTCACGCCCGGTGTGGGAGCGGCCAGCCCGGGCGTCTACGGACAGGCCGGACGGTTCCCGACGCTCACCTACGGCACCTCGAACTACTACGTCGACGCCGTGTTCGACACGGCCGCGGCGACGCCGACGAGGCTCGCGGTGCGCACACCTGCCCCAGGTTCGGGGTCGGTCGCCGTCGACACCGCGGTCGTCGCGGTCACGACGCGCGACGTCACCGATGCGGCGATCACCGTGACGGGGCCGTCCGGGGCCGTCGCCGGCAACGTGGCCTACGACACCGCCTCCCGCAGCATCCGCTTCGCGCCGACGCGGCCGCTGGCGGCCTCGACGACGTACCGGGTGACGGTCACGGCGACGCCCGTCGACGGATCGGCCTTCGATGCGGGCGAGGAGTGGACCTTCACGACGGCGGCGCCAACCGTCCCCGAGGGGACCTGCCCGTGCTCGCTGTACACCGATGCCGACCGCCCGAGCGTCGCCGCCGACCCCGACGCAGTAACCGTCACGTTGGGCATGAGGTTCACCGTGAGCGAGCCCGGCGCGATCACCGGCATCCGCTTCTACAAGCACCTGCTCAACACCGGCACGCATACCGGCGCGCTCTGGACAGCTGCAGGCGAGAAGCTCGCCGACGTCACGTTCGCAGACGAGTCCGCCTCGGGATGGCAGAGCGCACAGCTCTCCGCACCCGTTGCGGTCACACCCGGGACCGAGTATCTCGTGTCCTACACGGCCCCTGTCGGACGCTACTCGGCGACGCCGAACGCGTTCGTCGCACCCGTGAGTCGTGGCCCGATCACGGCCGTCGCGCAAGGCGGGGCGTACTCGTACTCGGGCGGCTTCCCGGCGAACCGGTCCGCGGCCAGCTATCTCGTCGACGTCGTCTTCGAGCGCGTGGGTTCGGCGCCGACACTGGTGTCGACGACCCCGGCCGCGGGAGCCACGGGCGTGGCCCGGTCGGCGACGATCTCGGCCACGTTCTCGGAACCGGTGACAGGATCGCCGACCGTCGCCGTCACCTCGAGCGGCGCCTCGGTCGCCGGTGCCGTGACGGTCAGCGGCGCGACCGTGACCTTCACCCCCGCCTCGCCGCTCGCCTACGGGGCGACGATCACCGCAACCGTCTCGGGCGCGGAGGGCAGCGGGGGGACAGCACCCGCGCGCAGCTGGTCGTTCACCGTCGTCACGGACCCGGGACAGCCCACGCCCGTGACGTTGTTCGGCGCCGCCGACCCTGGCGCCAGCGTCGGTGTCGACGGAACCTCGGTCGAGCTCGGCACCGTGTTCTCGAGTTCCGTCGCGGGGCAGGTCACGGCGCTCCGGTTCTACAAGACCGCCGGCGATACGGCGGCGCACACGGGCACGCTGTGGGGACCGACCGGGCTGGCGCTCACGACCGTCACGTTCAGCGGCGAGAGCGCATCGGGGTGGCAGACCGCCGCGCTGGCCTCACCCGTCACGCTCACCGCCGGCACGAACTACACCGTCTCGTTCCTCTCGCCGCAGGGCCGCTATCCCTACGTCACCGGCTACTTCGCGTCCCCGCGCTCGAGCGGCCCATTGACCGCGACGAACGGCACCTATCGCTACGGCACCGGCGGTGTCATGCCCGCGTCGTCGTGGCAGTCGTCGAGCTACTTCGCCGATGTCGTGTTCACGGCCGGCACCACGAGCACGCCGGCGCCCTCTGTCGCATCCAAGGCGCCGACGGGCACCTCCGTCGCGACGACCGCGGCCATCACGGCGACGCTCTCGCAGGACGTGACCGCGCCGTCGCTGTCGGTGTCTGCCGGTGGGGCCAACGTCGCGGGGACGTCGCTCTACGGTGCGGCGACGCGCACGCTGACGTTCACGCCCTCGACGGCGCTGGCGGCGGCGACGGCGTACACCGTCACGGTGACCATCGGCGGGCAGACGCTCGACCAGTGGACCTTCACGACGGCAGCGCCCGAGGTTCCCGGATCCGTGGAGACGCTCTTCGGCACCGTCACACCGGCCACGGCGGCGAGCACCGATACGGCCGCCGTCGAGCTCGGGACTGCGTTCACGGTCGCGAAGGCCGGGTCGGTCACTGCCATCCGCTTCTACAAGGGGTCGGGCAACACCGGGACGCACGTCGGATCGTTGTGGAGCGCGACCGGCCAGCGATTGGCCACCGTGACGTTCACGGGGGAGACGACGAGCGGGTGGCAGCGCGCCGCGCTCTCGGACCCGGTGGCTCTCAGCCCGGGCAGTACATACGTCGTGTCCTATCTGGCGCCGGCGGGACGCTACGCGATCGAGGCGGGGTACTTCGCGACCGCCCGCACGAGCGGATCGATCACCGCACCCGCGACGTCGAACTGCCGCTTCCTCTACGGCGCGGCGGGGGGATTCCCGACCGGTTCGTGGAACGCGTCGTCGTACTTCGTCGATGCCGAGGTGACCTTCGGCGCCGTCACGACGCCGACTCCGACGCCCACTCCGACCGCGACGCCGACACCTACTCCGACTGCGACGCCGACTCCGACTGCGACGCCGACTCCGACCGCGACGCCGACGCCGACGCCGACGCCCACTCCGACCGCAACTCCGACGCCGACGCCGACTCCGACGCCCACGTCGGTGGTCACCGCGGTCACACCCGCCGGCGGTGGCACCGACATCGCGCCGACGACGACGATCGCTGCGACGTTCGACATCGCGGCATCCGGCGCGGTGCTCACTGTGACGAAGGGCGCAGCGACCGTGCCGGGGGTCTCGGCATACGACCCGGACACGCACGTGGTGGCGTTCACGCCGACCGATCCACTGGAGTGGAGCACGGCCTACACCGCGCGCGTGACGATCGCGGGAGCAGCAGCCACGGGTGGCGAGTGGACCTTCACGACGACCTCGGCACCGCCCGTGCTCGCCGCGCAGACGATCTTCGGTGACGCGACTCCGCAGAACGGCGCGTGGAACGATCCCAAGAGCGTCCAGGTGGCGACCCGGTTCACCGTGAGCGCCCCAGGACAGCCCACTTCGGTGCGCTTCTACAAGGGTGATGCCAACACGGGCGACCACACCGGCTACCTGTGGCGTGCCGACGGCGTCCTGCTCGGTCAGGTGTCCTTCTTCGGCGAGACCGCGTCGGGGTGGCAGGACGCGGTGTTCGCCCAGCCCATCGACTTGCAGCCCGGCGTCGAGTACCGCGTCGGCCTGCACAGCACGACGGGGCGTTACGCCGTCGACCTGAACGGACTCGCGCAGCCGATGACCGCGGGGGCGCTCTCGACGCCGGCCAACGGCGCCGCGTACACGTACTCGCAGGCGTTCCCCGACAATCTCAGCTCGCACAACTACTGGGTCGACGTGACGTTCGCGCCGCGGGAGTAGTCGCAGGGACAGCCGGCGCGGAGCACTGGGGAGCTTCGACGGCGCACAGGCACACGGGAGGGTGCACAGTGACAGAGAACAAGAAGAGAATCACGGTCGTGGGGGCCGGCTACTGGGGGCCGAACCTCGCACGCAACTTCCGCGCGAGCGCGGACTGGGAGCTCGCCGGCATCTGCGATCTCGACGAAGAGCGTGCCCGTGCAGTGGCCAACAGTGTCGGCGGTGCGCCGGTGACCACCAGCCTCGCCGACGTTCTCGCCGACCCGACGGTCGATGCGATCGCCGTCGCGACCCCCGCGCGCACCCATCACCCGATCGTGACGGCCGCCCTCGACGCCGGCAAGCACGTGATGGTCGAGAAGCCTCTCGCCGACGAACGGTCACGCGGGGAAGACATGGTCGCGCTGGCATCCGAGCGCGGGCTCGTCCTCATGGCCGATCACACCTACTGCTACACACCCGCGGTGCTGAAGATCCGCGACCTCATCGCCGAAGGGATGCTGGGCGACGTCCTCTTCGTCGACAGCGTCCGGATCAACCTCGGCCTCATCCAGCCAGATGTCGACGTCTTCTGGGACCTCGCGCCGCACGACCTGTCGATCATGGACTTCATCCTGCCCGGCGGGCTCGACACGGCGTCGGTCTCCGCACACGGCTCCGACCCGCTGCGCACCGGCAAGGCCTGCGTCGGATACCTGGCCATGCCGCTCGCGTGCGGTGCGATGGCGCACGTCAACGTCAACTGGCTCAGCCCGACCAAGATCCGGCAGATGGTCATCGGCGGCACGAAGCGCACGCTCGTGTGGGACGACCTCAACCCGCAGCAGCGCATCAGCGTCTATGACCGGGGCGTCGACATCGACACCGTCTCGAAGGAGACGACCCTCGATCGCCGCTCGGCGAACATCTCCTACCGGCTCGGCGACACGTGGTCGCCGGCGCTGCCCGAGCGTGAGGCGCTCGCCGGCGTCGCGGCGGAATTCGCGGCCGCCATCCGCGAAGGTCGGCCGGCGCGCACGAGCGGCGACGCGGGCCTGCGGGTGCTGTCGGTCCTGGATGCCGCGCAGCGCAGCCTCGCCGCCGGCGGTGCGCCGGCGCCCATGACACTCGACATCCAACCGCACCGCATCGGAAGAGGGGCTGCAGCATGACACGCATCGAAGGAAGCACCGTCCTCGTCACCGGCGGCGCCGGAACGATCGGGTCGACGATCGTCGATCAGCTGCTGGATGCCGGCGCTGCACACATCGACGTGCTCGACAATCTCGTGCGCGGCCGGCTCGCGAATCTCGACGACGCGATCGCGACCGGCCGCGTCACGCTCGTCGACGGAGACATCCGCGACGCACGCCTCGTCGATGAGCTCGTCGACGGGAAAGACGTGGTGTTCCACCAGGCGGCGATCCGCATCACGCAATGCGCGGAAGAGCCACGCCTCGCGCTCGAGGTGCTCGTCGACGGCACCTTCAACGTCGTCGAGTCGGCCGCGCGGCACGGCGTCGGCAAACTCATCGCGGCATCCAGCGCGTCGGTCTACGGCATGGCCGATGTCTTTCCGACCGATGAGCGCCACCACCACGAGAGCAACGACACGCTCTACGGGGCGGCGAAGACGTTCAACGAGGGCCTCGTGCGCAGCTTCCGTGCGATGCAGGGCCTCGACTATGTGCTGCTGCGCTACTTCAACGTCTACGGACCGCGGATGGACGTGCACGGTCTCTACACCGAAGTGCTCGTGCGGTGGATGGAGCGCATCGCCGACGGGCGGCCCCCGCTGATCTTCGGCGACGGGCGCCAGACGATGGACTTCGTGTGCGCGCCCGACATCGCCCGGGCCAACGTGCTCGCCGCCGAGAGCGGCATCGTCGAGGGGACCTACAACATCGCGAGCGGCACCGAGACGAGCCTGCTCGAGCTCGCCGAGGCGCTGCTGCGGGTGATGGATGCCGAAGACCTCGGCGTGGAACACGGGCCCGAGCGGGCCGTCAACGGTGTCGTGCGCCGGCTCGCCGACACGAGCGCCGCGCGCCGGGACCTCGGCTTCGAGGCGACGATCGGGCTCGAGGACGGCCTGCGTCAGCTCGTCGCGTGGTGGGCGCCGCTGCGCGAGGAGATCTCGGCAGGGCGGTCGGTGGTGACCGCGTGAGCGAGCGCATCAACGTGATGGTCCCCTGGCTCGGCCAGGAGGAGGCGGACGCCGTCGCGGCGGCGATCGCGTCCGGCTGGATCGCGCAGGGGCCGCGCGTCGCGCAGTTCGAAGAGGCATTCGCGGAAGCGATGCAAGCCCCGTACGCGGTCGCGACGAGCAGCTGCACCACGGCACTGCATCTCGCGCTCATCGTCGCGGGGATCGGCCCGGGCGACGAAGTGATCGTCCCGTCCTACTCCTTCATCGCGACGACGAACGCCGTCCGCTACGTCGGCGCCACGCCGGTGTTCGCCGACGTCGACATCGTCACCGGCAACCTGACGGCAGAAGAGGTCGAGCGGAGCATCACTTCCGCGACGCGCGCCGTGATCGCCGTCGACCAGGGTGGTGTGCCGATCGATCTCGTATCGATCCGCGAGATCGTCGACCCGCTCGGCATCGTGGTCATCGAGGATGCCGCGTGCGGTGCGGGATCGACCTACCGCAACCGGCCGGTGGGGGCGGGGGCGGACATCGCCGCATGGTCCTTCCACCCGCGCAAGCTGCTCACCACCGGAGAGGGCGGCATGCTCACGACGACGCGCGCCGACTGGGCCGCTCGGGCACGGCGCCTGCGTGAGCATGCGATGAACGTCTCTGCGGCCGACCGCCACAAGTCGGTCCTGCCGCCGGCGGAGGAGTACGTCGAGGTCGGCTACAACTTCCGCATGACCGACCTGCAGGCGGCGGTGGGATTGGTGCAGCTGGGCAAACTGCCGAAGATCATCCGTCGGCGTCGCGAGCTCGCGGCGCGGTATCGCGCGGGGCTCCGTGGTGTGACCGGCCTGCGCACCGTCGCAGACCCGGACTACGGCACCGGCAACGTGCAGTCGTTCTGGGTCGAGGTGCAGGACGGATACCCGACTGATCGCGACGGGTTGCTGACGGCGCTCGCCGAGGCGGGGATCTCGGCACGGCGCGGGATCATGGCTGCGCACCGTCAGGCTCCGTATCGTGAGCTCGCGCCGGAGGGCTCACTGCCCGTCACGGAGCACCTCACCGACAGCACGCTGATCCTGCCGCTGTACCACACGCTGACCGAGGCCGATCAGGACCGCGTCATCGACGTCCTACTCAAACCTCGCATAGAGGCGATCGCATGACCGCCGGGCTGCTCCTTGTGGGGGCGAGTGGCCTGGCCAGGGAAGTCATCGCGGCGGGGATCACGGGTGTCGTCGGCATCCTCGACGACAACGTTGAACTGCACGGCACCGAGGTGTCCGGGGTGCCCGTGCTCGGGGGAACGGCATTGGCCGCGAGCCATGACGAGGAACTGCTCCTGTGTATCGGCCCGAGCGGAAGTCGTCGCGAGGTTGCGCGCCGCCTGTCACGAATCGGGGTCGAAGACGGCAGATATGCCACGTACGTCGCGCGATCGGCGCGAATCGGCCGCAGCAGCGAGATCGCCACCGGATCGATTCTGCTCGATGGTGTGGTCGTCACGGCTGACGCCCGGGTCGGGCGATGCGTCGTGGTCATGCCGAACTGCACGATCACGCATGACGACGTTCTGGGAGATTTCGTCACGTTGGCGGCAGGGGTCGCCCTGGGCGGTGCCGTCCACGTCGGCAAGCGCGCCTACGTGGGCATGAACGCATCCGTGCACCCGGGCGTGACGATCGGGCGCGAGGCGACGATCGGAATGGGGGCTGTCGTGCTGCGCGACGTTCCCGACGGGGAGACGTGGGCCGGCGTGCCCGCACGACGGCTGGGGGAGCCGAATGACTGAATCCACTCTGAGAGCCGCGCTCCGCGGCGGTCAGCCGCTCATCGATGACCTCGTGTCGATTGCTGTCCGGGGGCTCTCGCAGATCGCATCGCAGCCCGTCACCGAGGTGCCTCAGACGTACCGAGGAGTGGCGACCGCTGATGGCCCCCGGCTGGAGGCGCAAGGCGCGAACCTCCGCTATGCGGCGATGGCCGCCCTCGGCTTCGGCCGCGTACCCGAGGGCGTCCAGCGAGGTGCGCTCGGGGGGCGGACGGCCGCGGATTTCGCGCTCCAATGTCAGCGGGCGGCGATCGAGCAGAGCGAGCCGGGTGCTGCGGCTCTGTCGCTCTGGGCGGCTGCCGAGGTCGCGGGCGCGGCGGACAACAGGCTCTTCGCCCCGTTCGCGGCGGCGCTGGAGGGGCCGGTCGACACCGTTGTGGCGTCGTGGATCCTCACGGCTGCCGTGGCGGTCGGCGTCGGGGCTGAAGACCTGCGGGACCGGGCGGCGCAACGGCTCCTCGAGCATCGAGGCACGGCCGGCGTGTTCCCGCACACCCTGCCTCCCGCCCGCGGAGTCCGTGGGCATGTGGGGTGCTTCGCCGATCAGGTGTACCCGATCCAAGCGTTCGCCCGGCTTCACGGGGTCACCGGTCAGCCTGAGCATCTGGCGGTCGCGAACGCGACCGCCCAGCGCATTGTCGACCTGCAGGGTGAGCAGGGGCAGTGGTGGTGGCATTACGACCACCGTGACGGCTCAGTGGTGGAGGGCTTCCCCGTCTACTCGGTCCATCAACACGGCATGGCGCCGATGGCCCTCTTCGACCTCGCGGAGGCGGGGGGGCAGGATCACACGGATGCCGTCCGGCGAGGCCTGGGCTGGCTCACGTCCCATCCCGAGTGCGTCGAGCCATTGGTCGCACCCGAACTAGGCGTGGTGTGGCGCAAGGTCGGTCGCCGAGAGATCGCAAAGGCATCCCGCATCGTCGGCGCGGTCACGACCTCGATCAAGCCAGGCCTGCATATTCCCGGGCTGGACAGGCTGATGCCGCCGGGACCCGTCGACTACGAGTGCCGACCTTACGAGCTCGGCTGGTTGCTGTATGCCTGGGGCTCAGGCAGTGCCGCGACGGGTGCATGACATGACGGCGACGCTCGTCCGAGAGGTTCTCGGATATCCCATCCTCGCAGTCACCCCCGCAGAGGCGGTCGACCTCTGCGAGGACGCCATCCGATCGCAGCGTCCACTGCAGATCGGGGTGCTGAATGCGGCGAAGATCGTCAATGCGGCGAAGGACCCCGCGCTTCGAGACGCGCTCTTGAGCTGCGATGTGATCTTCGCCGACGGCCAGGCCGTCGTGTGGGCCAGTCGCATCCTGGGGCAGCCGCTGCCCGGGCGGGTCGCCGGCATCGATCTGTTCGAGGACCTGCTCGCACTCGCCAGTCGTCGGCGCTACTCGGTGTACCTCCTGGGTGCGACGCGGGAAGTTCTCGATCGCGTCGTCGACGTCGTGGCGGAGCAGTATCCCGATGCCGTCGTCGCCGGGCACCGCGACGGATACTTCTCCCCTGCGGAGGCCGCGGACGTCGCGCATGACATCGGCGCCAGCGCCCCGGACATGCTGTTCGTCGCCATGACCTCGCCGAAGAAGGAGACCTTCATCGCGGCGAACCAGGATGCCATGCACGTGCCGCTCACGCACGGTGTCGGGGGATCGTTCGACATCCTCGCCGGGAAGACCGAACGCGCCCCCGAGCTCTGGCAGAGACTCGGCATGGAGTGGGCGTTCCGGGTCGTTCAGGAGCCGCGACGGATGTTCATGCGGTACTTCCGCACGAACGGCGCATTCATCGTCATGGTGTTCCGTGAGTACTTTCGTTCGCGCACGCAATCAAGACTCAACTAGGGGGAAGCATGCCTTCATTCGATGGGACCATCGCGGTCGTGGGGTTGGGATACATCGGCCTGCCGACGGCCGTGATGCTGGCAGCCCAGGGCACACAGGTCGTCGGGGTCGATGTCAACGAACGGACCATCGAGATGGTCAATCGGGGTGAGCTTCCGTTCGTGGAACCCGACCTCGAGACCAGCCTCAGTGGTGTCGTCGCCCGTGGACGGCTGACGGCAACAGTGGAGATGCCCGAAGCCGAGGCGTACATCATCGCCGTGCCGACGCCGTTCCAGCCGGACCACACCGCCGATCTGAGCTATGTCCAAGCGGCGGTGGCCGGAGTCGCGCCGAAGCTGCGCCGCGGCGCGATCGTGGTCATCGAGTCCACTTCACCTCCGGGCACGACCCAGACGGTGACGGACTGGCTCGCAGAACTGCGCCCCGACCTGAAGCTTCCGCGCGAGGGCGAAGCGCAGCCGGATATCTTCGTCGCGCACTGCCCCGAACGCGTCCTTCCGGGGTCGATCATGGTCGAGATGGTCCTCAACGACCGTGTCGTCGGCGGAATCACTCCGCACTGCGCCGAGAAGGCGGCGGAGATCTACCGCGTCTTCTGCCAGGGGGAGATCCAGCTCTGCGACGCTGCGAGTGCGGAGATGGCGAAGCTCGTCGAGAATTCCTACCGCGACGTCAACATCGCGTTCGCCAACGAGCTTTCGATGATCTGCGATCAGATCGGGCTCGACGTCTGGGAAGTCATCAAGCTGGCGAACCACCACCCGCGCGTCAACATCCTCAAGCCGGGCCCCGGCGTCGGCGGACACTGCATTGCGGTGGATCCCTGGTTCATCGTGGGCGCGGCGCCGGGGCTGGCGAAGCTGATCCGTACCGCGCGCGAGGTGAACGACTCCAAGCCGGAGTTCATCGTCGACCACGTCGCACGCAGCGTGTCGCGCTTCCGCGAGCCGCAGGTCGCCTGCCTGGGACTGACCTTCAAGGCCAACGTCGACGATATGCGCGAGAGCCCTGCCGTCGACATCGTCGAACTGCTTGCCAGCAGACTGCCTGACGTCACGATCAACGTCTCCGATCCGTTGGTCAGCGGGCTGCCCGCCCGGCTGGCGAACATTCCGAACATCCGGTTCGTCCGTCCCGCCACGGCGGTCGCGGAGTCCGATGTCGTGCTGCTTCTCGTCGACCACGACGCATTCCGATCCGTCAGCCGTCCGATGCTCGACGGCAAAGTGGTCTTCGACACTCGAGGATACTGGCGGTGAGCACGTCGAGGGCCGGAGATCGGCTGCCGGTCCTGCTCGTCTACGGAACCCGTCCGGAAGCCATCAAGGTCGCCCCCGTGGTCAAGGAGTTGGAACGGCACAGCCGCCTGCGACCCGTCGTGGCGGTCACGGGTCAGCATCGGGAGATGCTCGACCAGGTCAACCAGGTCTTCGACATCACGCCCGACTTCGATCTGAACATCCTGAGCCACGGGCAGACGCTGTACGGCATCACGACGAAAGCGCTGATCGGGCTCGAGTCCGTCATCGGCCAGGTCGCGCCCGCGGCGCTCCTCGTCCAGGGCGATACCACGACCGCCTTCGCCGCGGCGCTCGCCGCGTTCTACCAGCAGGTGCCCGTCGTGCACCTCGAGGCGGGCCTTCGCACGAGCAACAGATACAACCCGTTCCCGGAGGAGATGAACCGCCGGTTGGCGAGCCAGCTGACCGATGTGCACCTGGCGCCCACCGCGCTGGCCCGCGACAATCTCCTGCTCGAGAATGTGCCGCGCGAACGCATCACCGTGACGGGCAACACGGTGATCGACGCTTTGCAGGTCGTCACCAGTGCGCCGCGCCCCGTGCACGATCCGCAGTTCGCCCAGTTCCTCCAGCGCGCAGCGGATCGCCCTGTGCTGCTGGTCACCAGCCATCGCCGCGAGTCGTGGGGCGCGCCGATCGGCCACACCGCCCGAGCGGTCGCCGAACTCGCCCGGCGGTATCCGGACCTGATGATCCTGCTTCCCGCGCATCGCAACCCGATCGTGCGAGACGCCATCCTGCCGCCGCTGGAGGGGCTGGACAACGTCGTGGTCACCGAGCCTCTCGACTATCCGGACTTCTGCCAGGCGCTGCAGCGCAGCACCGTCGTGCTCACGGACAGCGGCGGCGTCCAGGAGGAAGCGCCGAGCCTCGGCATACCGGTCCTTGTGCTGCGGGAGACGACCGAGCGCCCGGAAGCCGTGTCCGCGGGCTCAGCGAAGCTGGTCGGCACCGACGAGTACCGCATCGTGGACGAGGTCTCGCGCCTGCTCACGAACCGTGCCGCTTACGACGCGATGGCGCAGGCGCGGAATCCCTACGGCGACGGCGCGGCCGCGCGCCGAGGGGTCGACGCCATTGCGGCATTCCTGGGCGTCGGAGAGCCTCCGGCGGAGTTCGACCCGGGCACGTGATCATCGTCGACGAGCGCCCGCCGTCGCGCACTGCGGTAGGCGGCGGCGAGCCGGTCCGCGGCGAACGGGATGATGACGACGCCGAGCAGACCGAGTGCCACCATCGCGATCAGTGCCCGGGAGGCGACTCCCGTCGACTCCACGGCCACCGGCGCGGGCGGCAAGGCGAGGCTTGTGGCGCGCGCGTTCGTGGGAACGCGCGCATCCACCTGGAGATCGGTCAGGATCGAGTCGATGCGTGCCGTCTCGGCTGCGATCCGCCGGGTGACGGTCTCAGGGTCCGACGCCGACGCCTGCACCACGATGATCGGGTTCGTGTAGTTCTCGGACCACTGGCCGCCGTAGTCAGGCACGTTCGCAACGACGCCATCGTAGATCCCGCGATCGATGATGCTCGCGTCCGGGCTGACCGCCGGAGGAGCGTCGCTGTCGATGTTGACCAGCTTCTCGACGACTCCGGCCAGCGGAATGACGTCGCCTCCCAGAGGTGTCAGATAGCCCTTCAGGTAAGGAGCGACCACGACGACCGAAGTCGAACCCCAGTAGACGGTCTGCAAGCTGCGGGCCTGCACGACTCCGAACGCCCCGACCACGACGCACAAGAGCGTGACCACCCACTGCCGTCTCCACAGGGCGAACAAATCCCAGATCGTCACTGCGTTGCACCCCCATGCGACCCCCGATCGGGACGGGGTGGACGTGCCCATATACTAAATCCGGTGGTGGGTCGTCGGCAAACGACACTGCATTTGGGGAGGCAGTCCGTTGTACCTCAGTAACCTGGCGATGATGGTGCGGCGACGATGGATTCTCGCAATCGTGGGCCTCGGTCTGACCGCCGGTCTGGCCGTCGCCGGATACTTCGTCGCGAAGCCCACCTATCAGGCAACGGCGTCGATCCTGCTGCTTCCTCCGGCGACGACGGTGCCTGCGGAGGGGAACCCGTTCCTCCAGTTGGGCGGACTGGATCTCACGGTCGACCTGCTCGGCAAGGCGCTGTCCGATCAGGCGGTGACGCAGCAGATCGAAGAGCTGTCGCCGACCGCCGAGGCCGAGGTGGGCGCCGACCCGAGTTCGAGCGGGCCCATCCTGCGCATTCAAGTCCAGGACAAGTCGGAAGAAGCAGCCATCGAGGTCCGCGACGTGCTGGTCGACATGGCACCCGCCCGCTTGGCCGACCTGCAGTCCACCGTCGGTGTCGACGGCGGCAATCGCGTGACGTCGTCCGTGCTCGTGGTCGACGCGGTCGCTGAACCCGTCGGCCGCGACCCGCTCGTCGGGGCGGTCATCGGCGGCTTCATAGGCCTCGGCCTTTCACTGATCCTCCTCGCCGTAGTCGATAACGTGCTGCTGCGCCGCGAGGCGCGTCGTGCCGGGCGGCGGCCCGTCGATGCGGATGGCTCCGACCCGGATGGCGACGAAGGTGGCTCTCAGTCGGCGGACGAGTCCTCCGCCGAAGCTCCGCCGTCTGCGGCCGTCGCCGAGCAATCCTGAGGAGTCGGGTTGGCGGCTCTAGCTCCGGACTTCATGCCGACCGTCAGGATCGGGCGAGGATTCGACGCGACCAGCGCTCTGATCGTGTTCGTGACGATCCGGCTCGTGCTCCCGTCGCAGTTCGTCGTGGGGCCTCTCGGCGGGGCTGGGTCTCCGGCGCTGCTGCTTGCTCTGTGCTGTCTCGCGTGGTGGGCGCTGGCCCGGATCCAACGAACTCGCACTCAGGCGTCGTCGGCGGTCATGGGTGCCGTCATCCTCTTCGCCGCAATGGTTCTCGCATCGTTCTACGTCGCCATGGCGCGACCGATCAATGCGGAAGAGGCCAGTGTCAGCACATTGACGCTGATCTCGGTCGCCGGCTGGCTCGGGGCGATGCTGCTCGCCCATGACGGGATCCCCAGCGTCGACCGCCTCCTCGACCTGCTGCACTACCTCGCGACGCTCGGCGGGCTGCTGGCGATCTTCGGTCTGTTCCAGTTCGTCACCGGGCAGTATTGGGTCGACCAGATCTCGATTCCCGGGCTGCAAGCGCACCAAACAGTCTTCAGCGCGACCTTGCGCGAGGGCTTCACCCGGCCCGCCGGGACAGCCGTCCACCCGATCGAGTTCGGCGCGGTGCTCACCATGCTCCTGCCGATCGCCCTCGCCCGAGGAATCGGCCAGCTTCCGGCCGTCGGGGCGCGGCGGTCGCACGTCTTCACGCGCTGGTGGCCGGCGCTCGCCATGGGGCTGGCGATCGTTCTCTCGCTCTCGCGATCCGCGGTGATCGGTCTCGCGGTCGGCGCGATCATCTTGGCGCTGACGTGGACCTCCAGACAACGGATCGCGGCGATCGGAGGTCTGGCCGGCCTGCTTGCCGTCGTGTTCCTCGCGGTGCCGGGAGTCGCCGGCTCCATACTCGGGCTCTTCACTGTGATCGGCAAGGGCGACCCATCAGTCCTCTCTCGCGTCGAAAGCTACGCGATCGCCGATGCGTACATCTCGCAGTCGCCCCTGTTGGGTCGCGGAATCGGGACATTCCTGCCCCGCTATCGGATCTTCGACAACGAGTACCTGCTTCTGTTGGTCGAGATCGGGTTCGCGGGCGTCATCGCGCTGCTTCTGCTGGTAGCGACGAGTCTCTGCAGCGCCGCCCGGGTATACCTTCGCTCGACGGATGCCGGCCTGCGCGGCGCGGCGGCCGCAGTCGCGGCGTCCACGAGTTGCGGAGCCGTCAGTCTGGCGCTCTTCGACGGCTTCTCATTCCCCATGATGCCGGGGCTCTGGTTCCTCATGATGGGCCTGTGCGGCGCGACGTACCGGCTCTGGAGAGAATCGGTCACCTATGCCGACGTCAGGATCGACGCATAGATCTGGTCCACTCGGTCGATCTTCGGCTCCCACAGACCGACCTGCTCAAGGCGTGCGCGAGAAGCGGCGCCCATGCGGGTTCGCCGCTCGGGATCGAGCGCCAACGCACGGATGGATTCTGCGAGATCTCGGGCGAGCTGGTCGGGATCGCGCGGCTGCAGGACCACAGCGCATTCGGCATCCACCGCGGCGGATGGGCCGCCCCGGCCGCACACGATCAGCGGCAACCAGTGGCCCATCGCCTCGAAGACGACGTTCCCTCCGGGTTCGCGGTAGCTCGGGAAGGCGAAGACGTCGGCCTGTTCATAGAACTGCTCCACCTCATCCTTGGAGCGACGTCCGTGGAACCTGACGCTGTCCGAGAGGCCCTCTGCGTGAGCGAGTTCCTTGCAGGCGGCCAGATCGAATCCGTCGCCGACGATGTCCACGATCACGGGGACATCTCGGAGTAGCGCCATCGCGGCGACGAGGTCGCGGGCACCCTTGGTGCGGATGACACGGCCGACGAAGAGCACCCGCAACGGCCGTGCTGCGGTTACTTCGACCTGCTCGCGCTGCGGAACGGCCGGAGCGGCGGGCAGCGCGGTCTCGCTGAGAATCTCCAGTCTCTTGACGCGTAGCCCGGAGAGCGAGTCGGCGACGTAGTCAGCGATTCCCAGGACGCACGTCGCGCGCTCATACGTGGCACGCAACGACGGGTCGCGGCGCAGACGCCACCGGTCCAGCCCACGCAGGCGCTGATACCACGGGCCGGTCTCCTGGTCACGGAACCCGGCGGGCGACTCCAGGCTGCCACCGACCGGTCCGATCACGTAGGGAAGCCCTGAGCGACGAAGCGGGCTCGGATACCGCATCGCGACCGGCACGACCTGGTGGGCCAGATCGAAAGGCGCTGCATCAGCCGCCTCGCGTCGTATCCACCGACGCGCTTTGCGCTCGAACGCGAAGTAGCCCGGCTTGAGCAGACTGTTGAAACGCTCCAGGCGTCCCAGCAGTGGCGGCTCCAGCCACTCGATCACGCGCGCGTTCGGGAGCTGCGGGCCGATCTGCGGCGCACCGCGCTTGCGATAGGTCAGAACGGTCACATCATGACGCCGGGAGAGGTGATCCGCCCATTGGAAGGCTACCCACGCCTCGCCGATGTCGTGGGAATCTACCGTCGGCGCCACGACAAGAAGCTTCACACCCCGACGCTAGCGGAGCGGGGGAGAATAGCCGCGTCTGAATGCTATGGAAGTGGCGCGCGAGCCGGATACGCTTTCGGGTACTGAGCAAGGAGCGTCCATGTCCGTTGCCATCGCCACCATCCGCGCCATCAACGAGACATTCGCGTCGGGTAGCGGGTCCTGAGGTGGAGAGCAGGCGCCTCGGGGGGTCGACGTCTCGATACTCGGGTTCGGCACGTCTCGACTGGCGTCGATGGGTTCAGGTCGTTCCAAGCGTGACGCCGAGGCACTCCTCGGCGCCGCCCGGGACTGCGGGGTCAACTTCATCGACACCGCCGACACTTATGGTTTCACTGCAGCCGAGCGGGGGATCGGCGAGCTCACGGCATCCGATCCGGATCGCTGGGTCATTGCGACGAAGACCGGTCTGCCGACGGTCGACCTGCCGGGCCCGTTCCGCGTCGCCAATCAACCGCTGAAGAAGGCCCGGCAGCTTCGTGGGCAGACCTTTGCGCTCGAGGCCAAACAACTGCGTCGCACCATCGACCGAAGCCTTCGTCGACTCCGTCGTGAGCGGATCGAGGTCTTTCTCCTCCATCTCCCGCCTGCGCGCGTCGTCAACGACGATGAGATCGGCGGCATCCTCCAGGATGCCCGGAGCGCGGGGATGATTGCGGAGTTCGGGGTGTCCAGCAACGATCTCGCGACGATCCAGGCCGCCCATCGGCTGTAGGGAAGCGTGTGCACCGAGACCCAGGTCAACGCGAACAGCGACGCGGGCAATGCGCTGGGCGCGCTGAGCAGCTTCGATGTCATCGCCAATCACATCATGGCCGCGCCGGCGCGACCGGCGGACGCCGCGGATCACCGCGAGTCTCCCGCACGGATGCTGCGCTTCGCCGCGGCTGTGCCAGGCGTGAAGGTCGTACTCACCGGAACTTCGAGTGTCGAGCACCTCAGGCAGAACGCGGCGGCATTCGACCATCCGGTGACGGAATCTGATCTGATCACCTAGCGGCGGATGTGGACGCGAGATGCTCGCCGAGGCGAAGAGCCAAGGCGACGATGGTCAGTGTGGGGTTCGCGTGTCCCGAGGTCGGCATGACTGACCCGCCCACGACGTAGAGGTTCGCAACGCCATGCACGCGGCAGTCGCGATCGACCACCCCGAACGCCGGGTCATCCGGCATGCGGGTCGTGCCGAGATGATGCGCACCGGAGTTCACGTGTTCTGTGGATCTCACCACGGCATCCCGTAAGTCGCCCCCGTCGTAGCGGAGACGCCCCAGCCCCGCAGAGCGGAGGCGTTCGTCGAGAAGGCCGTGGCAACGGATGACGCTCTCGATGTCGTGAGCGGTGGTGCGAGGGTGGACGACGAGCCGTCTCATGCCGAACTCGTCGACGTCCTCGCCGAGTGTCACGCGAGCGTGGGGGTTCGGTACCTGCTCGGCCTGGAACTGAAGGTGGTAGACACTCAGGCCGTCTGGAGGCAGGACCGCGGGAAGGCGCCGGGATCCGATATAGCGGCCCACGACCGCTCGGTAGATCTCCGGGATTGCGCTCGGGAACTGACGGATCAGAACTGCGCTATGGGCGGCGATCGACGTCTGCTCGGTTCGGAGATAGCGCAACGCTTGGCGCGGACGTCGCAGTGCAGCAACCAGTGTCTTCGCCAGGTACACGCCCGAGAACAGTGCGCTTCGATGTCCTGTGGCGCCGAGAGGAGGACGCACGAGGAAGAAGACGGTGTTGAGCAGCCGGGCTGCCTCCTGCTGCGCGGGCGTGAACCAGATCCGCCGTCGGCAGGACACGCCGTCGTGGTCGTGGTCGTGGTCGCGGTCGAAGGCGACATGTGCCGTCACACCCGGCTCGAGCTCTACCGTGGTCAGGCATCCGAACAGATGCGTCTGGTAGTACCGCCCGAGACAGTCCGAGTGGTTGCCGACGCCGGATCGCGCGACGTCGTTCGAGGTCAGGAGAATGCGCGCCGTCTCCAGCCCGCCGGCAGCGAGGACGAATCGACCGGCCCGAATCCGAGTCGATTGTCCGTGGTGGTTGCGCACCACGACATGGTCCACTGCGTCGCCGCCTTAGCCGAGCTGAATATGCGTGCACGTCGCATTCATGAGGACCCGCACACGTGGCGACGCGGCGAGCCTCTTCCTGTAGCGCGTGCCGAAATGAGTGGGCGGGCTCCACCTTTCGAGGGGATGGCTGACGACTCCGTCGCCGTCGAGGCCGGGCACGAGTTCTCGAGCGGCGGGCAGCGCCTCGCGTGCGTCGAAGGACATCTCGCCGGCTTCGCACAGCACCATCGCCTGTGCGTAGAACGGCTCGAGCTCGGCCCGTGTGAGAGGCCAGCCACTGGAGTCGACCCACTCGCGCTTCTGGAAGTCGATCGCATCGAACGGGATGCAACGTCCGCCCCATGCGGCGGAGGCCCCTCCCCATTGGCGTCGACGGTTCTCTTCCAGAGGCTCATGGCTGTTTCGAGGGTCGGAGGCGCCGCGGTTCAGGTCACGGGACCTCTCGGTCTCACGGTGACCGCCGGACTCCAGAAGCAGGATGGACAGGCCGCATCGCTCCAGCCCTAAGGCGAGCGAGATGCCGGCCGGGCCGCCGCCGACGATGCAGACGTCGACGTCGGCGACGTCGGCGGGGAGCGCGCGTCTCGCATCGACGATCACGCGCCACGTCCTTCTTCTTCTTCGGCGATGAGCAACATACTGGTGCCGTATCCCGCCCCTCACAAGACCGAGAGAGTGCATATGCCGGTCGCTGGGGCTGACCCCGGCATTACGTCGGTCGCGCTGACCCCTGTAGCCTCGATCTCGTCGGGCATCGCACCGTGCCGAGGGGACACACATGGATGATCTGGCGATCATCATCGTCACGTACAACAGCGGCGAATCGATCGGCCGACTGTTGAGATCGATCGCTCCCGCCTACCCGGGCGGATCTCCGCGAGTCATCGTCGTGGACAACGCATCGACGGATGACACCCTCGCGCGGGTGGCTGAGCATCCCCGGGTGGAGGTCATCCGCTCACGCAATGAGGGTTACTCGGCGGGGATCAATCGAGGAGTGGAGCACAGCCCGCGGGCGGATGCGCACCTCATCCTCAACCCCGACCTCGAGTTGACGCCGGGCGCGATCGCCGCGATGCTGGCGGAATTCGACGCACCGAATGTCGGGATCGTTGCCCCCTTGGTCCTCGGCCCGCAGGGCGACATCGAGCATTCGCAGCGGAGAGAGCCGACGCTGCTGAGAGCCGCGGGCCTCGGCTTCACCGGGCTCCCGGTGTTCTCGGAATACGTGCAAGAACCCGAGGCGTACACCCACGCCGTGACCGTCGACTGGGCGTTGGGTGCGGCGCTGCTGGTACGCCGCGATTGCTCGCTCAACGTCGGGGGTTGGGACGAGTCGTACTTCCTCTACTCAGAGGAGACGGACTACTGTGCTCGGGCCCGTGCGGCGGGCTGGTCGATTCTCTTCACGCCGGCCGCGCAGGTGGTCCACGCCGGGGGTGGGTCCGGGCGGAATGATCGAACTCATGTCATGCAGATCGTCAACCGTGTCCGGTACTACGCTCGCGCCCACTCGCGGCCTGCTTCGGCGGCGTACTGGGCCCTCACCATCCTGTCCGAGGCGACATGGGTTGTTCGTGGTCACTCCCAGTCGAAAGCATCCATCGGAGCCCTGATGAAACCGGGGTCGCGGCCCGAAGAACTCGGCTGCGGTGAACACCTGATACCCCGCTGACGGCGCGACCGGGATCTGCACGGGTGCCGTTGGTGAGGAGTTCCTCATGGAGCAGGCGGCTGAGAATGCCCGAGCTAGCCTGGGATCTCCCGACCTTCCCCCACGTATGAGAGCAGACCCATGCCCGATACGACCCTTTCCCTCCGCGCCGGCGCCCGTCGCACCCGCCGCCGACAGGCGGCGTGGACTCGATCGATCATGGCCGCCCTCGGCACAGCAGCGATCGCCGCGGCCGCGTTGGTGGCCTCGCCCGCCATCGCCGGGCCTGCGCCCACGGGGATCTTTCCGGATGATGTGATGCCCGAAGTTTCGGCCGACCCGGATTCGGTCGCGGTGGAGCTCGGTGTCGCGTTCAGTCCCGATTCGGACGGTGATGTCACCGGCCTGCAGTATTTCCAGGGCGCTCGCGCTACCGGCGTGACGACGGCATCGCTGTGGACGAGTGACGGCACGCTCCTCGTGACCGAGCACTTCGCCGCCACGTCGCAGGAAGGCTGGCGCACCGTCGCGCTGGCGCAGCCGATCGCGCTCCAAGCGGGCGAGGAGTATGTCGTCTCATACCACGCGCCGCACGGACGATATCCCGTCACGGAGAACGATCTCGATCGCAGCGTGAAGCAGAACGGGTTCACCTTGCCCAGGGATGCCGGCGTGTACAGCTACGGTGCGTCGAGCTTCCCGAGCGATACATACAACGGATCGAATTATCTCGTTGACATCCGCTTCGAGCCGTCAGCCAGCGACGGAGCAGAGCAGCCGACGGCCACGCCGACACCGCAGCCGACGGCGACGCCGACTCCCCGTCCGACGACGACGCCGACCCCCCGGCCGACGCCGCAGCCGACGGCGACGCCGACTCCCCAGCCGACGACGAGCCCGACTCCCTCGCCGACAAGCACGACGCCGGAGCCGGTTCCCACCGACAGCGGGGGTGCGGGCGCCGCCGTGAACTGCTTGGACCAGCCCAGCAGGTGCGGATACCCGGATGAGACCAACACCGGGGTCGCTGATGCCAGCACTCTCTCACGCGTTCCCGAGGATGTGAGATCCGGCACCGGCTGGGTGTGGGACACGCGCGGATGGATCAACGCGGGAGACAACGCCGTCGTCGAGAACCTGATCGTCTCAGCTCCGATCGATGTGACGGGCAAGAACGTCGTCGTGCGGAACAACAAGATCACCGTCTCGGGTGAGACGTGGGGCGTCGCTCTCCGCCATGCCGTCAACGCCACGGTCCGGGACAACGAGATCGGCGTGCTCGGAACGACCCGTTTGATGGTCGGCGTCAAGGACATCTACGGCGACTCGAGCGGGACGCAGGTGATCGCGAATGACATCACCAACACCAGCACGGGCGTACAGATCTCCCAGGGACTCATCGAGGGAAACTACATCCACGACATGGGATTCAAGAGCGGCGATCACACCAACGGCACTACCTCGAACGGCGGTACCACCCAACTCACCATCCGCGGAAACACAGTGTTCAATCAACTGTCGCAGACTGACGCGATCAGCCTCTTCCAAGACTTCGGTGTAGAGGCGAATCGGCTCATCACCGGAAACCTGGTCGCGGGTGGGGGCTACGCCATCTACGGTGGTGCCGACAACGACTTCGGCAAGACGTACAACATCAAGATCACCAACAATCGGTTCTCGACAATCTACTTCCCGAACGGGGGGTACTACGGCCCGTACACGGCCTTCGACCCCAACGGCGTCGGCAATGAGTTCAGCGGGAACATCTGGGATCACAACGGACAGCCGGTGCGCTGAGGCGGACGACCCTCCTCAGCGTGGTGACGGTTCGCGGCTGCTTTCGTCACGCAGCCAGGTGGTGAAGTCCCCCCGGCGGATCCGCTTGCGCGCCTGGATTCTCGCCACCGCCGTCACCGCGAGGAAGACCAGAATCTTCGGCGACAGAGCTGGTCGGGATGCGGCGAGTCGGACCAGCACCGTCGGCGTCGTCCGAGCGCTCGGCGTGCGCACCCCGACGGCATCCAGCTGCGCGTTTCCGGTGGCGACACGCACGCGCCGTCGGATCAGGTCGGCGGTCCGTCGAGGACCTCTGATCTGCACGCGCGCCTCCGGAACGACCACGCGCTCGGCTGCCCCGAACGCTTCTGAGACCGCCAGATCGTCCGACATCACCCGCGGCAGCGCCGCGACCCTCGCGTGTGCCTCGGGGGTCATGACGACGACACCGCGACCGAACACCCCGGCCGCCACCTGTGGCAGCGCGCGCCAGACGTCGTAGTACCACCTCACGATGCGATTCGAGTCGGTGAGCACGAGGTCTCGCTCCGGCGCGGTCACCTGAATGGGGCCGGTCAGTGCGCCCAGCAAGACGCTGACGTCGTCGGCGCTGATCGCGACGTCCGCATCGATCCACGCCCGGTAGTCGTGCGAGGCGACCTCGTCGCCGGCGGCGAGAGCGGCGCTCTTGGAGGGCTCGGGCCGTTCGAGTACGACGATGCCCGGGTTGACCTCGCGAGCACGCTGCGCCGTGTCGTCGGTGCACCCGTTGCAAACGACGACGACTTCGACGTCCGGGTCGGTTCCTGCGCACAGTGCTGTCAGCAGCGGCTGTATTCCGCTGCTTTCGTTGTGTGCCGGGATCACGACGCTGATGCGGCGCACGTCGTCCACGTCACCGCCCCCGCGCGATCAGATCGAGCAGCCGGGACGCGCGGTCCGTCCAATTGTGATCGCTCACCGATTCGCGGACCATTCGCGGGTCGTGATTCGTGTGCATCGCAGCCTTCACCATCTCGACGAACTCGGCGACATCGTTCGCGCCCAGAACGAAGGTCGTATCGAACTGACCCAGCGGAGCGACGCGCGTGGTGACGACCGGGATCCCCGCGGCGAGATACTCCACCGTCTTCAGTGGATAGCTCCTCCGGTTGAAGGTGCTGTCGACGTAGGCGGTGAGCCCGACGCGAAGTCCCTTCAGATACGTCGGCACGTCCTCGACGGGTACGCGATCGATCCATTGCACGCCGGGCAGCGCGATGAGGTCCGCGAACTCATGCCGGCTCGTCGAGTGCGCGAATGATGTCGGCCCGACGAGCAGCAAGGGGATCCCGGCGTCGGCGACCGCGCGCAGAATCCCGAGGTCGGTCCGCTCGTTGAACTGTCCGACGACACCCGCACGTGGTTCGGCGAGCCGGATTGCCGGCGACACCGGCACGGAGGCCATGTCCGCGTACCGGGTGAGGTCTGTCCCGTTCGGCAGCCATCCCGGTTGATCCGGTCCGCGGCGCAGGTGCCGGGCAAGTTCCGGCGTGACCGCCAGGACCAGATCAGCTGCCGCGAGGTTCGCCTCCCGATCGCGGGCGAGATGTGACTCCGCGACTCCCCAGAGGCCGGCGGCCGCCACGAAGTCATCGGTCGCGAAGTAGACCTTCATACCGGGCAGTCGGCGGCTCGCCGCCAGGCTCGGTTCACTGCCTGTGGCGAGGACCGCCGCGGGGATGGCCCCCTGCGCCTTCAGGTAGCGTCGAAGCCCCCGTAGCTGAACGGATCGGGCGAGGTCGCGAAGTACGGGACGGGAGACGCCGGGCGGACCATAGGAGTGAAGACGAGTCACCCCCGGCGCCGGGTGGGACTCGCCGGAAGCGGTCGCCGATCGGTGCAGAATCGATGCGGGCGGATCCACCCAGATCACGTCGCGCACGTGCCCCAGCGCTGTGGCAAGGTGACGGTCCGTGCCGGCGACCGCGTCCCAGTCGACCCCCGAGAAGTACACGATCGGTCCCTCCGTGGGAGAGCCGCCGGGCTGTGCTGTCGCCTTCCCTCGGGCTGCGGCGACGGGACGCGCATTGAAGTCGTCCATGTTGTGCGTCCCGCGCAGTCGGTCCCGTCGGCGACGGACCTTGTGCGCCAGCAGCTTGGTTCCCATCGTGGCGACCTCGAGGACCGTCTGTGCGGCCGTGGATGACGTACGGACGCCCTCGTATGCGGTGACCTGCTCTGCTGCGGCGGCCCCAAGCGAGAACTCGACGACCGCGGACCGGCCGAACGCGCCCAGCCGTTCCCGCAGCTCGCCGCTCCGCAGCAGCGGCGCGAGTTCGCCCTCCAACCGGCGCCGCCCGCTCGCCGTGCCCTCTCCGATTCCGTACCATCCTCGCCACCGGAACTCGTTCAGAGTCTCGGGGGTGAGCGTCCGGAAGAAGCCGTGCTCACCCTGGACGACAAGCGGCTTCCCGAACGCCAAGGCACGCAGCGCTGAGCCCCCCATCCCCAGCGTGACATCTGCGACGGCATACGCCGCGCGGGGGTCTGCGAGCTCGCCGGTCAGCACGACTGCGTGGCGGCCCGTGGCGCGATTGACGGCCTCTGCGGCGCGAGCGATCCTCGCGCGTGCCGCACCGTCCCCCGCGATCAGAAGCTGACAGGGGTCGGTCTCCGACAATGCAGCCACGGCCTCGATGGCCGTGAGGATCCCTTCGGCTTTGAGCTCCTCGGCGAGGCGGCTCACGCAGACCACGAGCGGCAAGTCTCCCACGCCCCACCGCGACCGGAACGCATCGAGCGCCGAAGCCTCCGGCGCGATGTTGTGGACGAGGTCGACCGGCGGCTCGATGACCTCGACGGACGGGCGTCCGAGGGCCATCTCGTGAGCGGCGATCTGCCGTGTCCCGACGATCAGCGGCAGCGATCGGGGGAGGAATGGCGCGACGGCCATCGACATGATCGTGCACAGGGCGCGAGCCCGTCCACGGCCGATCGTCGCGAGGTATGCCTCCAGGCCAGTGGGCCACTCGTACCCATGGACGACGTCGATGTCGCGTTCCTGCACGAGCCGCCGGAGGTCGCGCACCACGCGCAGCGAAGGGCGCCCGCCCGGGTCGGCCGACTCGATGAACTCGAGACCCAGTTCGTCGATCCGGTCGCACAGGACGCCCGGACGGCCGTACACGATGCATTCGTGCCCGAGATCGCGGACGGCCGCCGCCAGTTCGATCGCGTTCATCTGGCTGCCGCCCATGTTCAGGTCGTGGGGATACACGAGGACTCTCACCGCGCACCGCCCTTCATGGCCCGACGGACGAGGCGGACGTCGTCGCGTCGCCAGGCTGCCAGTGCGACGATGACCACCAGGGCCGATGCTCCCGCGGCGACCGCCGCCAGGATGGGGGGAGATACGGAACGCGAGATCAGCCAGCACCCGCAACACAGTGCGAGCCCCGCCAGCGTCGGAACGATGACGGCCGCGACGAACGCGGTCGTCTTCACGCCGGCCCGCCGCAGCACGATGAGGTAGCACGGCAGCACGACGACGACGACCACGACCAGCTGTCCGAGCGCCGCTCCCGGCGCTCCGATGAGCGCGACGCCTGCCAGCATCGCAGGCACGGCGGCGAGGAACCAGATCGCTTGGATGACGAGGACCGACCCCGACCGCCCGAGGACGACGAGGTAGTCGTAGACCAGCTCGAACCAGATCCGGGCAACCGCGAGTGCAGCGAGGAAGACGAGGATGTCCGCAGCCGGAAGCCATTTGGCGCCATAGAGGAAGGTGATCACGGGCGTGGCGGCGCCACTGATGGCGAGGCACGCGGGAACAGCCACGACGCTCAGCAGGCGAAGCACGCGCAGGAAGTTGCGCACCATCGCCTCGCCGTCGTGCTGCAGCTTGGCGAAGGCCGCCGGGGCAACGGCACGTAGCGGCTGAGAGAAGATGGATACCGGCCAGCTCGCGAGGTTGAAGGCCAGCACGTAGAAGCCGAGCGCTTCCGCTCCGAGTTGCGACCCCACGATGATCTGGTCGGCGTACCCCGAGGCGAAGACCACGATGCTCGCGACGGCCAGGGGGGCTCCGAACGCGACGAGGCGCCTGGCGACGTCGCGGTCCCACCCGAAGCGATACGGCGCCGGAGACCACCGCCACAACATGCCCGCCGACACGATGCTCCCGACGAGTCGACCGACCGCCAGGCTCATGGCGCCCATCCCGGCGAGCGCCAGCACCAGCGAGACACCGGCTCCCAGCCACGCGTTCGTCTGGTCCGCGATGGCGCGCTGTTTCTGCATGAACTCGCGCTGGAGCATCGCTGCCGGTGTCGCCACCAATCCGTTGATGAGGATCGCGAGCGCCATGACCTGTACCACCGGGGTCGCGCGCACGTCTCCCAGGCCCGCGGAGATCCACGGCGCGCACACCACGAGGAGGATCGTCAAGAATGCGCTCGTGGCGACCGAGATCGTGTTCACCGTCGGCGCGATGCGGGCGGGGTCGTCGGGCCAGCGCACGATCGCCAGGCTAACGCCGAGCTCATTGAAGCTCAGCACCGCGAGCATCGTCACGGTCGCGATCGCGAACACCCCGAAGTCCGAGGGGGCGAGCACGCGCGCGAGCACGATCCCGATCGCCAGCGTGCCGAGGCGTGCGACGAGCGTGTTGAGCAGGCTCCACCCCAGCGCGCGCGACGCGCGGTGTGCGACCGCGCCGGGAGCGCCGGCGTCACTCATGGCGACCTTCAACCATCACCGACCGCCGTCCGCAGTGCCCGCACGACGGCGAGTTGCTGTTCGTCCGTCAGATGCGGGTAGATGGGCAGCGACAGGATCTCACCGGCGGCGCGTTCCGCGACGGGAGCACAGCCCGGCCGGTATCCGAGGTGGGCGTAGGCCGGTGCGAGGTGCCACGGGTCCGGATAGTGCACGGCGGCGCCCACCCCGGCGGCATTGAGCTCGGCGAGAATGCGATCGCGTTCCGGGACCCGGATCACGTAGAGATGCCAGACATCGCGGTTGCCTGGCATGCTCCGCGGCACGGTGACCTTCGGCACATCCGCAAGCAGCTCCGCATAGCGGTCCGCCGCGTCCTGACGGCGCCTGTTCCAGTCGCTCAGCCGGGCGAGCTTCGCGCGCAGCGTGACGGCATGGATCGCATCCAGCCGCGAGTTGATGCCGACGGCGTCGTGGACGTACCGGGTCGCTGACCCGTGGTTCGCGACCAGGCGCACTCTCTCGGCCATGCTCGGATCATCGGTCGTCACGGCACCCGCATCGCCCGAGGCGCCGAGGTTCTTGCCGGGGTAGAACGACGTCGCGGCGACCAGACCGAGGCCGCCCGCAGCACGCCCGTTGCGGGTGGCGCCCTGCGACTGAGCACCGTCTTCGACGATCGGGATGCCGGCTGCGGAGGCGATCGGCTCGAGCGCCTCGACCGGAGCAGCCTGGCCGAACAGGTGGACCGGGACGATCGCGCGCGTCTTGCCGGTGATCGCCGCAGCGACCGCCTCGGGGGAGATCAGCAAGTGGTCGGGGTCGACATCGACCGGCACCGGGATCGCTCCGATCCGCGATGCCGCCTCTGCCGTGGCGATGAAGGTGTTCGCCGGCATGATCACCTCCGCGCCGGCGACGACTCCGACGGCCCGGAGCGCCAGTTCCACGGCATCTGTGCCGTTGGCGACGCCGATCGTGTGGGCGACGCCGACGTACTCGGAGAACTCCTTCTCGAACGCCGCGACATGCGGACCGCCGATGTAGTGGGCGCTGCGCAGCACCTCCAGAATCTGCGGCTCGACCTCGTCTGCGATCTCTGCCGCCTGCGCGCGCAGATCCACCAAGGGGATGTTCACTTCGGCTCCTGCCTGTCGGTGTTGCGCCTGTGACAGAGTTGACGCGTGTCGAACCCACCGCGCCGTCGACGCCTCGTCGGCATCTGCCTCGCGGTGTATGTCGCGACCGTCGCGCTGGTCGTCCTCTCGCCGATCTCGTATTCGACGATCGTGCACGCCATCACCCATTGGCTCGACGCGACCCTCCACGTCGGGGGGTTCGGGTCGGGATGGGTGGAGTTCCTCGCGAACGTCGTCATGTTCCTGCCGCTCGGCTTTCTGCTGGCGCTGCTCTTCCGACGCCCGTGGCACGGCGTGATGCTCGCGCTCGGGCTCTCGATCGTGGTCGAACTCGCGCAGATCGTGATTCCTTCGAGACAGCCGAGCCTGCGCGACATTCTCGCGAACGCGCTCGGCGCCGCGCTCGGTGCGTTCCTGGCGTGGCTCCTGGTGCTGCGGCGCGACCGCCGTCGTGCGGGATCGGTCGATGCGGCATCCACAGATTGATCCATCACCGCACCACCGCGGGCGACCACGCGTGCTCGATGAACACGCTCGGCTTGCCTGATGCATCGGCGGCGAGGGCCCACACGTCGTAGTCGCCCACCGCATCCTCGCGCGGCACCCCGTACAGGATCGTGTCGTCGTCGAGCCACTCGATCTGATCGTCGATCGAGCGCTGCTCCGGCAGCAGCGTGATGGCGCCCGTCTCGAGGTCGTAGACCGCGGGCGTCCAGTGCACGGTCGGGCCCGAGCCCGCTGTCACGCGCTTGAACGCGATGCGGGTTCCGTCCGGCGACAGCGACGGGCACTCGACGTTCTCGGCCAACGAGGTCAGCGAACGCTCCGAGAGCGACCCCTTCACGAGGTATGTGACGCCCTGCGTGGTCATGCCGACGGTCGCATAGAACGTGTCGCCACCCGCGAAGGTGATGCCCCAGTAGTTCCGGTCGACGGGCGCGCTCGCCGCGCCGTCGATCGTGAGCGTCCAGTCCTCGAGGTTGCCGAGGTCGGACCCGTCGGGGGAGTGGATCGTCGTCTCCGTCGAGAAGCCGATCGTGGCATACGAATGCCCCGTCACGAAGGCCGTCGTCGCGATCATCGCGCCGTCCGCCGAAATGCGCGTACGGCTCGGGATGCCGCTGAGCGGCCATTGCGCGAGCTGGTCGCCGTTCGCCGCGTACAGCGTGCCCGTATAGAGAGGAGTGATCCCGCGCACCGTCCGCAGGCACGACACCTCGGTGGCGGTCGCATCGACGCGGTCGCAGGCGATGTCCGACACCGCGCGCGGGCCGTCGGGATCGGCTAGGGGAATGGATGCCACGTGGCCGTACCCCTGTCCGCCCGCCGTGTTGCGGAAAACGATCCGGTCGGCACCCGTGAGATCGTCGCCATCCGTCGTCGTCACCGCGCTCGGCGCGTCCTGCCGAGCCTGGTAGTCGCTCCACGCCGCAGCACCCGCCACGCCTGTCGCGCCGAGGGCGACCGCGGATATCCCCGCAATCACGACCCATGCCGTCCGCGACCTCACCCCGCGGCCGCCTCGGAGTCGGCCGCCGCCGTCCGGCGCAGCAGCGGATGCAGCAGCACGGCGACCAACGGCAGGGCGACCGCGAGCACGATCGCGACGACGAGCATCGCGAGATCGCGACCGAGCGCGAACCACAGGATGCCGAAGCCCGCCGCCGACACGAACCGGGCGACCGCCACGACCGTCTGCGCGCTCGCGATGGCCGTCGCGCGGGACTCAGCGGGCGTCAGCTGCGAGGTCAGCGCCGACAGCACGCCATCGGTGGCCGCGTAGAACCCGCCGAGGAAGACCAGGCAGAGAACGGTGGCGACGGCATCAGCCATCGGCAGCACGGCGACGATGTACGCGGCGAGCAGCGCGGCGTGCCCCCACACGAACACCCGCGCACGCCCGATCCGGTCGGCCAGGCGTCCCAGCGGCACCGCGAAGGCGAGGAACGCGACATTCGTGCCGACGTACAGCAGCGGGAACCACATCGCGGCGAAGTCGCTGCGCGCCTGCAGCACGAGATACACGAACCCGTCGCCGATCGTGACGAGCCCGAGGATGCCGGCCGCCGCCAGCACGCGGCGCATCGGGCCACGCACGATCGTGCGCCACGGCATTCGGACTCGCGCCTCATCCCGAGCGCGGCGACGGCTGCGCACGTTCGGCACCACGAAGCCCAGGATCGCCACTCCGATCGTTGCGAACGCGAGCGACGCGACGAACACGACGTGGAAGCCGTCGGGCACGACGAGGAGGATGACGAACGCGAGGAACGGTCCGATCGCCGCCCCGATGTTGTCGAGCATGCGGTGCACTCCGAACGCCGCCGCGAGTCGCGCCGGGTCGCTCGTCGCCGTGATCAGCGCGTCGCGCGGCGCCGTACGGATGCCCTTGCCGATGCGATCGGCGGTGATCACAGCGCTCAGCGCGGCGAAGCCGGTCCAGAACAGCAGACCGACCCGTGCGATCGCAGCCAGCGAGTAGCCGACGAACGCCACCCACTTGGGCTGGTCCAGGCGGTCGGACGCGTAGCCGCCCGCGATGCGCACGACGGCACTCGTGCCCTGGTAGAGCCCGTCGAGCACGCCGAACGCGATGGTCGAGAGTCCGAGGAACCCCGTGATGTACAGCGGCAGGATCGCCGAAACCGACTCGGACGAGATATCGGTCAGCATCGACACGATGCCGAGCGTGATGACGGTGGACGACGCGGTGCGGATGCCGCGCGGCGTGCGCTTCCCGGGCAGCGTGTCGCGGTTCTTGTCGTCCGCGGGCGCGGGGGAGTTCGTCAGCGAGATGTACACGGGGTCACTCCGTCCGCAGCGTCGCGAACACCGTGTAGACGGTCCCGGTGCCCGAGGCGGATGCCGCGAGCGAGATCGAGGTGAATGCGTCGCTATACGCGAGCGTCGCCTCCGCCGCGGCAGCGGGCGCGAGCTCGAAGGCCGTCCAGCGCTGTTGGAACGCCGCAGCCACGTCCTCGGGTGTCTCGTCGGTGCGCGCCGTCAACGCCACCTGCATCGTCGCCCCGTCCGACGCGATCGAGCTGTCGATGACATCGGAGGTCGGCGTCGGGCCCGCCAGATCGGTCGGGAAGCCGTCCACCAGGCGCCCGGCCGCCGCGGCGTCCGCGGGCAACGGCGTGGTCACGCGCGGAGTAGGCTGTGGCAGGTCGGGAAGGCGATCCGACGCAGCCTGGGCGTTCTCCGGTGGCAGCACCTCGCTGCCGTCGACAGGAGTCGGCGCGGGTGTCAGCGCGGGCGCCGCGGCTGCCGACGACGCGGTCCCACCCGCGGTGCCGGAGCCGGATCGCGCCGACTCGTCGCCCGGTGCCCCGAGCAGCGTCGCCCAGAGCAGTCCCCCCCCGACGACGAGCGCGACGGCTCCGATGACCCACTTCATCGCGGGCGTCATCCCGCCGGCGGCGCCCGCATCCGCGCGCGCCACTGTCCCCTGCCGTGTCCCCATGCACGTGCCCCCAGTATGAGGATGCCGACACGTCGGCATCCGATTCCCCCAGCAACTGCTACGACCGCCCCAGCGGCCCGCCGTCGTCGTTTCCCCAGCGACGGCTCTTGCCCCGACTGTACTCCGTGGCGCGCAGTTCCGGAACAGGAGATTCGGGGGCGAGATGAGCATGAGGTGACGCGCCCGCCCCGATGTGGGGGCATGAGGCGGGCGCGCCTCTCACGTGGTCGACTGCTACCGCCGCCGAGCGGAGGCCGATCGCGAAGCCCGCACAGCACGGTTGGCGGGAGGCCCCTCGAAGAGGTACCGCCGTGCGCGTTCGCGTGACTCCGGTATCAATCGCCACATCAATAGGCCCCGTGGGGCCGAACCATCACCGCGGCGGTGCGCGCGATGATCTTCAGATCGCTCCCCAGCGACCAGTTCTCCACGTAGTGCAGGTCCAGGCGGACCGACTGCTCCCAGCTCAGGTCGCTGCGCCCGCTGACCTGCCAGAGCCCGGTGATGCCCGGCTGCACATACAGGCGCCGGAACACCGGCCCGTCGTACTCGCTCACTTCCGTCGGCAGCGGTGGCCGCGGCCCCACGACGCTCATCTCACCCATCAGCACGTTCCAGAACTGCGGCAGCTCGTCGAGCGAGAATCGGCGAAGCACGGCGCCGACGCGCGTCACGCGCGGGTCGTGCTTCAGCTTGAACAGCGGGCCGGCGCCCTCGTTGGCGGATGCCAGCGCCGCGAGATCCCGCTCCGCCGTGGCCGTCATCGTGCGGAACTTGAGGATGTCGAATTCGCGCCCGCCGCGCCCGATCCTTCGCTGTCGGAAGAACACGCCCCCCGGAGTGTCCACAGCGATCATCAGCGCGATCACTGGGGTGATCAGCGCGATCGGAACGAGCGCGGCGAGCGCGACGACCACATCGAGCATGCGCTTGGCCCGCATGCTCGAGCGGTCGAACCTGGGGAGGCTCACGTGCGTGAGCGCCAGCCCGTTCGACCGCTCGAAGGCGATGCGAGAACGGGCGACATCCGCCAGGCGGGTCGCGAGGATGAGGTCGATGGCAGCCCCTTCGAGGCTCCACGACAGCTTCCTCAGGTAGTCGGGGTCGTCGGTGCCGCCTGCGACGACGACCGTTTCGATGCAGCATTGGCGTGCGATCTCGGCGACCTGCTCCGGAGTCCCCAACACCGGATACGTCGTTCCGTCGACCGTCATCGCCAGTGCGCCGCCGCCGGGGAGGGCTGCACCGACGATGCGGTGTCCGATGTCGTCGTCGTCCGCGAGGGACCGGATCAGATCGGCGATGCCGGCCTGATCTCCGACGACGAGGGTGCGTGGCGCCAGCGTGTCGGTGTCACGCCGCCGCGCGAAGCGCGCACGGCGGATCGCCCGGACCGACACCAAGGCTGCAGCGGCGAGCGGCACCGTGATCGACAGATGCGGGACGAGCGCATCGCTGCTGCCCTCGACGCCCGCCACGACAGCGAGCGCCGCGACGCCGATCACCGTGGAATGGGCGATCGGAGCCAGTTCCCACCGTCGGCCTGTGCCATGTCGATGCGAGCGAGCACGCGCCACGACGAGAGCGACCGCCCACACCGCGGCGAGTACGCCAGCCGCGATCACCGCGGGCAGGTCGGCACCCCCCGCCCCGTGCCAGAGCGTGGCCGCCGCGGCTGCCGCGGCGATGATCACCGTGTCCACGACCCCGGATCGGGTGCGCAGTCGGCGCACCTCGGTCAGACGCTGCTCGAGCAGCGGCATGACGCGAGGAGCGGCGACGGCGTCCGAACCCGTTGCAAGGGTCGGCGCCGCGGCGCTCATCGTCGTGCCCTGGCCTCGAGCGTGATCGGATGTGCTGTGCGCGATGCCGCCGGTGTCCCCAGTGCTTCCCGATCTGCGCAGAGTTCGCTACGTCGCCGCATGAACGTGTCCCCATTGTCCCCAGTCGCGGGTCGTGACCCGCGTGTCCCCAATGAGCACGGACCGAGATCCGTGCTCCCCCAACTCCGTCCGGACCTCCGACCGGGTCCCATCCCGATCGGATTCCGTCCAGCGGCGCCGACCCCTCGGCATCCGCCCCGCCTGAAGCGGTGGACGTGGCTTGAGTATTGCACAGGCCCGTGCAGGGGGGAAGAGCGATGTCGATGCGTGTCCCGGTGGACCGCGCAGCCCATCGCATCACATCGTCAAACCCCTGATTCACGCGCCCGCCCCGGTACGATGGACATGTCCGCGCTGTCCTCAGCTGCCCCCAAGCGGCGTTCCGAATCCGGCCACCCCAACGGCCGTCCGGGAGATGCGTGGTCAGGGGTCCTCTGAGCCGACCGTCCCCAACGGCTCACTGTTCAGAGGGCCCCGTCTTGGTTTCTCCCGCCGTCGCCCTGTCGGGGATGGCCAGTTCCCCCGACTACCCTGGTTCCCATGTGTGGAATCGTCGGATACGTGGGCCCGCGTGACAGCCAGGCCATCCTCATCTCTGGTCTCGCCCGCCTCGAGTACCGCGGATATGACTCCGCCGGCATCGCGGTGATCGACGGCGGCGGCGACCTCGACATGCGCAAGCGTGCGGGCAAGCTGCAGGTGCTGCGCGACGACCTCGCCGCGCACCCCATGCCCGACGGTACGACGGGCATCGGCCACACCCGCTGGGCGACGCACGGCGGGCCGACGGATGCCAACGCGCACCCGCACCTCGCCGATGAGGACCGTCTCGCGGTGATCCACAACGGCATCATCGAGAACTTCGCCGAGCTCAAGGCCGACCTCGTGAGCCTCGGCTACACCTTCCGTTCCGAGACCGACACCGAGGTCGCCGCCGTGCTGCTCGGGCACGAGTATCAGGCATCCGGCGATCTCGTCACCGCGTTCCGCTCGGTCGTCTCGCGCCTGGAGGGCGCGTTCACCCTGCTCGCGATGCACCAGGACCAGCCCGGCCTCGTCGTCGGAGCCCGGCGCAACTCGCCGCTCGTGATCGGTCTCGGCGAGGGCGAGAACTTCCTCGGCTCCGACGTCGCCGCCTTCGTCGAGCACACCCGCAACGCCCTCGCGATCGGTCAAGACGAGATCGTCGCGATCACCCCCGAGGGCGTCACGATCACCGACTTCGACGGGAACGCCGTCGAGGCCTCGCCCTTCGAGGTGGTGTGGGATGCCTCGGCCGCCGAAAAGGGCGGCTGGTCCTCGTTCATGGCGAAGGAGGTCTCGGAGGAGCCCGAGGCCGTCGCCAACACGATCCGCGGTCGGGTGCACGACGGTCAGGTCGTGATCCCGGAGCTCGACGGCCTCGACGAACTGTTCACCGGCATCCGTCGCATCATCGTCATCGCCTGCGGCACCGCTGCCTACGCGGGCCAGACCGGCGCCTACGCGATCGAGCAGTGGACGCGCATCCCCGTGTCGGTCGAGCTCGCGCACGAGTTCCGCTACCGCGACCCGGTCATCGGCGAGGACACGCTCGTCGTGTCGATCAGCCAGTCCGGCGAGACGATGGACACGCTCATGGCCGTCAAGTACGCGCGCGAGCAGGGGGCGAAGACGCTCTCGATCTGCAACACGCAGGGCGCGACGATCCCGCGCGAGTCGGATGCCGTGATCTACACGCACGCGGGGCCCGAGGTCGCCGTGGCATCCACCAAGGCGTTCGTCGCGCAGATCACCGCGCTGTACCTGCTCGCCCTGCACGTCGCCCGCGTGCGCGGCACGATCTCGGGCGTCGAGGCGGCCGACCACGTCCGCGAGCTCGAGGCCGTGCCGGCGAAGATCCAGCGCGTGCTCGACGAGGAACAGAAGCACATCGAGCAGTTCTCGCGCTGGATGGCCGACACGCAGTCGGTGCTCTTCCTCGGCCGGCACGTCGGCTACCCGATCGCGCTCGAGGGCGCGCTCAAGCTCAAGGAGATCAGCTACATCCACGCCGAGGGCTTCGCCGCCGGCGAGCTCAAGCACGGCCCCATCGCGCTCATCGAGCCGGGGCAGCCGGTGTTCGTCATCGTGCCGTCGCCGCGCGAGTCGGCCGAGCTGCACAAGAAGGTCGTCTCGAACATCCAGGAGATCCGCGCGCGCGGCGCCCGCGTGATCGTCGTCGCCGAGGAGGGGGATGCCGCCGTGCTGCCCTTCGCCGACGAGGTGCTGCGCATCCCGCTCGCCGGCCCGTTCTTCGAGCCGCTGCTCGCCGTCGTGCCGCTGCACATCTTCGCGATGGGCCTCGCCACCGCGAAGGGCCTCGACGTCGACCAGCCCCGCAACCTCGCCAAGTCCGTCACGGTCGAGTAGCCCGGGCTGCGCCGGGCCGCCCACCCCCGCGCCGCCCCGCGCGGCGAGACACCGTCTGTGCGCCGAGACACCGCGGGTGGACCGGTGTCTCGGCGCAGAAACGGTGTTTCGCGGGCGAGGGCGCGCAGACCGGGCGCCTCGCCGCGCGCCGGTAGGCTGGGGCGCGTGATCGTCGGTATCGGCGTCGACCTCGTCGACATCCCGCGCTTCGAGCGGTCGCTCGCGCGCACGCCGCGCCTTCTCGACCGGCTGTTCACTCCGGCCGAGCGGCAGCTCAAGCCCCGCTCGCTCGCGGCGCGGTACGCTGCGAAAGAGGCGCTCATCAAGGCGCTCGGGGGTTCGGACGGCGTGCACTGGACCGACATCGAGGTCGCCTCCGAGCCGAGCGGGCGCCCCGTCTTCTCGCTCACCGGCGAGACCGCCGCGACCGTCGCGGCGCGCGGCGTCACCGCGATGCACCTCTCGCTCAGCCACGACGCGGGCCTCGCGACCGCGTACGTGGTGGCCGAGGCATCCGTCATGCCGATGGATGCCTCGGGCACCCCTGCTGCCGAACCGACCGCCCACCACACCGCCGACCCGATCACCGACCCCACGGGAGACCCGCGATGAGCCACCTGCCCGCCGGTGTCATGCGCGAGGCGCTCATCGACACCACCGCGATCACCGAGAACGTGCGGCACCTGCGCCGACTCACCGACTCGGACGTGATCGCCGTCGTCAAGGCCGACGGGTACGGCCACGGCGCGGTGCGCTCGGCGGTCGCGGCGCTCGCCGGCGGGGCGAGCCGTCTCGGCGTCGCCGACGTGGCCGAAGCGATCGCGCTGCGTCGCGCGGGCATCGACGCGCCGATCCTCGCGTGGCTGCACGCGCCGGGCGCCTCGTTCGCCGAGGCCGCCGTTTTCGGGATCGAGCTCGGCATCTCGAGCTTCGACCAGCTCGTCGCCGCGGCAGCAGCGGCCACCGCCGATCGCGCCGTCGCGGTGCACCTGAAGGTCGAGACCGGGCTCGGGCGCAACGGCATCGCCCCCGCCGACGCGCCGGTCGTGTTCGCCGAGGCGGCGCGGCTCGAACGCATCGGCAAGCTGCGCGTCGTCGGCATCTTCAGCCACCTCTCGAACACGAGCCCGGCCGATGATCGCGCCGCGCTCGACCGCTTCACCGAGGCGCTGGCCCTGGCATCCTCGCTCGGACTCACTCCGCCGCTCCGGCACCTCGCCGCCTCGCACGCGGCCATCGACCTGCCCGAAGCGCGCTTCGGGTGCGTGCGCCTCGGCATCGCGATGTACGGGCTGTCGCCGTTCGCCGACCGCACGTCGGCCGACCTCGGGCTCCGCCCCGCGATGAGCCTGCGCGCGGCGGTCGCGGCCGTCCGCCGCGTGCCGGCCGGCCAGGGCGTGTCGTACGGCTACACGCACCGCACCGAGGGCGAGACGACGCTCGCCCTGGTGCCCCTCGGCTACGCCGACGGCGTTCCGCGCGCGGCGTCGGGCGGGGGCGCCGTGCGCATCGGCGGCGAGACGTTCCCGGTCGCCGGCCGCATCGCCATGGACCAGTTCGTCGTCGACGTGGGCGACCATCCCGTCGCGGTGGGCGACGAGGCGATGCTCTTCGGCGACCCCACCCTCGGCGCACCCGCCGTCGAGGAATGGGCCGACTCGGCCGGCACGATCAACTACGAGATCGTCACCCGCATCGGCCCGCGCGTCGCGCGCCGCGAGGTGACCCGGTGAGCGGGCTCGACGCGTTCGTCGGTGAGCGCGAGGTCGCGTCGGTCGACGAGATGGATGCCTTGGGCCGTGCCTTCGGCGAAGCGCTCCGCGCGGGCGACCTCGTCGTGCTGACCGGTCCGCTCGGCGCGGGCAAGACGACCCTCACGCGGGGCATCGCGGCCGCCCTCGGCGTGCGCGGGCGCGTGCAGAGCCCCACGTTCGTGATCGCTCGCACGCATCCCTCGCTCACCGACGGCCCGGCGCTCGTGCACGTGGATGCCTACCGCCTCGGCACCGACGGAGAGCTCGACGACCTCGACATCGACTTCGCCCACTCCGTCGTGATCGCCGAGTGGGCCGCGCCCTACGCCGCCGCCGTCGCCGACACGTGGTGGGAGGTCGAGATCGAGCGCGGCTGGTCGGGCACCGGTGTCGACAACGCATGCGGCACCGCCGGCCCGCACGTCGCCGACATGGAGGATGCCGCGCCGCGGCACGTGCGCATCTCGCGCCGGCCCTGAACCTGACCCCAGCCCCGGGCCCGACTACCCTGGATGACGTGATCCTCGGCATCGACACCTCTCTCGGCACGGCCGTCGCCGTCGTCGAAAGCGACGGAGTGGTGCGGGCCGAGGCATCCAGCGACAACCCCCTCGGCCACGCCGAAGCCATCGGCACGCTGCTGGTCGACGCGCTCACGGGCGCCGCGCGCGGCCCGATCGGGCAGACCGGCGCGCCCGAAGAGGTCGCGCTCACGCACGTCGCCGCGGGCATGGGCCCGGGCCCGTTCACCGGGCTGCGCGTCGGCATCGCCGCAGCGCGCGCCTTCGCGCTCGGCCGCGGCCTGCCGGTCGTCGCCGTGCCGAGCCACGACGCGGCGGCCCTCGGCATCGTCCTATCGGCCGCCCTCACAGACCCGTTCGCCGACGTGCCGCGCTTCGCCGTCGTCACCGACGCGCGCCGGCGCGAGTTCGCGTATTCGGTCTACGACGGGATCGACGACGACGGCATTCCGGTGCGGGTCGCCGGCCCCGCGCTCACCCCCCGCGACGCGGTCGACGACGTACTCGCCGGCCTCGGCGCCGAACGTCGCGATGTGACGGTGATCTCGGCATCCATGGTCGCCGCCCTCGCCGGGCGCGCCGTCGCTGCCGGACGCGAGCTGACCGGCCCCGAGCCGCTGTACCTGCGGGCCCCCGACGTGACGCTGCCCGCCGCACCCAAGCGGGTCGGCGCATGACCCTGCGCACCGCGACCGGCGACGACCTCGGCGCGATCATGACGCTCGAGCGGGCATCGTTCCCGACGGATGCCTGGAGCGAGAGCCTCATGGCCGCCGAGCTCGCCTCGCCGCACGGCCGCTACCTCGTCGATGTCGAGGCCGGGCGCGTCGTCGGGTACGGGGGAGTGCGCGCGGTGCGCGGCGCCGCCGATGCTGACATCCAGACCATCGCGATCGCCGAAGCCGCACGCGGCGCCGGCCGGGGGCGTGCGCTCCTGCGGGCGCTGCTCGGCGAGGCCAGGGAGTGCGGGGCGCGCGAGATGTTCCTCGAGGTGCGCGCCGACAACCCCGTGGCCGAAGCGCTGTACGCCTCGGAAGGCTTCGTCGAGATCGCCCGCCGTCCGCGCTACTACCAGCCCGACGACATCGATGCCGTGGTCATGAAGCTCGACCTCGCGGCGTGGGCGGCGGCCCAGGCATCCGCGCCGTCCGATGCGGGGGCCTGCTCGTGAGCGGGCTCGGCGCGACGTGGGGGCAACAGCAGGGCGAACCGATGCTGCGGCGCCGGCTGGGGTGCAGGGTGGACGGTTTCCCCTGCGTATGCCACAGAAAGGCGGCGGCATGAGCGCCCGCGAACCCCTCGTGCTCGGCATCGAGACGAGCTGCGACGAGACCGGCATCGGCATCGTCCGCGGCACGACGCTGCTGAGCAACACGATCGCGAGCTCGATGGACGAGCACGCCCGCTATGGCGGCGTCGTGCCCGAGGTCGCCGCCCGCGCCCACCTCGAAGCGTTGCAGCCGACGATCGAGGCCGCCGTCGCCGAGGCGGGAATCGCCCTCGATGAGATCGACGCCGTCGCCGTGACGAGCGGCCCGGGGCTGGCCGGAGCGTTGATGGTCGGCGTCGGCGCCGCGAAAGCCCTGGCCGTGAGCCTCGGCAAGCCGTTGTATGCCGTGAACCACCTCGTCGGGCACATCGCCGCCGACCTGCTTGCTGGCGAAGAGGTCGAATACCCGACCATCGCCCTGCTCGTCAGCGGCGGCCACACGTCGCTGCTGCTCGTGCGCGACCTGGTCTCTGACGTCGAGCTTCTCGGCGAGACCCTCGACGACGCCGCCGGCGAGGCCTTCGACAAGATCGCCCGCATTCTCGGGCTGCCCTACCCCGGCGGCCCCGAGATCGACCGCGCCGCCGCGACCGGCGACCCGGCCGCGATCCGCTTTCCGCGCGGACTGTCGCGCGCGTCGGATTTCGCCGAGCACCGCTACGACTTCTCGTTCTCGGGGCTGAAGACGGCCGTCGCGCGGTGGGTCGAGCAGGCCGAGGCCGCGGGCACGCCCGTGAACACGGCCGATGTCGCCGCGTCGTTCCGCGAGGCCGTCGTCGACGTGCTCGTGACGAAGGCGCTGGATGCCTGTGCCCGCTACGACGTGCCGCGACTGCTCCTCGGCGGCGGCGTCATCGCGAACCGCCGGCTGCGTGAGGTCGCCCTCGAGCGGGCCGGCGCGGCGGGTGTCGCGGTGCGGATTCCGCCCCTCAGCCTCTGCACCGACAACGGCGCCATGATCGCGGCGCTCGCCGCGCAGCTCATCATGAGCGGGCGCCGCCCCTCGACCCTCGCCTTTGGCGCCGACTCGACCCTGCCGGTCACCGAGATCCAGGTCGCCGAGGCGCCGCTCGACGAGCCTCCGTTCGGCGCGCCGCAACGTGGAGCGGCGGTCACCCGATGAGTGGCCCCGATCCGTCCGCGCTCGGCCCCGACCCGTCCGCGCTCGGCCCCGACCCGTCCGCTGAGGGCTCCGCCGCCGCGGCCGGCGATCCGGCCCCGG
>NZ_JAAGRY010000012.1 GCF_015707995.1 Microbacterium paulum
CGGTAGGCCGGGTCGTCGGCGATCGCCCGGGCGGCGAGCGTCGCGCGCACCCGCGGCGTGAGAGCGGGGGAGGCGATGAGGCGCGCCCAGTCGGCGGGCACCGCGGGGGCGTGCGCCTCGATCTCGTCGGCCAGGGCGGCGATCGCCGCCGCGACCTCCTCCGGCCGCTCCTGCGGCACGAGGTGACCCGTCTCGCGCAGGCGCACGAGGCGGGCGCGCGGATAGACGTCGCCGTGCAGACGCGGCTGCGCGTCGGCGCCAAGATCGTCGTCGTCCTCGCCCGCGACGATCACCGCGGGCACGTCCAGGGTGCCGACGACGGCCGACACGTCTTCACGGCTGCCGTGCTCGAGCCAGTGCACCCAGGCATCCGGTGCCGCTCGGCGCAGGTCGTCGATCGTCCGCGCATCGCACTCGCCGCCGAGCGGCAGGGCGGTGTTCGCCTCGACGAACGCGCGGGCCTCGTTCTCGCCGAGCCAGCCGTCGCGGGCCCAGCCGATCATCTCGGCCCGCTTGTCCTCGCTCATCGGCTCGGGCGTCGGCGGCGAGGCGGCCACGAGCACGACGCCCGCGAAGCCGAACACGGGATCGTCGCCGGCGAGCGCGCGCCGGGCGACGACCGAGGCGACCTTGCCGCCCATGCTGTGCCCGAGGAGCAGCCAGCGGCCGCCGTGGGCGGAGTCGTCGCGGCGTATGCGGTCGATGACGACATCGGCCATCTCGGCGACCGTGTACCCGGGCAGGTCGACGGCGTCGCCGAAGCCGGGCAGGTCGATCGGCACGAGTCGGATGCCGGGGCGCAGCGCCGCGGCGACGGGGCGGAACTCCGCCGCGCTGCCGCCGAGCGCGTGCAGCGCGTAGACGGTGAGATCGGATGCCGGTGCGTCGGGCGTCATCACGGGGTGACCATCCCGCCGTTGACGTTGAGCGTCTCGCCCGAGATGTAGCCCGACTCGGCCGAGGCGAGGAAGACGAACGCCGGCGCGATCTCGGCGGGCTGGCCGGCGCGGCGGTACTCGTTCTCGTCGTCGAAGTGCGTCATCTGCTCGTCGGAGACGCCGTCCGACACCTGCAGGGCCGTCCAGGTCGGGCCGGGGGCGACGACGTTGACGCGGATGCCGCGGGGAGCCAGCTGCTGCGCGAGACCCTTGGAGAGGTTGTTGATCGCGGCCTTCGTCGCCGCGTAGTCCAGCCGATCGGGCGCGGGCACGTACGCCTCGAGTGAGGCCGTGTTGATGATCGTCGACCCGGGCGTCAGGTGGGGGAGGGCGGCCTTGATCAGCCGGAACGGGGCGAACACGTTCGTCCGGAACGTCGCCTCGAACTGCTCGTCGCTGAGATCTTCGACCTTCGCCACGGCGGTCTGCTTGCCCGCGTTGTTGACCAGGATGTCGAGACCGCCGAGCTCGGCGACGGCGTCGGCGACGACGGTGCGGCAGCGCTCGGCGTCGGTGAGGTCGGCCACGAGCGCGACGCCGTGACGCCCCGCCTCCCGGATGAGACCGAGGACGTGCGCGGCGTCCGGTTCCTCGCCCGGTCGGTGCACGATCGCGACGTCGGCGCCCTCGCGCGCGAACGCGATCGCCGCCGCCCCGCCGATGCCGGAGTCGCCGCCGGTGATCAGCGCGCGCCGCCCCGCGAGCCGGCCGGAGCCCCGGTAGGTGTGCTCGCCGAGGTCGGGGACGGGCGTCATGACGCCCTGCACCGCCGGCTCGTCCTGATGCTGGAGCGGCGGCTCGACCCGAGGGTAGCGCGTGACCGGGTTGCCGAAGGCGTACTGGTCGTCGGTCATGAGGCCTCCTCGCGGATGCGATCGATGAGGGCATCGCGATCGACGGGTCCGTCCTCGGTGAGAACGGCGCGCGCGGCATCCGTTCGATCGTCGATGTTCCACAGCAGCACGCCGACGACGCGGTCGTCGTCGAGGTAGTAGACGACGCCGCGTTCGAGCGGCTCGACCCAGTCATCGACCGTCTCGAGCGATCCGTCGAGCGTGCCGACCGCCTCGTAGCGGGTGCCGAACACGACGGAGTAGTAGTACGGCGTGTGGGTGTACTCCTCGCCGGCGCCCGCGAGATTCCGACCCGCCTGCCGGCCCATCTGCTCCGCGTTGTCGACGTGCTCGACGCGGCGGCGTCCGAGGATGCGGTCGGGGTATTCGGCCACGTCGCCGGCGGCGAAGACGTCGGCCCGATCGGTGCGCAGGTGCGCGTCGACGACGATGCCGTCGCCCGTCGCGATGCCGGAGGACTCGGCGAGCTCGGTCTGCACCTCGATGCCGAGGCCCGAGACCACGGCATCCGCGACGACCGTCGCGCCGCCTTCGAGGTCGAGTCGCACTCCCGCGTCGCCGGCGACGCCGCCGACCACCTCATGGCCGCCGACGAGTTCGACGCCGGCGTCGCGGAACATCCCGGCGAAATGGTCGGCGAGATCCGCGGGGAACACGTCGGCGCCGAGGGTGGCCGTGCTGTGCACGAGCACGGTGTCGACGCCCTGCTGCACGAGCGCGGCGGCGAGTTCGCTGCCGATGTAGCCGCCCCCGACCACCGCGATGCGGTCGGCCTGCGCGGCGAGGGCGCGGAGGTGCCGATAGTCCCCCGCGGTGCGGAAGGTGAGCACCCGGTCGCTCGCGCCCCCGCCCTCGATCGGCAGCGCGACGGGGGTGCCGCCGGTCGCGATGAGGACGGTGCCGTAGCGATAGGTGTCGCCGGCATCCGTGTCGAGCTCGTGCGCGTCGGGGCGGAGGGCGGTGACCCGCGTGCGCAGGACGACCACGGCGCCGGTGTCGTCGGCGGTGTCGCGCTCCCGGATGCCCCGTGCCGCCGCGTCGGCGACCATCCCGCCTCCGACGATGACGTGGTCGTAGGCGATCGGGGTGGGCGCGGCGCCGGCGGTGGGAGCCGGATGCGCGGAGGTCATGTCCCGATTCAATCAGCCCATGCGCGTGCACACCAACGGGTTGACCGTGCCCCGCCCGGGCGCTACTCCGCGCGCGACGGACCCCTCCTTCAGTCGCCTTCCGTCGACAACTCGACGCTCCCGCGGCGCAGTCGTGCCCGTACGTGTGACTCGGCACCGACCGCCTGCCGAGGGTCTTCCTCACCGGCGATGCGTGCCACACGCACAGCGCCAAGGCCGGGCAGGGGATGAACGTCTCGATGCAGGACGGCTTCAACCTCGGCTGGAAGCTCGGCGCGGTCGTGACCGGGCTCGCGGACGCCGCGCATCAAGAGCGCGCGACGGGATTCCCGATCGGCAAGCGAATCAAGAGTGCGCCGGTCACGCGCGCCGCAGACGGCAACGTCGTGCATCTCGGACACCACGCGAGGGCCGACGGTCGCGCGAAGGTGATCTACCCGGGAGGCTATGACGAGATCGACGTCACGCGCGTCCCCGCGATCTTCCGCCCGCGCACCGGCCCGCTGCACCTCACCGACTGGGAGAAGGTGTTCGCCGCAGCGCCCAACCGCTGGAACGCGACCGACATCTATGCGGAACGCGGCATCTCACGAGACGGGGCGGTCGTCGTCGTGCGCCCCGACCAGTACGTCGCCGGTGTCTTCCCCCTGGACGGCGTGGACGGCGTGCAGGAGCTCGCCGTCTTCTTCGACGCCTGGCTGCTGTAGGTCGCGTCGGGCGGGTTCACTCGAGCGGGTCCACGCCACGCAGGCGCAACTCGTCGATGTCGAGGTGGTCCTCGATCCGTCGGACGACGAGGTCGTCGATCGTGCCCTCGCGCCGCAACCGGTGCAGCACGGCGCGCTTGCGCTCGAGCACGGCGAGGCGCAGTCGCGTCGCCTCCTCGTACCGGGTGATGGGCGAGCGCTGAGTCAGGTCGATGTCGTCGCTCGTCGCAATCATCTCGAGCGGCGAGGCCGACAGGGCGGGCATCGCCGCGCCCCCGACGGAATTCGAGGGCGCAGTCGAGCGCGCCCACGAGGCATCCGCGGCACCCTCGTCATCCGCGTCGTCCCCGGCGCCCGCGTGGTTCCCGGCCTCCGGGGTAGAGAGCATGCTCTCGAGCTCGGAGATGGATGCCGCGTCGGCGCGGCTCTGCCGGGCGTAGGCGCGTGCATTGGAGAGCTCGAGGTACTCGTAGGTCTCGCGGCGGATCCGGTCGCGCACCTCGTCGCTGATGCCGTGCTCGGCGGCGAGGTCGTCGAGCACGGCGACAGTCGCACCCGTGATCGTGCGCTGCGCGAGCTCGTACTCCTCGGCCGCGGTCTCATCCTGCGGCAAGCGCGCCCAACGCACGATCGCGGGGAGCAGCGTCCCCTGCACGAGAAGGCTCACGAGGATCACCCCGCCCGTCACGAACGCGACGATGTCGCGCCCGGTGAGTTCGCCGATGCCCTCGATGGATGGCGGAACGGACAGGGCGATCGCAAGCGACACGGCGCCGCGGAACCCGGCGAACGTATTGACGATGCGTCCGCGGTGGTGGTGGCCGAACCGCGGGTCTCGCGGGGTCCGGGAGAATGGCGCGAACAAGGTCAGGAACACATACCGGACGACGATCAGTGCGATCCACGTCGCGATCGTGATGGCCACGAGCATGCCGAGTTGCCGGGCCGGGACGTCGTGCACGACGTACTGCACCTCGAGTCCGATGAGGACGAACAGCGCCCCGTTGAGCAGATACACGCCGAACGGCCATGCCAACTGCGCCTGGCGCCGCGACGTCGCGGTCGTGATGCCCGCGTGCGACCAGGCCACGATCAGACCCGCGAAGACGACCGCCAGCACGCCGGAGGCGTCGACGAGCTCGGCGAGGAGGAAGGCGACGAACGGCACGAGCAGAAGCGTCGTGTTGATGACGAGGGCGTGGCGCGCGCCGCAGCGCCAGGTAGACGAGCGCTGCAACCGCGATGCCGGCCGCGGCGCCGCCCAGGTAGGAGACGGCCACCATCCCGGTGATCGACCATCCCGAGATGTTCTCGCCGAGGGCGAGCGAGAGGGCGATCGCGTAGAGCACGAGCGCCGTCCCGTCGTTTGTCAGACTCTCGGCCTTGAGCTTCATGAACATCCGCTCAGGAAGCAGACGCCCGAGGGCGGCGACCGCCGTGGCATCCGGCGGAGCGACGGCGGCACCGAGAAGGAGCGCCGTATGGAACGGCACTCCGAAGAGCGTCGCGATCCATGCCACGGCGAACGCGGACGCGACGACGAGAAGCGTCGACATCGGCACGATGTACCGCAGCGACTGCCGGACCGCGCGCAACGAGGTCGTGAGGCTCTCCCAGAAGAGCATGACCGGCAGGAAGAGGAGCAGCACGGTCTCGGGCGGCAGCTGGATGTCGCGCAGTGCCGGGACGAATCCGAGCAGCAGCCCGATCACGACGAGGACGAGCGGTGTCGCGATCCGCAGGCGCGGCGCGAGCACCGTCCCGGCCAGGATCGCGAGGCCCAGCAGAACGGTGACTTCGAGGCCTTCCATGGCATCCCTCCCTGTTCACACTCAGTGTGGGCTCAAGGATCAGCGTTCTGCCAGGCTCTGGCATTCCCCGCCCGCCGTGCGCGGCGCGGCGGCGCCGCCGCAGAAGCCGGGCGTCAGGAGTTCACGCGGATGATCTCCTGCTGGTACGGCGCGATGACCTCCCCCGAGATTCGACAGTCGAGGAGGAGGTAGGGTCGGTCGACGTCGCGCGCCGGACGAGTCGATTATAGGGCGGCCGTGACCGCCGGTGCGGGTGCCGTTTGCAGGAACTCTGTGCCGACTCGCGCGTGCGAGCCGCGGAAACACGTGGAACGCGCGCGGCGGTGCGCGCGATTCTCCTGCAAACGGCACGCGGGGCCGGCCGCACGGGGTGGAGGATGGCGTCATGGATCCCGAGGGCCTCCGGGCGGCGCGGATGCGCGCGCACCGTCTGACCGACCCCGCCTCGGGCGTGGTCGCCGCGCGGCACATGACGGCGACGCAGTCGCAGGAGTTCACGAGCGGCCGGTGGGCGCTCGCCGTGCGCTCGACGGGATCGCCCGCACTCGCCGACGTCGATGCGGCCTTCGAGCGCGGCGAGCGCATCCGGTCGTGGACGCAGCGGGGAACCGTGCACATCCTCGATCCGCGCGACCTCGGATGGATGCGGGGCATCACGCCGGGCCGGCAGCTCCGGCAGGCCGCCGGTGTGCACCGCCGCCTCGGCATCGACGACGACGTGCTCGCCCGCGCCGAGTCCGCTGTGCGGCCGGTGCTCCGCGGCGACAACCGGCTCACCCGTCGCGAGCTCGGCACGGTGCTGACGGACGCCGGCATCGACGCGACCGGCATGCGCGCGAACCTCATTCTCGCCGCACTGTGCCTCCGGTGGCTCGTCGTGCTCGGCCCCGTCGTTCCGCGCGAGGGTGCACCGAGCCGCGAGCAGTACGTCGTCGCGGCGGACGAGTGGGTCGAGGATGCCACGGCGCCGGCCGATGCGCTCGCGGAGATCCTCGTCCGCTACCTGCGCGGGCACGGACCGGCCGGGCTCGCCGACTTCCGCTGGTGGGTCGGGCTTCCGCCCGGGCTCGCGCGCTCGGCGCTCGAGGGTGCGGGAACGCGCGCCGGACGTCGTCGCCCTCCCGGCGTTCGGCCCGGGGCCGAACGGCGCCGTCGCTCCCGTGCTCGTCACCGGCGGCCGGGTGGTCGGCACGTGGAAGCACGCACTGGCCGTGGACCGGCACCATCTCGCCCCGGTCGTCGGGACGGTCGAGGTGCAGCTCGACGAGGCATCCGTCGCTGCGGCGCTCGCGCGCTACGTCGAGTTCCTCGCCGGCGGACGGCCGCCCCAGGCGAGCGAGCGATCGCCTGGGCCGGGCCGGCCCGGGCTCTCGTGTGCACAATTCAGTCTCCCCGCGCGGCGGCAGGCAGGTCGCGACGGCCATCCGACCGGCCCGGACTGACCTCAGGCGTCGAACAGCCCCGCACCGACGTACGAGCCGGCCGCGGCGCCCGGCGGCACGGCCCAGACGCCCGAGCCGATGTGGCGGATGTACTCGGCGAGGAGGTCGGTGGCGAGGGCCTTCTGCAGCGCGACGAACTGGTCGGGGGAGCGCTGGTACGACAGGAAGAACAGCCCGGCGTCCAGGCGCCCGAGCCCGGTGTTGCCGTCGACGTAGTTGTATCCGCGGCGGAGGATGCGATTACCGCCGTTGAGGTCGGGGTGCGCGAGTCGCACGTGGCTGCGCGCGTCGATGGCCGGCGCGCCGCCCGGGCCCGTGGCCGCGAAGTCGGGCGCGGTGTTCTCCTGTCCGCCCGACAGCGGTGCCCCGATCGCCTTGTCGCGACCGATGACCTGCTCCTGCTCGGCGAGCCGCACGCGGTCCCAGGTCTCGATGAGCATCGCGATCTTGCGCGCGACGAGGTACGAGCCCCCCGTCATCCACGCGGGCTCGTCGCCGCTGCCGACCCAGACGTGCGCGTCGAGCGCGGCCGTGTCGTCGGCGAGGATGTTGGCGGTGCCGTCCTTGAACCCGAAGAGGTTCCGAGGCGTGGCCTGGTCGGTGGTCGTCTTCGACGTCTTGCCGAATCCGAGCTGCGACCAGCGCAGCCGCGCCCGGCCGAACGCGATCCGGCTGAGATTGCGGATCGCGTGCACCGCCACCTGCGGGTCGTCGGCGCACGCCTGGATCACGAGGTCGCCGCCCGAGGCGAGCGGATCGAGGTCGTCGCCGAGGAACGCGGGGAGCGGGGTGAGCGCCGCGGGGCGCTGCGCGGCGATGCCGTAGCGGTCCTCACCCGCCCCGGTCTGGAACAGCGTCGGCCCGAACCCGAACGTGATCGTCAGGCCGTTGGCGGCGAGCCCCAGGGCTTCGCCCGTGTCGTCGGGCGGCGCCTCGGGCGATCCACCCACCGCGCCCGTCGCCGAGACGTCCAGCCCCTGACTCATGCGCGCCGCGGCATACGTCCAGTCCTGCAGCAGCTCGATCAGGTCGTCGCGGTTCGTGCGCGCCATCATGTCGAACGACGCGAAGTGCAGGTGATCCTGCACCGGCGTCGTGATGCCCGCCTGGTGCACGCCGAAGAACGGGTGCACGGATGCCTCGGAGGCGCCCACCCGCGCTCGGCCGACGGCCGACCCCGCGCCCGCCCCTACGGCGAGGCCGGCGGCGCCGATCCCCGCGGCGAGCCCGATGAGCCCGCGCCGGCTGAGGCCGCCGCGCGCCTCGCCGCCGCGGACCTCGGCACCGGAGACCCCGCCGGCCGGCGGGGTCTCCGCGCCCGCCGGCGCGTCGGGGAGGGCGTCGTCGTTCGTGGTCATCATCACTCCAGGATGGTCGACGTGAGCTTCGACAGCGGCTCGGCGAGCGCGTTGATGAGGTCGGTGAACTCGCGCTTGTCGGCCTCGGTGAGTTCGCGGTAGTTCACGAACCCGGACTCGAGCGAACCGTGCTGTGCGAGCGACGCGTAGAGGTCGTCGTAGCCGGTCTGGATCTTCTTCACGAGAGCGGCGCCCTCCGAGCCCGACGACGAGGCGAAATCCTGGACGAGCGAGAATGCCATCTCGGAGCCCTCGACGTTCGCCGCGAAGTCCCACAGGTCGGTGCCCGACCACCAGTCCTCCTCGCCCGAAATCTTGCCGGTCGCGACCTCGTCGAGCAGGCCGATGGCGCCGTTGGAGACGCCGCCGATCCCCTGCGCGTCGAGGGCCTCGGTGAAGGCATCCGAGTGCACGTAGTCGTTGAGCTCCGCGACGTCGGCGATCAGCTGGTCGCCGTAGGCGGCGCGCTCGGCGGGTGTCGACGGCTGCCAGTTCTGCCAGGCCGGCGTCACGCCGTCGGAGTTGAGCGCATCTTGCGCGGGCACCCAGAGGTCCTTCTCGATGCGGTGGAAGCCGGTCCACTCGAGGCCTTCGGCCACGGCATCCACCTCGCGGTAGTCGATGCGCGGGTCGAGGTCGCCGAGCGACTCGGCCACCGGCTCGATGCGCTCGTAGAAGGCGCGGGTGGTGGCGAACTGCGCCTTCGCCGCGTCGTCGTCGCCCGACTCGTACGCCGCGACGAAGCTGTCGACGGCGGGCACGAGCTGCTCGACCTGGTCTTTGACGAACGCGGCGTAGAGGTCGACGGCCTTCTGCTTCTGCTCGGCGTCGTCGCCGGTCGCGGCGACCTTCTCGCCCGAGACCGCGAAGGGGGCCTTGCCGACGCCCTCGCCGACCATGCCGGGCTTGCAGAGCGTGTAGTAGTCGCCCGGCTGCGCGACGACGGTGAGCGTGCGCGAGGCGCCGGGGGCGATGTTCTCGACCTCGCCGACGATGCGCAACCCATCCTCGGCGAGCAGGTAGAACTCGCTCACGTCGGAGCTCTGGTTGGTCACGTCGAAGGTGAGCGTGCCGCTCGTGGCGGTCGCCGCCGAGACGTCGCAGGAGGTGTCCGTCGAGGTCACCGTGAGCGAGCCCGAGGCGGCGGCATCGGTCTTGGCGACGCAGCCGGAGAGGGCGAGTGCGGCGAGCGCGGTCGCGGCCGTGGCGGCGAGCAGGCGGGGGCGGATCATCAGGCTCCTTGCGGGTGGGAGGCCGAGGCGGCGGGCGCCTCCTGGTCGGTGGAGGGGGAGTCGGTGGTGGGGTGGTCGGTCGAAGGGGAGCGGGAAGGGGCGACGGATGCCTCGGCATCCACGTCGTCCGTCGCTCCGGCCGGGGCCGGCGGCCGGCGCCGCAGCCCGCGCACGAAGACGGTGCCGACGACGAGGAGGTAGACCACCCAGGCGATCACCTGCAGCCACGACATCTGCGGCATGAAGCCGACGGTGGCCTGCAGGACGGCGGCGAGCGGCGACGTCGGCGGGATCACCGCGCGCAGATCGAACGCCCAGCCGAACGGGAACGCCGCCCATCCGGTCGCGACCGCGCCGGTGGCCTCGATCGGGGCGAGCGCGGTGAACGGCCCGGGAAGGGCGCCGGCCTCCTGCAGATCGTGGATGGCGTAGGCGAGCACGCCCGCCGCGACAACGACGAGGAACGCGCCGGTCCACGCGAAGAAGACGCGCAGGTCGACGCGCACCATGCCGCGGGCGAGGAGCCACCCGATCGCCACCGCGGCAGCGAGCCCGAGGAGCGCGCCGAGCAGGGTCGACGGCGCGTCGCCGAACGACTGCACCATCGACCACAGCAGCAGCGTCGTCTCGATTCCCTCGCGTGCAACGGAGATGAACCCGATCGCAACGAGGGCCCACGCCCCGCCGGCGGACAGAGCGCGATCGATCCCACCCTCGAGCGTGCGCTTCATCGTGCGCCCGGTCTTCTGCATCCAGAAGATCATCCAGGTCACCATCGCGACGGTGAGGAGCGAGAGGATGCCGCCGAGGAGCTCCTGCGCTTCGAAGGTGAGCGCGTACGAACCGAAGGTGAGGATCGCGCCGATGCCGAGGGCGAGCGCAACAGCGAGGCCGATGCCTGCCCACACGCGCGGGAGGACGTCGCGGCGGCCGATACGGGTGAGGTAGGCGACGAGGATGCCGACGACGAGGGCGGCTTCGAGGCCTTCGCGGAGACCGATCAGGAAAGTGGCGAGCACGGTGTGGATTTCGTTCGGGGAGTTAGGTTAGGTGAACCTCACTAGCGCATCAACGATACACCCGGACGCACCCCCGCTCCAACGCGGGAGGGTCGAAGACGCCCTACTCCTGTGCGTGCCGGTCGAGGAAGGCGTAGACCTCGCCGTCGTCCACGCCGGGGAACGCCCCCCGCGGCAGCGGCGAGAACATCTGCATGTGCACGCGCGCGCTCGGCCAAGCCTTCCCGTTCCAGCGGTCGGTCAGCGAGGCATCCGGGCGTCGGCAGCACGACTCGTCGGGGCAGGTCGACACGGCGCGCTTGTGGGTCTCGCGGCCGCGGAACCAGCGTGCGTCGTCGAAGGGCACGCCGACCGTGATCGAGAACTCGCCGTCGCCCGTGCGCCCGGTCTGGCTCGAACACCAGAAGGTGCCGGCGGGGGTGTCGGTGTACTGATAGTGCTCGACGGTGCGGTTCTGCTCCGCGAAGGCGGCGCGCGCGGCGAACCTGCGGCAGACGATCTGCCCCTCGACCGATCCGGTGACATCCATCGGCAGCGGCAGGTCGTCGTTCTCGTAGACCCGGTTGATCGCCCCCGCTCCGTCGACCCGCAGGAAGTGCAGGCGCGTGCCGAGATGCTCGGTCAGCAGGTTCGTCATCCGCATCGCCGCCGCCTCGTGCGTCACGCCGAACGCGTCGCGGAAGTCCTCGACGGCGAGGTTCCGGTCCTTCTTCGCCTGGGCGAGGAAAGCGACCGATGCTGTCTCGGGCATGAGGCAGCACGCCGCGAAGTAGTTGATCTCGAGCCGCTGCTGCAGGAAGTCGGCGTAGTCGGTGGGCGGCGTGTGCCCGAGCAGCCGGTGCGCCATCGCCTGCAGCGCCATCGAGCGGAGGCCGTGACCGCCGGGGATCGACGCCGGCGGCAGGTAGATGCGTCCGTTCTCGAGGTCGGTCACCGACCGGGCGGAGTGCGGCAGGTCGTCGACGTAGATGAGCTCGAAGCCCAGCTGCGACGCCATGACGCTGACGCTCCGGTGCGTGAGCGCGCCGCCGGTGTGCCCCGCGGCCTTGAGCTGCTTCTCGGCGAGGTGCTCGATCTCGGGCAGGTAGTTGCCCCGCTCCCGCATGCGCAGGCGCAGCTCGGTGTTCGCGCGCCGGGCCTCCTCGGGCGTCGCGATCGCCTCGCGCTCGCGGCGCTGCAGCTCGCGGTGCAGGCCCAGGATCGACTCGATCGTCTCGTCGCTGGTCGCCTTGGTGACGCGCACGGCGGGGATGCCGAGGCGCCGGAACACGGGCGAGTTCTGCGCCTGCTCGAGGTCGAGTTCGAGGGCGGCGCGCAGGTTCGGCGGCTCGGGGGAGAGGAGGTCGGTGACATCCGTGCCCGTCGCGTGCGCGATCGCCTGCAGCAGCGACAGCTTCGGCTCGCGCTTGCCGTTCTCGATGAGGCTCAGCTGACTGCCCGCCACCCCGACGAGCGCGCCCAGCTCGTCGAGGGTGTACCCCCGCGCGACGCGGTGATGACGGATGCGGTGACCGAGAGTCGACAGCTCGAGAGCAGAAGCCATTCCTTGATGATAGCGAAACAATCGCGATTCTTGCGCCCCGATTCGTTCGAAACTCGGCGCGAATCGGCGCACAGTGGAAACACGAGCACCAGAGACCGCCCACGAAGGAGCTGACATGGCCATCGCCGATCTGTTCACCCGCACCGCGTCCGCCCCCGCCGAGGGCCGCAGCGCCGGGGCGGCATACCGCACCTACGGCGCGCGCCCGGTCCGGGCCGGCGAGGGCCTCGACGAGTTCTTCGCCTGGGTCGACGAGATCGCCGCGCTCACCCAGCCCGACCGCATCCACTGGGTCGACGGATCGCGCGCCGAGAACGAGGCGCTGCTGCGCGAGCAGGTCGACGAGGGCAAGCTCATCAAGCTGAACCCCGAGTGGCGGCCCGGCTCGTACCTCGCCCGCTCGCACCCGAGCGACGTCGCCCGCACCGAGGGGCGCACCTTCATCGCCTCCGAGCGCGAGGAGGACGCCGGCCCCACGAACAACTGGGCGAACCCCGCCGAGATGCGCGCGACCATCACGCCCCTGTTCGAGGGCTCGATGCGCGGGCGCACCATGTACGTCGTGCCGTTCTCGATGGGCGCCGTCGGCGGCCCGCTCTCGCACATCGGCGTGCAGATCACCGACTCGGCCTACGCCGTCACCTCGATCGGCATCATGACCCGCGTCGGTACCGAGGTGCTCGACCAGATCGCCGCCCGCAAGCCGTGGGTGAAGACCGTGCACACGGTCGGCGCTCCGCTCGAGCCCGGTGAGAAGGATGCCGCGTGGCCCTGCAACGATGAGAAGTACATCGTGCACTACCCCGAGACGCTCGAGGTGTGGTCGTACGGATCGGGCTACGGCGGCAACGCGATCCTCGCGAAGAAGTGCTTCGCCCTGCGGATCGCCTCGGTGATCGGCCGCGACGAGGGTTGGCTCGCCGAGCACATGCTGCTCATCCGCGTCATCAGCCCCGAGGGCAAGAAATACCACCTGGCGGCGGCGTTCCCGTCGGCGTGCGGCAAGACCAACCTCGCGATGCTCCGCCCCACGATCCCCGGCTGGCGCGTGGAGACGCTCGGTGACGACATCGCATGGCTGCGTCCCGGTGACGACGGACGCCTCTGGGCGATCAACCCCGAGGCCGGCTTCTTCGGCGTCGCGCCCGGCACCGGCGAGTCGACGAACGTGACGGCCGTCGAGACCCTCTGGGGCAACACGATCTTCACGAACGTGGCGCTCCGCCCCGACGGCGACGTCTGGTGGGAGGGGCTCACCGACGACGTGCCCGCCGAGCTCACCGACTGGGAGGGCAACCCGTGGACGCCCGACGCCGGCCGGCCCGCCGCGCACCCCAACTCCCGCTTCACCGTGAGCGCGGCGCAGTGCCCGCAGATCGCGGCCGACTGGGATGCCCCGGAGGGCGTGCCGCTCGACGGCATCCTCTTCGGCGGGCGCCGCGCGACCAACGTGCCGCTCGTCGTCGAGGCGACCGACTGGACCCACGGCGTCTTCCTCGGCTCGAACATCTCCTCCGAGCGCACCGCCGCCGCCGAGGGCACGGTCGGGGAGCTCCGCCGCGACCCGTTCGCGATGCTCCCGTTCTGCGGCTACAACATGGCCGACTACTTCGGTCACTGGCTGAAGGTCGGGCAGAAGCTGCGCTTCGACCGCGCGCCGCGGGTCTTCCAGGTCAACTGGTTCCGCAAGGGGGCCGACGGACGCTTCCTCTGGCCCGGGTTCGGTGACAACTCGCGCGTCATCGACTGGATCATCCGCCGCATCGAGGGCAAGGTTCCCGCCGTCGACAGCCCGATCGGCCGTCTGCCGCAGACGAGCGACCTGAACCTCGACGGCATCGAGGTGCCGCAGCAAGACCTCGACGCCCTGTTCGAGATCGACCCCGCGCTGTGGCTGCAGGAGACCGACCTCACCGAGGACTTCTACCGCACCTTCGACGGCAAGGTGCCGCCGGCGCTCTACGCCGAGCTCGCGGCGCTGCGCTACCGCCTGAAGGCCGCCCAGGAGGCCTGACCCGCCTCCCGCGTCGCGCTCTTCCGGCGCCCGCTGTTCCGGCCTCTGCGCCGCGGCGACCCTCGTCCCACTCGGGCGGGGGTCGTCCCGTTTCGGGCGCCGCATGCCCCAGAAGTGGTCGCTTCCGAGCACCGAAACCGACCACTTTCGGGACATGGATGGATGCCTGGGGAGCGGAACCCACCCCCACCCCCGCCCCGGGTCAGACCAGCAGCTGGTGGCGGGCGAGGTCGCGGTACAGCGGCACGGTCTCGACGAGCTCGGCGTGCGTGCCCTGGCCGACGACGCGGCCGCGGTCGAGCACGATGATGAGGTCGCTGTCGACGACGGTCGACAGACGGTGCGCGATCACGACGAGGGTGCGGCCCGCGGCGACGGCGTCGATCGCCTCGCGCATGCGCTGTTCGTTGAGGCCATCGAGCGACGACGTCGACTCGTCGAGCAGCAGGATCGGGGGAGCGGCCAGCAGTGCGCGGGCGATCGCGAGGCGCTGGCGCTCGCCGCCCGAAAGCATGACACCCGCTTCGCCGACGGGCGCGGCGAGCCCGAGCGGCGAGCGTTCGAGCACGTCGCCGAGGTTCACCGCGCGCAGCACGCGCTCGCACGCGGCGTCGGATGCCTCGGGAGACGCGAGCCGCAGGTTGTCGCCGATCGTGCCGGCGAGCGTCGGGGCATCCTGCTCGACGTAGCCGAGCTGGGCGCGCAGGCGGCTGCGGTCGATGCGGCGCACGTCGGTGCCGTCGAGCAGCACGGCGCCCGCGTCGGGGTCGTAGAAGCGCTCGATGAGGGCGAGCGTCGTCGACTTGCCGGCGCCCGACGGCCCGACCAGGGCGACGCGCGCGCCGCGCGGCACCGCGAACGACACGTCGTGCAGCACGTCGCCGTCGACCTCGCGCACGGCGACGGTGTCGGCGTGCACGTCGGCGAGGGCGCGCTGGGCCTCTTCTTCGGCGCTGCGGCGGGTGCGGACGACCGCCGCGGGGTACGCGAACCGCACGCCGCGGAACTCGATGGCCGAGCTGTCGCGGGTGGCGAGCAGGTCGTCGACGGTCTGGATCGGCCCGGTGAGGTCTTCGGCGGGCCAGGCGCGGCGGGCCTCGTCGGCGGCGGCGGCGATCTCGGCGTCGCAGGCGGTCTCGGTGGGAAGGTCCAGCACCTCCTGAATGCGGCCGAGGGCGCCGAGGGCCTGGTTCACCGAGGTGATGGCGCCGAAGAACGAGCCGAGCGGCTGCACGAGGAAGAAGAGGAACATCACGAAGGTCACCAGCTGCGCGATCGTGATGGCGCCCGAGGCGACCCGGAACCCGCCCACGCCGAGCACGACCAGCAGCGACAGCTGCAGCGCGATGCCGGCGATCGGCACGATGAACGCGGATGCCTTGGCGACCTGCACGCCCGCGTCGTAGGCGCCGCGCGCGGTCTCGTCGATCGCCGCCTGCTCGCGGGCGGCGGCGCCCGACGCGCGGATCGTGCGGATCGACCCGATCGCCCGCTCGACGCCCGAGGCGAGCTCGCCGACCTTCTCTTGCTGCACGGTCGTGGCGCGCCGGATGCGCCCGCTGAGCGCGCCGACGACGGCGACCGAAGCGCCCACGACGACGAGGATGAGCAGCAGCAGCACGGGGTCGATCAGCAGCATCGCGATCACGGCGCCGACGAAGATCAGCGCGTTGCCGACCGAGTCGGCGAGTCCCTGGGTGAGCACGGCGTAGAGCAGCGTCGTGTCGGTGCCGACGCGTGAGACGAGGTCGCCGGTGCGCCGCGCGTCGTACTCCTGCACCGGCAGGTGCAGCAGCTGCGCGATCAGCCGCCGGCGGCTGGAGTAGACGACCGCGGTGCCGGTGCGCTGCAGCAGATAGTGCTGGATGCCGCTGATCAGCGACGACGCGACGACGAGCCCGACGAGCACCCACACGAGCGCGCCGAGCGGGGCGCTCTGCTGCACCCGCTCGATGACCTGGCCGACCACGAGCGGCTGCGCAAGGGTCGCCGCCGCGGCGAGCACGCTCAGGATCGCGACGACGACGACGGTTTTCTTGTGTTCGAAGACGAACGGCAGCAGTTGGCGCAGGCTCGCGCGCGGGCCGTCGCCTTTCGCAGAGCGGGAGCGGCGAGGGGAGGCAGAAGACATGAGCGGCTTTCTTTGCAGGTCGGGTCCTGCCCCTCTATCTTCTCTCCGCTTTCATGTGCAGTGTCTGTTTGCGCGCCATGACGGCGTGGCCCGTGAAACGACGGATGCCGCGGAGCGCTCGGCTCCGCGGCATCCACCGTTCAGGTGTAGCGGTCAGAGCGATCCGGTCTCACCGAGGCCGATGTTGGTGTCGTAGTCGACGTCTTTGGTCTCTTTCGAGAGCGCGAGGGCGATGAGGGTGAGCACCGCCGAGCCCGACAGGTAGAGCCCGACGAGCCAGGGCTGGCCGCCCGCCGCGCTCCAGAGGGCGACGGCGACGAGCGGGGCGAGGGCGGCGCCGAGGATCGACGACACGTTGTACGAGATCGCCGACCCCGTGTAGCGCACGTTCGTCGGGAAGAGCTCGGGCAGCACGGCGCCCATCGGTCCGAACGTCGCGCCCATCAGCATGAACCCGAACACGAGGAACGCCTGCACGAGCGCGCCGGTGAACTTCGGGTCGAGCTGCGGCATGAGGAAGACGTTGAACAGCAGGCCGAACACGCCGATCGCCGCCGTCACCCAGATGAGCAGTCGGCGTCGCCCGATCGTGTCGGCGACGGGGCCCGAGAGCAGGGTGAAGATGCCGAAGAAGACGACGCCGATGATCTGCATGATCACGAAATCGGTGTACCCGAAGCCGAGGCCCCCGACGTAGGTGGTCGGGTCGAACGCCGTGCCGGCGGCGTCGGCCACCTTCTGCGCGGCCGCGAGCGTGGGCTTGGTGCCGTACGAGAGGGTGAAGCTCGTCATCAGGTAGAAGAGCACGTAGGTCGCGAGCATGATGAATGTGCCGAGGATGAGGTTCTTCCAGTTCGAGCGGATCACCTCGCCGAGCGGGAACTTGCGCAGCGCGCCGGTCTTCTCGGCCTTGACGAAGGTCTCGGACTCGACGAGCTTGAGGCGCACCCACAGGCCGATGATGACCATGACGGCCGAGAAGAGGAACGGCACGCGCCAGCCCCAGGCGAGGAACGCCTCGGAGCGCTGCGCGGGGCCGTCGGGGTGCGGCAGGGCGAAGTTGATCACCAGGAACACCGTGTTGGCGATGATGAAGCCGATCGGTGCGCCCAGCTGCGGGAAGGTGCCGTACCAGGCGCGCTTGCCCTTCGGGGCGTTCTCGGTGGCCACGAGCGCGGCGCCCGACCACTCACCGCCGAGGGCGAAGCCCTGGAACAGGCGCAGCACGAGCAGCAGGAACGCGGCCCACCAGCCGATGTCGTTGAAGGTCGGCAGGCAGCCGATGAGGAAGGTCGCGATACCCATCGTGAGAAGGGATGCCACGAGGGTCGCCTTGCGGCCGAACTTGTCGCCGAAGTGGCCGAAGATCACCGCGCCGATGGGGCGGGCCACCATCGCGGCGCCGAACACCGCGAACGACGAGAGCAGAGAGGTCGTCTCGTTGCCGGTGGGGAAGAAGAGGATCGGGAAGACGAGCACGGCCGCGGTCGCGTAGACGTAGAAGTCGTAGAACTCGATCGTGGTGCCGATGAGGCTCGCGGTGATGACGCGGGAGCGCGGGTTGGCGGGGACCGGAGCCGTGGCGGTGCGGCCCGTGCCGGTGGGAGATGAAGACATGCGAATGGGGACCTGTCGAAAGAAAGGGAAGGTCCTCGTGGGACGCACCGGTGGCGGGCGTCCGTGGCAGGGGTGGTGCGGCGGGCGTCGCGGCGATGGGGGCACCGTGCTCCCCGGCAGGATCCCGGGGGGCGATAAACGATCCTACGCCCGGCCGAAGCGCCCGGGCGTAGGAGAGTGCGAATCGGTGCGGCGCTCAGCGCCGGGCGGTCAGCGCCAGATGGCGGCGATGGCGGCGTTGACGAAGGTGAGCACACCGACCGACCAGAAGAGGGCCGGTGCGAGCGTGCCGGTCTTGCGCTGACGCGCGGTGCCGATGCCCAGGAGCGCACCGATGATGAGCAGGATGACGAGCTTCACGCCGAGCTTCGTGTAGTTCAGCGGGTATTCGATGCCCCAGGGCGCGGCCAGGGCGAGGCCCGCAACGGCGGCGATGACCATGCCCCAGGTCATCAGCCGGGTGAAGCGGCGCTCGCCGAAGGCGGCGACGACCCAGGCGCCGAACAGCACCGCGAATCCCACCAGGTGGACGAGGACGACGACGTGACGCAGGGTTTCCATACCCTCAGCCTACCTGAAGGATGGGTCGCGCTGCGCTCCCGGCCTGCCGTGCAGCGGATCCGCCGCGCGGCAGGCCCGCCGTGCGGCCGATCCGCGAGGCCGCTCAGCCGCGCAGGTCGCGGAGGAGCAGCGCGGTGCGCAGGGCCGCGTCGGCGGCCTCGGCGCCCTTGTCTTCTTTCGAGCCGGGCAGGCCCGCGCGGTCGAGGCCCTGTTGCTCGTCGTCGAGGGTCAGCACGCCGAAGCCGACGGGCTTTCCCGCGTCGAGCGCGACGCGGGTGAGGCCGTCGGTGGCCGCCGACGAGACGAACTCGAAGTGCGGGGTGCCGCCCCGGATGATCACGCCGAGGGCGACGACCGCGTCGGCCCCGGCATCCAGCGCCGCTTTCGCGGCCACCGGCAGCTCGAACGAGCCGGGCACGCGCACGAGCCGCCAGTCGGCGCCCGATTGTTCGAGTACGCGCTCGGCGCCGGCGATGAGCCCGTCGGTGATCACGTCGTGCCAGAGCCCCGCGACGACAACGACGCGCAATCCGGTCGCGTCGATCTGCTGGGGGGCGGGGGCGCCGTGGCCGCTCATGCGTGCTCCTTGGTGTCGGTGTCGGTGCCGATCGGGGTCTCGGCGGGGGTGGTCGACTCGGCCCCGTGGGCGAGGGCCGCCTCGAGCTCGTCGGCCCCGATGATGTGGCCCATGCGGTCGCGCTTGGTCTCGAGGTACTGGTGGTTGTTCGGGCCGACGCCCACGAGCAGGGGCACCTGCTCGACGATGTCGAGACCGAGGGCGCGCAGCTGGTTCACCTTGTCGGTGTTGTTCGTGAGCAGGCGCACCTTCTCGATGCCGAGGTCGGCGAGGATGCCTGCCGCGGCGGCATAATCGCGGGCATCGGCGGGAAGGCCGAGCGCCAGATTCGCGTCGACCGTGTCGAGCCCGCGCTCTTGCAGGCTGTAGGCGCGCAGCTTGTTGATCAGGCCGATGCCGCGCCCCTCGTGGCCGCGCATGTAGACCACCACGCCGCCGCCGGTCGAGATCGCGTCGAGCGCCGCGTCGAGCTGCGGGCCGCACTCGCACTTGAGCGAGTCGAACGCTTCGCCGGTGAGGCACTCCGAGTGCACGCGCACGAGCGAGGCCTCGTCGGTCAGGTCTCCCGACACGACCGCGATGTGGTCGGTGCCGGTGACCCGGTCTTTGTAGGCGAGAAAGCGGAACGTGCCGTGAGAGGTGGGAACCTGCGCCTCGGCGCGCAGACTCACCCGGCGCCGGGGGCCGTGGACGACAGCGTCGGCGGCGTCGGCGGGCGCCTCGGGGGCGGTGCCGTCGAGGTACGCGATGAGCTGCTCGATCGTGATGACGGGGATGCCTTCGCGCTCACCCATCTCGATGAGGCCCGGCAGCCGCATCATCGAGCCGTCTTCGGCGACGACCTCGCCGATCGCCGCGACCGGCTGGAGGCCCGCGAGTTTCATGAGCTCGACACCGGCTTCGGTGTGGCCGGCGCGCTCGCGCACGCCACCGTCGACGGCGCGCAGCGGCAGGATGTGCCCGGGCCGGATCACCGACGTGGGGACGGATGCCGGGTTGGCCAGCACGTTCAGGGTGTGCGAGCGGTCGGTCGCGCTGATGCCGGTCGACACGCGGTCGGATGCGTCGACGCTCACCGTGTAGGCGGTGCCGCGGCTGTCTTCGTTCACCGCGACCATCGGGGGAAGGTCGAGCCGGTCCGCCCACTCGGCCGGCATGGGGGCGCAGATGAAGCCGCTCGACCAGCGGATGGTCCAGGCGAGCCACTCGGGGGTCGCGAGCTCGGCCGACAGGATGATGTCGCCTTCGTTCTCGCGGTTCTCGTCGTCGGCGACGATGACCGGCCGCCCGGCGCGCAGCGCGTCGAGGGCCTCGGGAATGGTGGAAAGGCTCATCGCGAGCCTCCTTCGGGGGTCTCGGTGGACTCGGGAGTCGCGGGGATGTCGGTTGCGGACGATGTCGGTGCGGCGAAGGCGAGCAGACGCTGCACGTGCCGCGCGAGGATGTCGGTTTCGAGGTTGACGAGGTCGCCGGGTCGGCGAAGGCCCAGCGTCGTCACCTCGAGGGTCTCGGGGATGAGCGACACCTCGAACCACGGGGCCGGGTCAGAGGCATCCGACACCGCGCTCACCGTCAGCGAGACGCCGTCGACCGTGATCGATCCCTTGTCGACGACGAGGGGCGCGAGCTCAGTCGGCAGAGACACCCGCACGACCTGCCACTGCGCGCCGGGTACGACCGCGAGCACCTCGCCCGTGCCGTCGACGTGGCCCTGCACGATGTGACCGCCGAGGCGGGTGTGCGCGGCGAGGGCGCGCTCGAGGTTCACCGGGGTGCCCGCGGCGAGGCCGCGGAGGCTCGTGACGGCGAGGGTCTGATGCATGACGTCGGCGGTGAACCAGTCCTCGCCCTGGTCGACGACGGTGAGGCACACGCCGCTGACAGCGATCGAGTCGCCGTGCGAGGCATCCGACACCGCGCGCGGACCGCGCACGGTCACCCGCACGCCGTCGCCTGACGGCTCGACGGCGGTGATCTCGCCGCGCTCTTCGATGATCCCGGTGAACATGGTCAGTCTTCTTCCTTCGAGAGGGCCTCGGGTGCGGCGACGACGAGCAGGTCGTCGCCCAGGCACGCGAGGTCGGTCACGGTCAGCCGCCGCTGCGCGGCGATGGTCGGCACGCCCAGGTCGCCGGTGGCGAGGCGGTCACCGCCGAGGAGCGTCGGTGCGAGATAGATGAGCAGCTCGTCGACGAGACCCGCGCGCACGAACGACGAGGCGAGGGTCGGGCCGCCCTCGACGAACACCCGCTGTGCGCCCAGTTCGCGCAGCCGGTCGAGTAAGTCGGCGAGGTCGTCGCCCTCGTCTTGCATGAACGGCACCGGATGACGGCGCACGGCCGCGTCTTGCGGCACGGCGCGCGTGCCGACGACGACGGGGCGCGGCTGGTGCTCGTAGAGCGAGCCGTCGGGTCGGCGCGCGGTGAGGGCGGGGTCGTCGGCGAGCAGGGTGCCGGTGCCCACGACGATCGCGTCGGCCGCGGCGCGGCGCACGTGCACGTCGGCGCGGGCGGCGGGCCCGGTGATCCACTGGCTGGTGCCGTCGGATGCCGCGGCGCGCCCGTCGAGCGACTGCGCCCACTTCACGGTGACGTGCGGGCGGCCGAGCCGCTGCACGGTGAGCCACGAGTCGAGAAGGGCTCGGCCTTCGTCGCCCAGCACGCCCGCCTCGACGTCGACGCCGGCGGACCGCAGACGCGCGCCGCCGCCGCCGGAGAGGGCCCCCGGGTCATGCACCGCGTAGACGACCCGGCCGACGCCGGCCTCGAGCAGCGCCACCGCGCAGGGACCGGTGCGCCCGGTGTGGTTGCAGGGCTCGAGCGTCACGACCGCCGTCGCGCCCCGCGCCGCCTCGGCGCCGTGCGTGGCGGCGAGGTTCGTCAGCGCGTCGATCTCGGCGTGCGGTGTGCCGGCACCGCGGTGCCAGCCCTCGGCGAGCACCTCGCCGGCGGGAGAGAGGATGACCGCGCCGACCTGCGGGTTCACGCCGCGCGGTCCGTTCAGGGCCAGCTGCAGCGCACGGCGCATCGCACGCTCTACGGCGCGCTGCGTCGCGTCGGGCTCGCGTTCGGCCTCTGGCATCCGTCGTCCTTCGTGAAGGCTCCGGGGCGGGCGATGCGCGGTCTGCGCGGCAGGCGTCGCGAACGGCGCCGCCCGTGCTGCCTCCCATCCGGACTCGCGCCGCCTTCTCAAAAGAAGGGCGTCGCATCACCGTCGGTCCCGGAATTCCACCGGGTCGACCCGCCCGATCTCTCGATCGGAGGGGCTCGCGGACTGTCACCGCCGGTTCGGATTCTCACCGACCCCGGAGCACGTTGTTCTGTTCTCGATCCTACTCAACGCACCGCGCGGCGTTTCATTCCGTGTCGGGCGCACGCGGGCGCTCGCCGCCGCGCACCGGCTCGCACGACGCTCGGCAATCACCCACCTCGGTCGCGATAGCGTGAGAACTCCCGCGTACCCACCGGCACGACCCCCCGCCTGTCGCGTGGAACGGGAGTCCGGATCATCACCGCTCGACGAGGAGGCGACGTGCCGCAGCACGTGATCGCGATCGACCAGGGCACGACCTCGACGCGTGCGATCGTCTTCGACGCGGCGGCTCGGCCCGTGGCCAGTGCCCAGCGCGAGCACGCGCAGATCTTTCCGCGCGCCGGCCGGGTCGAGCACGACCCCATCGAGATCTGGGCGAACGCGCAAGAGGTGATCGCCCACGCGCTGCGCGACGCCGGGCTCACCGCCGCCGACGTCGCCGCCGTCGGCGTCACCAACCAGCGCGAGACCGCGATCGTGTGGGACCGGCGCACCGGCCAGCCGATCCACAACGCGCTCGTCTGGCAAGACACGCGCACCCAGCCGCGCATCGACCGCCTCATCGCGCGCCGCGGCGTCGGCGCGTTCGCCGAGCAGACCGGACTGCCGCTGGCCACGTACTTCTCCGCGTCGAAGATCGCGTGGATCCTCGACAACGTCGACGGGGCCCGGGAGGCCGCCGCAGCGGGCGATCTGCTCTTCGGCACGCCCGACACCTGGGTGGTCTGGAACCTCACGGGCGGCGTCGACGGAGGCATCCACGTCACCGACGTCACGAACGCGTCGCGCACCCTGCTGATGGACCTGCGCACCCTCGACTGGTCGGACGACCTGCTCTCGGTGTGGGACATTCCGCGCGCCATGCTGCCCGAGATCCGTTCGTCGTCGGAGGTGTTCGGCGACGTGCGGCAGCCGGCAGCACTCGCGGGGGTGCCGATCGCCGGAATCCTCGGCGACCAGCAGGCGGCGGCGTTCGGCCAGACCGCGTTCGAGGCGGGCGAATCGAAGAATACCTACGGCACCGGCAACTTCTTGCTCGTGAACACCGGCACCGACATCGTGCGCTCGGCGGCGGGCCTCATCACGACCGTCGCGTACCAGGTCGGCGACGACGCCCCGCGCTACGCCCTCGAGGGCTCGATCGCCGTCACCGGTTCGCTCGTGCAGTGGCTGCGCGACAACCTCGGCGTGATCCGCACGTCCGATGAGGTCGAGCAGCTCGCGGCATCGGTCGCAGACAACGGCGGCGCCTATTTCGTGCCCGCCTTCTCGGGACTGTTCGCCCCGTACTGGCGGCCCGAGGCGCGGGGTGCGCTCGTCGGCCTCACCGGGTACGTCACGAAGGCGCATCTCGCCCGCGCGGTGCTCGAATCGACCGCTTTCCAGTCGCGCGACGTGATCGAGGCGGTCGTGGCCGATGCGGGCCGCCCGCTCACCCTGCTGCGCGTCGACGGCGGCATGACGCGCGACGCGCTGCTGATGCAGTTCCAGGCCGACATCCTCGGCATCCCCGTGGTGCGCCCGAAAGTCGTCGAGACGACCTCGCTCGGCGTCGCCTACGCCGCCGGGCTCGCGGTCGGCGTCTGGTCGTCGCTCGACGAGCTGCGCGCGCACTGGCAAGAAGACGTGCGGTTCGAGCCGCGGATGGGCGCCGAAGAGCGCAGCCGCCGCTACCGGCAGTGGAAGAAAGCGGTCGCCAAGTCGATCGACTGGGTCGACGACGACGCCCGCATCCTCATGGGTACGACCGACTGACCGGCGCCCGTCTGGCTACTTCAGCAGCCGCGACAGCCGCCGGTCGGCGAGCAGCTTGCCGCCCGTCTGGCAGGTCGGGCAGTACTCGAGCGAGTTGTCGGCGAAGAACACCGACCGCACTTCGTCACCGCACACCGGGCACGCCTCACCGCGCCGTCCGTGCACGGCCATGCCGCGTCGCTTGGCGTCTTTGAGGTCGGCGGGCGGGCGGCCGGATGCCTGGGCCACCGCATCGGTCAGCGTCGCCCGGAGCGCTGTGTAGAGCCGGTCGACCTCGTCGTCGCCGAGGCTCGCGGCCAGCGCGTACGGAGACATCTTCGCCGCGTGCAGGATCTCGTCGGAGTAGGCGTTGCCGATCCCCGCGACGATCGACTGGTCGCGCAGCACGCCCTTGATCTGCGTGCGGCGGCCCGTGAGCAGCCCGGCGAGGGTGTCACGTGTGAAGTCGGCGCTCAGCGGATCGGGCCCGAGCCGTGCGATCCCCGGCACCTCGCCCGGGCTTCGGGTGACGTACACGGCGAGCGACTTCTTGGTGCCCGCCTCGGTGAGATCGAATCCCGATCCGTCGTCGAGGCCGATGCGGAGGGCGATCGGCGTCTTGCCCGGCCGGATCACCGTCGCGGGCAGCTGCTCGTACCAGCGCAGCCAGCCCGCCTTGGCGAGATGGAAGACGAGGTGCACGGGCGAGCCCGAGGCATCCGTCGTCAGATCGACGAACTTGCCGTGCCGCGTGCTGCGTGTGATGGTCGTCCCGACGAGGGCGTCGAGCGGGGGATCGTACGTCTTCAGCGCCGCGATGTTCGCGAGGGTCGCCTTCGTGATCGCATGCCCGACGGCGCGCTCGGCGAGAAAGTCGACGAGCCCCTGCACCTCGGGCATCTCGGGCATGCGCCCATCCTGACACGGCGCACCGACACGCGGGCGGGGTCAGACCACCGGCCAGCGCTGCGGCGTGCGGTCATCGCGCGGTAGGAGGGCTGCTGCCCAACCATCGCGCCGGCCTTCCTTGGTGATCAGCGCTCTGCGCCGCACGCCCTCGAAGCGGAACCCGAGCGTCTGCGCCACGCGCGCCGACGCGGCGTTGCCGACGGCCGCGTGCCACTCCATGCGTTCGAGCGCGGCGCCGGTCGGCGCGAAACCCCAGTCGACTACGGCGCGGGCCGCCTCGGTCAACAGACCCCGTCCGCGAGCGGACGCGCCGAGCCAGTAGCCGAGCTCGCCCGACCCCTTGCCGTCGACCCGGTAGAGCCCGACCACCCCGACCGGCACGCCCGCCTCGCGCACCGCCCACGAGAGTCGGTCGCCGTCGCGCCACCCGGCCTGGCTCGCCGCGATGAGCTCGTCGGCACCCGCCCGCGTGAAGGGCGACGGCACCGAGGTGTACCGCTGCACGGCGGGGTCTTGCCCCGCCGCCACGATCGCCTCGGCATCGCCCTCGCCGAGCACGGAGAGCTCGAGTCGGGGCGTCTGCAGCAGCACCGGTTCCATCCCACGAGCGTAGTTCGCCCGTGGTGCGGCGTGGCCGGTCGCCCGGCCCCGTCTCACCCCGCTTATGCCGAGCTCAGCGGCGGCGCAGCAGCCCGATCTTGTCGTAGACGTCGCCGAGGGTCCGCTCGGCGACCTCGGCGGCGCGGTCGGCGTTGGACGCCAGAACGCGGTCGAGCTCGGCGGGGTCGGCGAGCAGTTCGAGCGCGCGCTCGCGCACGGGGCCGAACTCGTTCACGACGACCTCGGCGAGACCCTTCTTGAAGTCGCCGTAGCCGCGACCGGCGTACTCGTCTTCGATCGAGGGGATCTGGCGCCCTGTGAGGGCGGCGTAGATCGTCAGCAGGTTCGAGACGCCGGGCTTCGACTCACGGTCGTAGCGCACGGTGCCGTCGTTGTCGGTGACGGCGCGCATGACCTTCTTGGCCGAGACCGCCGGGTCGTCGAGCATCCACAGCACGCCGGCATCCGACTCGGCCGACTTCGACATCTTCGCGGTCGGGTTCTGCAGGTCGTAGATGCGGGCGGTGTCTTTCTGGATCACCGGAATGGGCACGGTGAAGGTTTCGCCGTAGCGCGCGTTGAACCGCTCGGCGAGGTCGCGGGTGAGCTCGACGTGCTGCTTCTGGTCGTCGCCGACCGGCACGATGTCGGTCTGGTAGAGCAGGATGTCGGCGGCCATCAGCACCGGGTAGGTGAACAGGCCCACGTTCGTCTGGTCGGCGCCGTAGCGGCTCGACTTGTCTTTGAACTGCGTCATGCGCCCGGCTTCACCGAATCCGGTGATCGTCGACAGCACCCACTGCAGCTCGGCGTGCGCGGCCACGTGCGACTGCACGTACAGGGTCGACCGCGACGGCTCGATCCCCGCGGCGATGTACTGCGCGGCGGTGCGGCGGGTCTTCTCGCGGAGCTCTGCCGGGTCGTTCGGCTGAGTGAGGGCGTGCAGGTCGACGACGGAGAAGAACGCGTCGTAGGCATCCTGCAGATCGCGCCACTGCAGGAGCGCACCGATGTAGTTGCCGACCTGGAGGGAGTCGGCAGACGGCTGCATTCCGGAGTAGAGGCGAGGTTTGGTCACCGCCCCAGTCTATTCCGCGGATGCCTCGTGCCCCGCCGCGCCCGCAGACCCCGCCGCGCCCGCAGAGCGGGACCGAGCCCTCGACCCAGATCAGAACACGTAGTCGGCGACGACGGGCGCGTGGTCGCTCCACCGGGTGTCCCACGAGCGTGCGCGCACGACGCGGTAGTCGACGACCCGCTCCGCCAGGGCGGGGGTGGCGAGGTGGTAGTCGATGCGCCAGCCCGTGTCGGTGTCGAACGCCTTGCCGCGGTTCGACCACCACGTGTACGGCCCGTCGACCTCTCCCGCGAAGCGGCGCCCGACGTCGACCCAGCCGAGGCCGGTGCCCGTCGACCCGTCGACGCCCTCGACCTCTTCGCCCGCCGGTCCGGTGAACCGGTCGAAGTAGGCGCGCTCGCGCGGCAGGAAGCCCGCCTTCTTGACGTTGCCCTTCCAGTTGCGGATGTCGAGGGTGCGGTGCCCGACGTTCAGGTCACCGGTGATCACCGCGTGCTCGCCGAGCAGGGGCATCCGCGCCGTCATCGCGTCGAGGAAGGCGTACTTCGCGTCCTGCTTCGGGGTGCCGTCCTCGCCGGTGTGCACATAGGCGCTCACGACGGTGACCCTCCGGCCGGCGACCTCGATGTCGGCCTCGACCCAGCGCCCGCGCGAGTCGAGCGTCTCGTCGCCGAGGTCGATGCGCCAGATGTCGAGGGGCTCGCGGGCCGCGATCGCGACGCCGGCGCGGCCCTTGGCGAGGGCCTCGTCGTTCACGATGTGCCAGCCCGGGAGGGCGGCGGCGAGATCGGATGCCTGGGCGCGCACCTCCTGCAGGGTCAGGACATCGACGTCGGCGGCATCGAGCCACGCGCTCATCCCCTTGCGGACGGCGGCGCGGATGCCGTTGACATTGACGGAGGCGAGGCGAAGGCGGGGGGAAGAGGATGACTCGATGGGCACCGCAAAAGCCTAATCACGACCGCCGACACGAGCCTCGCGTCACCCGAACAGGTCGGTATGCCACCGCGACGCGGGCGCGGGCGCCGCCGCCTCGACCTCGGCGAGCTCCGCCTCGGCCTCGCGCACCGCCCGCGTCGCGGCGAAGCGCCGGTACCAGGGGGCGTCGGCGCGGTCGTCGCGTGCCGTGCGCAGGCGCACCTGCGCGGCCAGCAGCAGCGCGGCGTGCTCCTCGCGCAGCCGGTCGGCGTCGCTGAGGTACGCGAGCGGCTCGTCCTCGTCGCTCGCCGCGACGGCGATCCACGAGGCGGAGACGAGGATGATGATCCCGATCACGCGGAACCACAGCAGGAGGCCGATGAAGATCGTGAAGGTCGCCAGCAGCGGGTTGCTCGGGGTGTAGCGGAGCACCCAGCCGGCACCGAGCTGCAGCACGGTCAGCGCGATGCCGCCGAAGAGCCCGCCGGGGCGGATCCGTCGCCAGGTGAGCGACGTGCCGGTGAGGAAGCGGAACAGCAGCGCCAGCGCCCCGGTGAACACGGCGACGGACACGAGGATCGACACGAGCCCGAGGCCGAGGCGATACCAGCCGGAGGCGGTGCTCCAGCCGAGCAGCGAGAAGATCCAGCCAAGCGCCCAGGTGCCCGCGAAGCTGACGGCCGAGCCGAGCACCAGCGCGATCCCGAACAGCAGCGCCGCCACGAAGTCGCGCGCCTTCAGCAGCACGTACGAGCGGTCGTCGAAGGGCAGTCCGAAGATGTCGCGCACTGCGCGGCGGGTGAAGGTCACGAACCCGATCGAGGTCCAGATCGCGGTGAGCACCGCGACGACACCGGTGACGGCCAGCACGCCCGTCGATCCGGTCGCGATCTCGGTGACCTGCTCGGTCGTGAACACCCCGCCCTGACCCTCCGGGCGGATGAGCCCGGGGATGTACGAGTCGATGATCGCGATGAGGCCCTGCACGGCGGCAGGGCTGCCGCCGAGCCACAGACCCACGCCCGCGAACGCGACGTAGATCACCGCGAAGAAGGAGAACAGCGCCTGATAGCTCACCCCCGCGGCGAGGAGGAACCCGTTGTGCTGCAGGAAGTGCCGCCACACCCGCACCGGGAAAAGCGCGAGCGTCTTGCGCGTGATCTCCGTCGCGGCGTTCAGCGGCGCGTCGAATCGCTCCCGCAGGGATGCCTGGGTGCTCTCCCAGCGCTCGCGCAGCCCCTCCTCTTCCGCGCGCGCCGAATCGGCCGCAGCGCGGGCGGAGGAAGGGTGTTCGCTCACGTCGTCAGGATAGCGAGACGGCGCGGCGGGCTCAGTGCCGCAGGATCGCCTGCTTGACCTCGGCGATGGCCTTGGTCACCTCGATGCCGCGGGGGCATGCCTCGGTGCAGTTGAAGGTCGTGCGGCAGCGCCACACGCCCTCCTTGTCGTTGAGGATGTCGAGGCGGGTCGTCGCGGCGTCGTCTCGCGAATCGAAGATGAAGCGGTGCGCGTTGACGATCGCGGCGGGGCCGAAGTACTGGCCGTCCGTCCAGAACACCGGGCAGGACGACGTGCACGCCGCGCACAGGATGCACTTGGTCGTGTCGTCGAAGATCTCGCGGTCCGCGATCGACTGGATGCGCTCCTTGCCGGCTTCCGGCTTCGAGTTCGCGATGAGGAACGGCTGAACCTCGCGATACGACGCGAAGAAGGGCTCCATGTCGACGATGAGATCCTTCTCCAGCGGCAGGCCCTTGATCGCCTCGACGTAGATCGGCTTCGCGATGTCGAGGTCCTTGATCAGCGTCTTGCAGGCCAGCCGGTTGCGGCCGTTGATGCGCATCGCGTCCGATCCGCAGATGCCGTGCGCGCACGACCGGCGGAACGACAGCGACCCGTCGACCTCCCACTTGATCTTGTGCAGCGCGTCCAGCACGCGGTCGGTCGGGTAGAGCTCGACGTCGTAGTCGACCCAGCGCGGCTCGGCGTCGACCTCAGGGTCGAATCGGCGGATGTTGAAGGTGACGAGATACGACTGGATGGGGGCCTCGCCGGTCGATTCCACGACGGCGGCATCGTCGGCGACGAGCGTCATCAGTACTTCCTCTCCATCGGCGGGTAGTTCAACTCGCCCGCCTCGTTCTTCGTGAACACGACCGGCTTCCAGTCCAGGCGGATGTGGTCCTCGGGGTCGGGCGAGTGCGGGTCGCCCGTGAGGTACGCCATCGTGTGCTGCATGTAGTTCTCGTCGTCGCGGTTCTCATAGTCCTCGCGCATGTGGCCGCCGCGGCTCTCCTTGCGGTTGCGGGCGGCGTAGGCGACGATCTCGGCGAGGTCGAGCAGGAAGCCGAGCTCGACGGCCTCGAGCAGGTCGGTGTTGAACCGCTTGCCCTTGTCGTCGACGTGGATGTTCTTGTACCGCTGACGCAGGTCGTGGATCGTGCCCAAGACGCTCGTCAGAGTCTCCTCCGTGCGGAAGACCTGCGCGTTGGCATCCATCTCCTCCTGCAGCGTCTTGCGGAGGACGGCGATGCGCTCGGTGCCGGGGTTGTTGCGCAGGCCCTCGAGCATCTCGCGGACCTCCTTCGCCGGGTCCTCGGGAAGCGGCACGAAGTCGGCCGTCTGGACGTACTCGACGGCGTTTCGGCCGCTGCGCTTGCCGAACACGTTGATGTCGAGGAGCGAGTTGGTGCCGAGACGGTTGGCTCCGTGCACCGAGACGCACGCGCACTCGCCGGCGGCGTACAGGCCCGGCACGACGGTGTCGTTGTTCTGCAGCACCTCACCGTTGTTGTTGGTGGGGATGCCGCCCATGGCGTAGTGCGCCGTCGGCATGACCGGGACGGGCTCGGTCACCGGGTCGACGCCGAGGTAGGTGCGGGCGAACTCGGTGATGTCGGGGAGCTTCGTCTCGAGCACCTCGGCACCCAGGTGCGTGCAGTCGAGGTAGACGTAGTCCTTGTGCGGGCCGGCGCCGCGGCCCTCGAGCACCTCTTTGACCATGCAGCGGGCGACGATGTCGCGGGGCGCGAGGTCTTTGATCGTCGGGGCGTAGCGCTCCATGAAGCGCTCACCCGAGGCGTTGCGAAGGATCGCGCCCTCACCGCGGGCGCCCTCGGTGAGGAGGATGCCGAGACCCGCGAGGCCGGTCGGGTGGAACTGGAAGAACTCGATGTCCTCGAGCGGCAGACCCTTGCGCCACACGATGCCGACGCCGTCGCCCGTCAGGGTGTGGGCGTTGGAGGTCGTCTTGTAGATCTTTCCGAACCCGCCGGTCGCGAAGATGACGGCCTTGGAGTGGAAGACGTGGAGATCACCGGTCGCGAGCTCGTAGGCGACGACGCCGGCGACCTGGGTGTTGCCGTCGTCGTCTTTCACGGTGATGAGGTCGAGCGCGTAGTACTCGTTGAAGAAGTTGATGCCGAGCTTGACGCAGTTCTGGAACAGCGTCTGCAGGATCATATGGCCCGTGCGGTCCGCGGCGTAGCAGGCGCGACGGACGGGCGTCTTGCCGTGGTCGGCGGTGTGTCCGCCGAAGCGGCGCTGGTCGATCTTGCCCTCGGGGGTGCGGTTGAACGGCAGACCCATGTTCTCGAGGTCGATCACGGCGTCGATCGCCTCCTTGGCGAGGATCTCCGCGGCATCCTGGTCGACGAGGTAGTCGCCGCCCTTGACGGTGTCGAAGGTGTGCCACTCCCACGAGTCCTCTTCGACGTTGGCGAGCGCGGCGGCCATGCCGCCCTGCGCGGCGCCGGTGTGCGAGCGGGTCGGGTAGAGCTTCGTGATGACGGCGGTGCGGGCGCCGGGGCCCGCCTCGATCGCGGCGCGCATGCCCGCGCCGCCGGCGCCGACGATGACGATGTCGAACTCGTGGTAGTACACACCGTCCCGCAGGACGGCTTCGGGATGCGCGGTGGTCGCGGTGCTCACGTCAGGGATGCCTTCGTCTTCTTCTTCGTCGTTGTCGTCTGCGCGGTCGTGTGCGCGCCGCTCAGCGTGCCGAGCACATCTCGATCAGCCAGTCGGTCGTCGAGTTCTCGATGCCCAGGCACGGGTCGAAGGTGAAGACCACCAGCGTGCCGAGGAGGATGAGGAACCCGGCGGCGATCCACAGGGCCCAGACGAGCACCTTCCGGGTCGTCGCGCCGGTCACGTAGTCGTTCACGATCGTGCGCATGCCGTTGGCGCCGTGGATGAGGGCGAGCCAGAGCATCAGCACGTCCCACCACTGCCAGAACGGGCTCGCGAACTTGCCGGCGACGAACGCGAAGTCGATGCCGTGGATGCCCTCGCCGAGCATGAGGTTCACGAAGAGGTGCCCGAAGATGAGCACGACGAGCAGCACACCCGAGATGCGCATGTACAGCCAGCCGAGCTTCTCGAGGTTGCGCCCCCGGCCGCGCGGGCGCGGGGAGCGCGGCGCGGCGATGTCGGCGAGGTGCGCGTCGAGCTCGCGCTCCTGAGCATCGTGGACGAAAGACATCAGTGCCCCCCTCCCACGTTCGCGAAGACGTTCATGAGGTGGCGCGGCGCGAACCCGGCGAGTGTCACGGCCCACAGGCCGATGACGCCCCACCACAGCTGGCGCTGGTGGCGGGTCGCCCACGGCCACAGGTCGACCGCGATGATGCGCAGGCCGTTGAAGGCGTGGTAGGCGATCGCGGCGACCAGGAAGACCTCGCCGATGCCCATGATCGGGTTCTTGTACGTGCCGATGACCGCGTCGTACGCCTCGGGGGAGAGGCGGATGAGCGCGGTGTCGAGCACGTGCACGAGCAGGAAGAAGAAGATGGCGACGCCGGTGATGCGGTGCAGAACCCACGACCACATGCCCTCGTTGCCGCGGTACAGCGTGCCGCGCGGGGTCTTCGACGTGGTCTGGGCTACCGACGGTGTGACGCGTGCTGGTGCAGACACGGTCGTCCTCCCTTGGTGTGAACGGACACCTCGCTACGGCGGGGGCCGGGTCCGGCCGGGTCTCCGGCCGTGACCGGGGGCCCATCTCGTCGCACACAGGTGCCCTCTCATCCTAGGTCGCCCCGTCGCGGGGCGGCGAGGAAGGCCACCCTAAGTTCTCTCGATGTCGAGACAATCCGCACGAATCCCCTTTCTTTCGGAAGGGTCCCGGCGTTCTCCCGGGTGCGCGCCCGCGCCCTCGGTAGGCTCGGGGCATGGCTTCACCGATCGACGACTTCTACGCCGTTATCCCCGCGGGAGGCGTCGGCAGCCGCCTCTGGCCCCTCTCCCGGGCGGACGCCCCGAAGTTCCTGCACGACCTCACCGGCTCCGGGCACTCGCTGCTGCGCGACACGTGGGACCGCCTCGAGCCGCTGAGCGGGCCCGACCGCATCGCGGTGGTCACCGGCCGCGCGCACCGCGCCGCCGTCGAGGATCAGCTGCCCGGCATCGCCGACCACAACGTCATCCTCGAGTCCGAGCCCCGCGACTCCGCCGCCGCGATCGGTCTGGCCGCCGCGATCCTGCACCGCCGCGAACCCGACGTGATCATCGGATCGTTCGCGGCCGACCACGTCATCCGCGGCACGCGCGTGTTCGAGTTCGCGGTGCGCGACGCCGTCGAGGTCGCCCGCGAGGGCTACATCTGCACCGTCGGCATCGCCCCCTCCGAGCCCGCCGTCGGGTTCGGCTACATCAAGCGCGGCGCAGAGCTCGTCGTCGACGGCGCGCGGGATGCCTCGCTCGTCGAGCGCTTCGTCGAGAAGCCCGACCTCGAGACGGCGAAGACCTACCTCGCCGACCGCGATTACCTGTGGAACGCCGGCATGTTCATCTCGCGCGCCGACGTGCTGCTGGCCGAGATCGCGGCGAACAACCCCGAACTGCACGCCGGCCTCGTCGAGCTCGCCGAGGCGTGGGATGACCGCGACCGCCGCGGACCCGCCGTCGACCGCATCTGGCCGATCCTGCCGAAGATCGCGATCGACTACGTCGTCGCCGAGCCCGCCGCCGACAAGGGCCGCCTCGCGGTCGTGCCCGGGCACTTCGACTGGGACGACGTGGGAGACTTCGCGAGCCTCGCGAAGCTCAACTCCGGCGGGCGCAAGAACGACCTCGCGATCCTCGGCGAGAACGCCCGCATCCTCTCCGACGCCGCGAGCGGCATCGTCGTCAGCCACACGACCCGGGTCATCAGCCTCATCGGGGTGAAGGACATCGTCGTCGTGGACACACCCGATGCGCTGCTGGTCACCACGAGCGAGCACGCCCAGCGGGTGAAGGGCGTGGTGGATGCCTTGAAGCTCACCGGTCGCGGAGACGTGCTCTGACGCGAGATCATTGCGTCTTTGTAACCATTGGGTTGCACGGGCCCGCGCGGCGTGCAAACGCCCCGTCACAGTAGGTAACTTCGATCAGGTGCGCCCGCGAGATCCGCGTGCCCATCAATGTGGAGGCTGCATTGACCATCTCGACCACCAAGAAGCTCGCCGGCATCACCGCCGCTGCCGGGCTCATCATCGCTCTCGCCGGCTGTGGCTCGGCGCCTGACGCAGACTCGACCGGATCGGCCGCCGCCGGCGGCACCGTCGACGGGTTCCTCCCCTGCCTGGTCTCTGACGCGGGCGGCTGGAACGACAAGTCGTTCAACGAGTCGGCCAAGAACGGCATGGACAAGGCGGCCAAGGAGATCGGCGTGACGCCGCTCGAGTTCGAGTCGAAGACCGACAACGACTACGCGCCGAACATGCAGACCGCCATCTCCGAGGGCTGCACGCTCGTGGTCGCCGTCGGCTTCAAGCTCGCCGCCGCCACGATCGAGTCGGCGAACGCCAACCCCGACCTCGACTTCGCGATCATCGACGACTACGCCGACGCCGACTTCGACGGCGAGCCCGACGCGCCGAACATCAAGCCCCTCGTCTTCAACACGGCCGAGGCCGCCTACCTCGGCGGCTACGCCGCCGCGGCCTGGTCGGCCCAGGCCGGCGTCAACAAGGTCGGCACCTTCGGCGGCATGCAGATCCCCTCGGTCGCGGTCTTCATGGACGGCTACGAGATGGGCGTCAAGAAGTACAACGAGGACAAGGGCGCGAACGTCCAGGTCTTCGGGTGGGACAGTGCGACGCAGGAGGGCTCGTTCACGGGCGGCTTCGACGCGAACGACACCGCCAAGCAGACCGCTCAGGGCGTGCTCGACCAGGGCGTCGACGTCATCCTGCCCGTCGGCGGCCCGGTCTACCAGAGCGCGGCGGCCGCCATCAAGGACAGCGGCAAGGACACGCTCATGCTCGGCGTCGACAGCGACCTCGCCGTCGCCGACCCCTCGGTCTCCGACATCACGCTCGTCTCGATCATGAAGGCGATCGACGTCTCGGTGTACGACACCACCATCGCCGCGTCGAAGGGCGACTTCGACCCGACGCCGTACATCGGCACGCTGAAGAACGAGGGCGTCAAGCTCTCGAGCTTCCACGACTTCGAGTCGAAGCTGCCCGCCGGTCTCACCGACGAGCTGAAGAAGCTGCAGGACGACATCATCGCCGGCACCATCAAGGTCGAGTCGAAGAACTCGCCCGCCGGTTCGTGATCTGACCCTGTCTGCCCTCGGGGCGAGCAGCCGCGTGCTGCTCGCCCCGAGTGGCGTCCGGTCACCCCCCCAGCCAGAGAACCGACCCAGGTAGGGTTTTGATATGAAGCTCGAGCTCCGCGGAATCACCAAGAGATTCGGCAGCCTCGTCGCCAACGACCACATCGATGTCGTGGTCCAGCCGGGAGAGATCCACGCTCTCCTCGGTGAGAACGGCGCCGGCAAGTCCACGCTGATGAACGTGCTGTACGGCCTGTACCGCGCAGACGAGGGCGAGATCCTCCTCGACGATGTGCCGCAGAACTTCCGGGGCCCCGGTGATGCGATGGCTGCCGGCATCGGCATGGTGCACCAGCACTTCATGCTGATCCCCGTCTTCACCGTCGCCGAGAACGTCATGCTCGGCCACGAAGACACCAAGGCGTTCGGTCGTCTCGACCTGAACGCCGCCCGAAAGCACGTGCGCGAGGTGGCGCAGCGCTTCGGGTTCGACATCGATCCGGATGCCCTGGTCGGCGACCTGCCCGTCGGCGTGCAGCAGCGGGTCGAGATCATCAAGGCGCTCTCCCGCGACGCGAAGGTGCTCGTGTTCGACGAGCCCACCGCCGTCCTCACCCCGCAGGAGACCGACGAGCTGATGGCGATCATGCGCCAGTTGCGCGACGAGGGGACATCCATCGTCTTCATCACCCACAAGCTGCGCGAGGTGCGCGAAGTGGCCGACCGCATCACGGTCATCCGCCTCGGCAAGGTCGTCGGCGAGGCGTCGCCCACCGCGACCAACGCCGAGCTCGCCTCGCTCATGGTCGGCCGCGCCGTCGAGCTGACCGTGCACAAAGACGCCCCGCACCTGGGGGACGGCGGCCTCGAGGTGCGCGACCTGCGCGTGCTCACCACGACCGGCGCCATCGTCGTCGACGGCGTCTCGTTCGACGTGCGGCCGGGCGAGATCCTCGCCGTCGCGGGCGTGCAGGGCAACGGCCAGACCGAACTCGTCGAGGCCATCGTCGGCCTCGCCCCGCGCGTCGAGGGCTCGATCAGCCTCGGCGGCACCGAGCTCGTCGGCAAGAGCGTGCACGCGATCCTCGGCGAGGGTGTCGGGTTCGTGCCCGAAGACCGCAAAGAGGACGGCCTCGTCGGCGGCTTCTCGGTCGCCGAGAACCTCATCCTCGACCGTTCCTCCGACCCCGCCTTCGCGCGGGCGGGAACGCTCCGCCGCGGCGCGATGGACACCTTCGCCCGCGACCGCATCGCCGAATACGACATCCGCACGCAGGGTCCGCAGACCGCGGCCGGCACGCTCTCCGGCGGCAACCAGCAGAAGGTCGTCATCGCCCGCGAGATGAGCCGCGAGCTGCGGCTGCTCGTCGTCGCCCAGCCGACGCGCGGCGTCGACGTCGGGTCGATCGAGTTCATCCACAAACGCATCATCGAAACGCGTGACTCCGGCATCCCGATCATCGTCGTCTCGACCGAGCTCGACGAGGTCAGCGCCCTGGCCGACCGCATCGCGGTGATGTACCGCGGCACCGTCGTCGGCATCGTTCCCGGCGACACGCCCCGAGACACGCTCGGCCTCATGATGGCCGGCGAGACCGAACCGGAGGTGGCCGCGTGAGCGAGTCGACACCCACTCACGAAGTCGAGCACAGCGCGCGCCCCGAAGACACCCCGCGTGCCGTCGGACCGCTCTTCGGCGACGCACCGCCGACGCGCAGCGCCGTGTTCCTGCGCGAGCTGATGCGCGGCAGCGCCGTCACCACGATCCTCGCGATCGTGCTGGCCATGCTCGTCGGCGGTGTGCTCATCGCCCTGACCGACAAAGACGTGCAGGCCGCCGCCGGGTACTTCTTCTCGCGCCCCGGCGACACGTTCGTCGCCATCTGGAAGTCGGTCTCCGGCGGCTACGAGGCGCTGTTCCGCGGAGCGGTGTTCAACCCCAAGGGCAACGACTTCGCGGCGCAGATCCGCCCGATCACGAACTCGCTCGGATTCGCCGCCCCGCTCATCGCGGCCGGCCTCGGTGTGGCCCTCGCGTTCCGCGCCGGCATGTTCAACATCGGCGCGCGCGGTCAGATGCTCATCGGTGCGATGTTCGCGGGCCTGTTCGCTTTCAACCTCGACCTGCCGATGTGGATCCACCTGCCCCTGACGCTCCTCGCCGGCATCGTCGGCGGGGCGCTCTGGGGCGGCCTGGTGGGCCTCCTGAAGGCCAAGACCGGCGCGCACGAGGTGATCCTCACGATCATGCTCAACTACGTCGCGTTCTACCTGCTGCTCTGGATGCTGCGGACGCCCGGCCTGCTGCAGGCCGCCGGCAGCAACCAGCCGCAGACCCGGCCCACCCCCGCATCGGCGCAGTTCCCCGACCTGCTCGGGCCGCAGTTCCCGAACCTCGACTGGGGCTTCGTCATCGTCATCGCCGCGACCGTGTTCGTGTGGTGGCTGATCGAGCGCTCGAGCCTCGGCCTGCGCCTGCGGGCCCTCGGTGAGAACCCGCACGCCGCTCGCGCGGCGGGCATGAGCGTCGACCGCCTCTACATCTACGCGATGCTCTTCGCCGGCGGCCTCGCGGGCCTCGCGGCGATGAACCAGATCCAGGGCAACGTGACGACCGGCTTCGGGGCGACCATCGATGCCGGCATCGGCTTCGACGCCATCACGGTGGCCCTCCTCGGCCGCAGCCGGGCGTGGGGAACCTTCGCCGCAGGCATCCTGTTCGGCGCCCTCAAAGCGGGGTCGTTCTCGATGCAGGCGCAGGGAATCCCCGTCGACATCGTGCTCGTCGTGCAGTCGCTGATCGTGCTGTTCATCGCGGCGCCGCCTCTGCTGCGCGCCGTGTTCTTCCTGCCCAAGACCGATGCCGAGAAGGCCGCCGCCGCGCGCGCCAAGGCGGCCAAGAAGGCGGTGGCCGCATGAGCGCCCCGGTTCCCGAGACCTCCGCAGCGACGGGGCAGCCCGCCGCGCAGATCGAGCAGCTCGACGGCACGATCCAGCTCGCCGTCGTGAAGGAGCGCCATTTCAAGGCGCCCATCGTCCTCGCCGTCGTCACCGTGCTGCTGGGCGCGCTGTTCGCCTTCGCCCCGCGTGACGGCGTATCGACCTTCCGCCTCGGCGACCCGTCGCAGTCGTTCGCCCTGCCCGACATCGACGTGCCGACCGCGCCCACCGCGTGGTTCGTCTGGGCGGTGCTCGTGGTGCTGACGCTCGTCTCGATCTGGATGGCCTGGTCGTACCGCCGTCAGCCGCTGTGGCTCACGATCGCCTTCAGCGTGCTGGGCGTGTTCGCGTTCCTCGTCTGGGCAGGCGCGGGCGGTCTCGTGCCCGTGCCGAGCCTGCTGTTCGGCGCGGTGTCGCTGTCGGTGCCGCTCGTCTTCGGTGCCCTGGGCGGCGTGATCGGCGAACGGGTCGGCGTCGTCAACGTCGCGATCGAAGGTCAGCTGCTGCTCGGCGCGTTCTCGGCGGCGCTGCTGTCGAGCATGACTGGCAACCCGTTCGTGGGTCTGCTCGGCGCCATGCTCGGCGGTGTGCTGGTCGCCTTCGTGCTCGCCGCCTTCGCGATCAAGTACCTGGTCGACCAGGTGATCGTCGGCGTCGTGCTGAACGTGCTCGTCACGGGCCTCACCGGCTTTCTCTACGGGGCGCTCCTCGTGCCGAACGAGCAGCAGCTCAACCGGCCCGAGCGCTTCAGCCGCATCCAGATCCCGGGCCTCAGCGAGATCCCCGTGATCGGCCCGGTGCTGTTCAACCAGACCTTCATCGTCTACCTGATGTTCGTCACCGTCGCGCTCGTCGCGTGGGGCCTCTACCGCACCCGGTGGGGCCTGCGGCTGCGCGCCGTCGGCGAGCACCCCCAGGCGGCCGACACCGTCGGCATCAAGGTGAACACGTCGCGCTTCTGGAACGTGTCGCTCGCGGGCGCCATCGCCGGTATCGGCGGCGCGTACTTCACGCTCGTCTCGGTGCCCCAGTTCGGCAAGGACATGACCGCGGGCCTCGGCTTCATCGCCCTCGCCGCCGTCATCTTCGGCCGGTGGGACCCGATCCGCGCCGCGCTCGCCGCGCTCCTGTTCGGCTTCGCGACCAACCTGCAGAACCTGCTGACGATCCTTAAGACGCCGATCCCCAGCGAGTTCATGCTCATGCTGCCCTACGTCGTGACGATCCTCGCGGTGGCCGGTTTCGCCGGCCAGATACGCGGGCCCGCGGCATCCGGCAAGCCCTATATCAAGGAGTGACAGCCCCGATGACCGACATCGATTGGGACGAACTGCGCCGCGTGGCCACGGATGCCATGGCGCGCGCCTATGCGCCCTATTCGCGCTACAAGGTGGGCGCCGCGGCGCTCGTCGGCGACGGCCGCATCGTGGCCGGCTGCAACGTCGAGAACGCCTCGTACGGCGTGGGACTGTGCGCGGAGTGCGCGCTCGTCGGCGACCTGCACATGTCGGGCGGCGGCCAGCTGGTCGCGTTCGTGTGCGTCAACGGCGCGGGCGAGACGATCATGCCGTGCGGCCGCTGCCGCCAGCTGCTGAACGAGTTCGCCCTGCCGGGCATGCTGCTCGAAACCGTGTCGGGCATCCGCACGATCGACGAGGTGCTACCGGATGCCTTCGGCCCCCGAGACCTGGAGGCGGCACGATGAGCGCACCCGAACCGTTCGACGCGGTCGACGTCATCCGCATCAAGCGCGACAAGGGCCAGGTGCCCGAAGACGCCCTGCGCTGGATGGTCGACGCCTACACGCGCGAATACGTCGCCGACTCGCAGATGGCCGCCTTCGCGATGGCGGTGCTGCTCAACGGCATGACGCGCGACGAGATCCGCGTGATGACCGACGCGATGATCGCCTCGGGTGAGCGCATGAGCTTCGCCGGTCTCGGCAAGCCGACGGTCGACAAGCACTCCACCGGCGGGGTGGGCGACAAGATCACCCTGCCGCTCGCGCCGCTCGTGGCGTCGTTCGGCGTCGCCGTGCCGCAGCTCTCGGGGCGCGGCCTCGGCCACACGGGCGGCACGCTCGACAAGCTCGAGTCGATCCCGGGCTGGCGCGCGGCGCTGTCGAACGACGAGATCACCGCGCAGCTGCGCGGCGTCGGGGCCGTCATCTGCGCCGCCGGCACGGGCCTCGCGCCCGCCGACAAGCGTCTCTACGCCCTGCGCGACGTGACCGGAACGGTCGAGGCGATCCCGCTGATCGCGTCGAGCATCATGTCGAAGAAGATCGCCGAAGGAACCGGCGCGCTCGTGCTCGACGTGAAGTTCGGCGGCGGCGCGTTCATGCGCGACGTCGACATGGCACGCGAGCTCGCCCGCACGATGGTCGCCCTCGGCACCGACTCGGGCGTCGCGACGACGGCCCTGCTCACCGACATGAACACCCCGCTCGGGCTCACGATCGGCAACGCCAACGAGGTGCGCGAATCGGTCGAGGTGCTCGCCGGCGGCGGCCCCGCCGACATCGTCGAGCTCACCGTCGCCCTCGCCCGCGAGATGCTGACCCTCGCCGGTCAGCCCGACGCCGACGTCGAGAAGGCGCTGCAGAACGGGCAGGCCATGGATGCCTGGCGCGAGATGATCCGCGCGCAGGACGGCGACCCCGACGCGGCCCTTCCCGCCCCGCGCGAGACCCACACCGTGCTCGCACCCGCCTCGGGCGTGCTCACCCGCCTCGACGCGCTGCCGTTCGGCATCGCCGCCTGGCGGCTCGGCGCCGGCCGCGCGCGGGCGCAAGACCCCGTCATCCATTCGGCGGGCATCGATCTGCACGCCAGGCCCGGCGACGAGGTGCAGGCCGGTCAGCCGCTGTTCACCTTGCTGGCCGATGATGACACCCGGTTCGGCCGCGCCCTCGACGCCCTCGAGGGCGCGTGGGAGATCGGAGCGGATGCCCCGGCATCCACCCCGCTCGTCCTCGAACGCATCACCGCCTGACCTGCCCGACACCCCGTCGAAAACACAAGGAGCCACCATGGCCATCGACCAGCACGGCGACGCGATGCTTGACGGCGTCTCGATCCGTTCGCTTCCCAAGGTGTCGCTGCACGACCACCTCGACGGGGCGCTGCGCCCGCAGACCATCATCGAGCTCGCCGAGGCCGTCGACCTCGAGGTGCCCGAAAGTGACGCCGACGACCTCGCCGACTGGTTCGAAGACCAGAGCGACTCGGGCTCGCTCGTGGAGTACCTGAAGACGTTCGACCTCACCACGGCGGTCATGCAGACCGCCGACGGGCTCCGCCGCGTCGCGCGCGAGTTCGTCGAAGACCTCGCCGCCGACGGCGTGATCTACGGCGAGGTGCGCTGGGCGCCCGAGCAGCACCTCGCCGGCGGGCTGTCGCTCGAAGAGGCCGTCGAAGCCGTGCAGGAGGGCATCGAAGAGGGCGAAGACGAGGTGTCGGGCTCGGGCCGCGACATCCGCGTCGGGCAGCTGATCACCGCGATGCGCCACACCGACCGCTCGCTCGAGATCGCGAAGCTCGCGGTCGACTTCCGCGGTCGCGGCGCCGTCGGGTTCGACATCGCCGGCCCCGAAGACGGCTTCCCCGCCTCGAACCACCGGGCGGCGTTCGACTACCTGGCATCCGCGTTCTTCCCGGTCACCGTGCACGCCGGTGAGGCGGCGGGGCTCGACTCGATCCGCTCGGCCCTCATCGACGGGCGCGCGCTGCGCCTCGGCCACGGGGTGCGCATCGCCGAAGACCTCGACGTGGTGCAGCAGAAGGGCGATGAGGTGCTCGTCACCTTCGGCGACCTGGCGCGCTGGGTGCGCGACCGCGAGATCCCGCTCGAGCTGTCGCCGTCCTCGAACCTGCAGACCGGCGCCATCGCGCGCTGGGGCACGGCCCTCGAAGACCACCCGTTCGACCTGCTCTACCAGCTGGGCTTCGCCGTCACCGTGAACGTCGACAACCGCACGATGAGCCGCACCTCGCTCACGCGCGAGCTGGCGCTGCTCGCCGAGACGTTCGACTACCGCCTCGAAGACCTCGAGGCCTTCCAGCTGAACGCCGCCGCGGGCGCCTTCCTCTCGGTCGAAGAGCGCGAAGAGCTCATCGAGCTGATCGGCGAGGGCTTCTCGGCCTGAGCCCGCTCTCGTCGCGAATCACCACTCGTTTCGCGAATCACCGCCCCATCGGCGCCAATGCGGTGGTGATTCGGCGTGGGCGTGGTGATTCGCGGGCGCCGGGCGCGTCAGCGGGTGAGCGCGGATGCCAGGGTGCCGACCTGCTCGACCACGACGGCCTCGACCTCGGCGTCGGTCGCGGTGGGGGTGCCGTCGCCGGGCTGCGGGCCGTAGTCGCCGAAGGATGCGTCCGAGGCGCCGGGAATCTCGACCATGGTCGCGTCGGCGGGGAGCAGGTGCCGCGCGTCGGCGATCTTCTGCGGGGTCGACAGCCCGTCTTCAGACCCCGACAGGCTGAGCACCGGCAGCCCCGAGGCCGACAGATCGTTCGCGCAGTACGACGCGAACAGCACGAGCGCCTCGGCATCGGATGCCAGTTGGCACGCCTTCACGCCGCCGAGGGAGTGCCCGCCCACCATCCACGAGCCGACGCCCAGCGCGAGATCGGTGAAGGTCGACAGCGGCCGCAGGTCGAAGAACGCGAGGTTGAGCCACGCTTTCGTGATCACGACGGTCAGCCCGTCGTCGGTGACGAGGCCCAGGAGGATCGACGCGTACGCCCACGGATCGACCTTCGCGCCCGGGATGAACACGAGGCCGGCGCCGGTCTCCGAGGCGCCCGCGGGCGCGAGCACGATCGCCGCGCTGTCGTCGGTGATCGCGATGCGCTCGTCGGCGCGTACGGCGGCGAGCGGCTCGGGTTCGGCGGCCATGACGCCCACCTGGCTGTAGACGAGGATGCCGACGATCGCCGCCACCAGCAGACCGCCGACGATGCCGAGGGTCCAGCGGACGATGCGGCGGCCTCGGGAGCGTTTCTTCGTCACGGCCGCAGTTTACGGGCCGGGGCGCGCCTCAGCCGAGCTCGCCCTGGCGCCCGCGCACGACCTCTTCGACCGCGGCGAAGAGCGGATGCCCCGCCTCGAGACCGGTCACCGACGTCGTGAAGGCGGCGGCGTCCTCGTCGCGCAAGCGCTGCTGCAGCTCGACCGACTGCTCGTCGCTCGGCACGTCGAAGGCGAGAGCGGCGCCCATCGCCGCGACGAGCGCCGCCGTCGGCAGCCCGCGCTCCGCCGCCGAGGCGGCGGGGGAGACGAACCGCTCGTTGCGCGACAGCTTGCGCAGCGGCTGGCGGCCGACGCGCTCGACCGTGTCGGGCAGGGCCGGGTTGGCGAACCGGCGGAGGATCGTCGCCCGGTAGTCTGCGAGCTCCGTGGCATCCAACCCGTGCACCGCCTCGAGCAGAGCCGAGGTCTCTTCGAGGGTCGATTCGACCTTCGCGGCGATCTCGGGGTCGGCCAGCGCGTCGGAGATCTTCTCGATCCCCGCCTGCGCGCCGTAGTACGCCGTGGTGGCGTGGCCCGTGTTCACGGTGAAGAGCTTGCGCTCGATGTAGGGCGCGAGGTCGTCGACGAAGTGCGCCCCCGGAATGTGCGGCGGCTGGTCGCCGAACGGATGCCTCTCGATCGCCCACTCGTAGAACGGCTCGACGGTGACGTCGACGCCCTCGCCGGCGGGCTGCGCGGGAACGATGCGGTCGACGGCGGTGTTGGCGAACACGGCGCGCGCCGAGACGGCGTCCCACCCGTCGCCGGCCTGCTTCTGCATCTCTTCGCGCAGCAGATCGGTCGCGTCGATCGCGTTCTCGCACGCCATGATCTGCAGGGCCGGGCGCGCCGGGTCGCGCAGGGCGAGGCCTGCGACGATGTGCGGCGCGACGAAGCGCAGGATGGTCGGGCCGACCGCGGTGGTCACGACGTCGGCGGTGGACACCTCGTCGATGACGGCCTGCGCGTCGGCGGAGCTGTCGATCGCGCGGAACCCGGTGACGACCTTATCGGTGCCCCCGTCGCCGACCTCGTGCACCGTGTATTCGGAGACGGCATTGATCGCCTCGACGAGCGGCGCCGAGACGTCGGAGAAGACGAGCTCGTACCCGCCCTCGTGCAAGAGCAGACCGACGAACCCGCGGCCGATGTTGCCGGCTCCGAAGTGGACCGCTTTCATGGCGCGCCTCAGCCGTTCACCGACGAGAGCAGCGCGAACAGGTCTTCGGGGCTCGCCGCGGCCTTCAAGCGGGCGACCTCTTCGTCTTCGGAGAAGATCAGCGCGATCTGCGAGAGGATCTCGAGGTGCTCGTCGCCCTTGCCGGCGATGCCGACGACGAAGGTGACGTCGCGCCCGTCCCAGTCGATCCCGCCGTCGTAGCGCACGAACGACAGCGCCGAATCGAGGATCGCGTCTTTCGTCTCGTTCGTGCCGTGCGGGATGGCCAGCTCGTTGCCCATGTAGGTCGAGACGGTCTGCTCGCGCTGCAGCATGGCATCGAAGTAGGCCGCGGTCACCGCCCCGGCATCCTGCAAGATGCCCGCCGCCTCGCGCATCGCCTCTTCTTTGCTCACCGATCCGGGGTGGATACGGATCTGGTCGATCGTCAGCACGCTCTGCGTCATGATGTTGCTCTTTCTGTGGGACTGCGGGCGGGATACGTGTGGGGGAGCGACCGCGCGGCCGAGGGCGTGGTGCCGGCCCGGCCGCGCGGGGCTCTCGTCAGTTCTTCTCGTGCTGTTCGCGCACCAGGTTCACGACCTCGTCGTACTTCGGCGAGTTCATGAAGTTGTCGACCGAGACGTGCATCGCGTCGGGGGTGCGCCCGCGGGCGCGGTCGGTGAGCTGCTGCTGCGTGATCACGAGGTCTTCGGTGCCGTCGAGGTTCGCGATGGCCTTGTTGGTCACCGAGATGTCGTCGAATCCGGCCTTCTTGATCTTGTTGCGCAGCACGCTCGCGCCCATCGCCGACGATCCCATGCCCGCGTCGCACGCGAACACGATCGTCGAGATGTGCGCAGGTGCGCGGGTGGCACCGGCCGCGATGGCGTCGGCGGCGAAGTCGGCGCGCGTGGGCGCCTGGTCTCCGCCGACCGCGGCGTTCGCGGCAGCGCCCGCGCGCAGGTTCGACAGCGCCTCCGAGCTCTTGCCCTTGTTGGCCTCGGTCTGCGCGATCGCCGCCTCGAACGACGCGGATGCCTCGGCGTCGGCGGCCAGGTCGCGCTTGCGCGAAGCCCGCAGGATCACACCCGCGATGAGGAACGTGACGAGGGCGGCGAGGGCGACCGACAGGAGCACGACGAGCAGGTTCCCGACGCCGGGGCCGATCGCTGCGGCGCTGACGGCGATGATCGAGCCGGGGGCCGCCGGGAAGGCGAGGCCGCCGCCGAGCAGCATGTTGGTCGTGACGCCGGTGGCACCGCCCGCGATGAGGGCGAGGATCGTCATCGGCTTCGACAGCGCGTAAGGGAAGTAGATCTCGTGGATGCCCCCGAAGAACTGGATGATGATCGCGCCGGGAGCCGAGGCGCGCGCCGCACCGACACCGAAGAAGGTGAAGGCGAGCAGCAGGCCGAGGCCCGGTCCGGGGTTCGCCTCGATGAGGAACAGGATCGACTTGCCGGTCTCGGTCGCCTGCTCGATGCCGAGCGGGGTGAACACGCCGTGGTTGATGGCGTTGTTGAGGAACAGCACCTTCGCCGGTTCGACGATGATCGACAGCAGCGGCAGCAGGTTGAGCGAGACGAGCCAGTCGACGACGCTGCCGAGCACGGTCGAGACGCCGAGCATGACGGGGCCGAAGACGAAGAACCCGACGATGGCGAGGATCATGCCCAGGATGCCGGCGGAGAAGTTGTTCACCAGCATCTCGAAGCCGGGCTTGATCTTGCCGTCCCACAGCCGGTCCATCTGCTTGGTGACCCACGCGGCCAGCGGCCCCATGATCATCGCGCCGAGGAACATCGGGATGTCGGTGCCGACGATGACACCCATCGTCGCGATCGTGGCGACCACGCCGCCGCGCGCGCCGTAGACCATGCGGCCGCCGGTGTTCGCGATGAGAAGCGGCAGCAGGTAGGTCACCATCGGGCCGACGAGGCCGACGTAGGCGGCGAAGTTTCCGTTGTCGCCGCTCGCGAGGGCGGTCATCGCGCCCTGCCAGCCGATGGTCTCGGCGTTTCCGCCGCCGCCGATGATCTCGGCGACCGGGTACCAGTGCCAGCCGAACGGGCTCTCGGCCCCGAAGAAGCCCTTCGTGATGAAGAGCATCGTGATGAAGCCCCAGGCGATGAATGCCGCGATGTTGGGCATGATCATGCCCGAGAGGAAGGTGCCGAACCGCTGCACGCCGACGCGTGCGCGGTTGACACCTCCCGTCGTGCCTGTCGTAGGGGACGCCGTTGTCATGTCGAACTCCTTCGGGTGGGTGATGCAGGTGCCGCGCTCAGGCGGCGGTCTCGGCCGCAGCCTGCGCTGCAGCCCGGGCAGATGCCGCGTCATCGGCGGCGAGGGCGGCCTCGGCGATGCGCTGGGCGTCGGCGAGGGTGTGCTGCAGCAGCGAGGCGCGCACGTCGGCGAGCGCGGTGGGCGCCATCGACAGGCTCGTCGCGCCGAGGCCGACGAGCACGACCGCGAGGAGCGGGTCGGCGGCCGCCTCGCCGCAGATGCCGACGGGCTTACCGTTGACCTTGCCGCCGTCGGCCGTCATCTTGATGAGCGTCAGCACCGCGGGATGCCACGGGTCCTGATACGACGCCACCGAACCCAGCAGCCGGTCGGCGGCGAGGGTGTACTGCGTGAGGTCGTTGGTGCCGATCGAGGCGAAGTCGGCGATCTCGAGGTGGCGACGCGCCTGGATCGCCGAGGCGGGCACCTCGACCATGATGCCGGCGGTCTTGATGCCGTACTCCTTCGCGATGGTGACGAAGTATTGGGTCTCCTCGACCGTCGACACCATCGGCGCCATCACCCAGAGGTCCGCCTCGGTCGCTTTGTCGGCGTTCGCGAGGGCGGTGAGCTGCTCGCGCAGGATGTCTTCGCTCGCACGCAGCGCGCGAAGGCCGCGGAGGCCCAGCGCCGGGTTGTCTTCGTGGGCGTCGTTGAGGAAGGCGAGGGGCTTGTCGGCACCGGCATCCAGGGCCCGCACCACGACCTTCTTGCCGGGGAAGGCCTGCAGCAGCTCGGTGTACGAGGCGGTCTGCTCGTCGACGGTCGGCGCCTGCGTGGCCGAGAGGAAGAGGAATTCGGTGCGGAAGAGGCCGACGCCCTCGGCGCCGAGCTCGACGGCCTCGGCGGCCCCGCCCGGCTTGCCGAGGTTGGCGAGCAGGGGTACGGCCGTGCCGTCTTTGAGGGCGCCGGGGGTGATCGGGGCAGAGGCCGCCGCGGCGCGCGCGTCGGCACGGTGCTGCGCGGCCGCGAGCTCGTCGGCGCTCGGGTTCGTCGTGACGACGCCCTTCGCGGCATCCACGATCACCGTCTCGCCGTCGACGAGGTCCTTCGCCGCCGCCACGCCGACGACCGCGGGGATCGACTTCTCGCGCGCGAGGATCGCGGTGTGCGAGGTCGGTCCGCCGTCGGTCGTGACGAGGGCGAGCACCTTGTCGAGGTCGAGCAGGGCGGTGTCGGCGGGGGCGAGGTCTTTCGCGACGAGCACGAACGGGTGGCCCGGGTCGGGGATGCCGGGGGCGGGAAGGCCGCGCAGGCGCGCGATGACCCGCTGCGCCACGTCGTCGAGGTCGGCCGCGCGCTCGCCCAGATAGCCGCCCATCGCGGCGAGCTGATCGCGGAAGCTCGCAAACGCGTCGTAGACGGCGAACTCGCCCGTTTTGCCGGCGTTGACGCGGGTCGACACTTCGGCATCCAGGGTCGGGTCCTCGGCCATCATGGCCTGGGCCTCGAGCACCTCGCGGGCCATGCCGCCCGCCTTCTGCCCGCGCTCTTCGAGCTCGCGGGCGACCGCGGCGACGGCCTCGCGAACCCGGGCGAGCTCTTCGTCGGGGGTGCGTGTGCTGGGGGCGTCCTCGGGGGCGGGGGACGGCTCCGCCATACGGGCCACCGGGCCCTGGGCGACACCGAGTCCGATGCCCACTCCGCGCAGTTCGGTCATGTCCGTGATCTCCTTCGATTCAGTTGTCGTGCGAGGGGTCTTCGTGTCGATCCTCGGTGAGGTCAGGCCTCGTCGAAGTCGGTGGTCAGCAGCTCGGCGAGGGTGTCGAGCACCGAGGCCGCGTTCTCGCCGTCGGCGGTGAGGGTGACGTAGTCGCCCTTCTCTGCGCCGAGCGAGATGACGCCGAGGATGCTCGCCGCGTTGACCGGCGCGCCCGACCCCTTCGAGATGGTCACCGGGATGCCGGAGTCCTTCACCGCCTGCGCGAAGAGCTTCGCCGGGCGGGCGTGCAGTCCGTTCGATGATCCGATGCGGATCGTGCGGGTGACCTCGGTCATGCGGGATTCCTCTCTGTGGGGGTGGTTCGGTGGTCGGGGGTGGATGCCACGCTGTCGTGCGCCTCAGGGCGCACCGCCGTGGCCTCCGCCTCGACGAGGGCGAGCGTGCGCGTGCCGTCGATGTCGGTGAAGACATCGTCGGGGAGCAGGATCACCGCGGCGTCGCGCGACGCGGCCTCGAAGCGGATGCGATCGAGGGCGTGCCGCAGGTGCGGTCCGACGAGCACGATGTCAGCGGCGTCGAGGTCGATCGGCAGCGACTGCTCGGTGCCGGCGACCGCGCTGATCTGGCGGCCCGCCGCTTGCGCGGCGTGTCGCACTCTCTGCGCCACGAACGTGCTCGACGCTCCCGCGCCGCACACCACGAGGATCCTCATCGATCCGCCTCCTCTCCCGCCATTCTTGTGAAAGGGCTGGGAAGGGACAACCACACTCGCTTCCGCAGGGGCGGAAACCGGCCGTGCCGGGCGTGGTTGACTGGTCGGGTGAGCAGAGCGCGGCAGGATCGGGTGCTCTCGCTGCTCGTGCGCGAGGCCGACTGGATCACGGCGGGCGAACTCGCCGATGTCGTGGGGGTGACGCCGCGCAGCATCCGCAGCTACGTCACCGCGCTGAACGCCCGCGTGCCCGGCGGGGGCGTCGTCGAGTCGGGGCCCCTCGGCTACCACGCGGGGCCGGATGCCACGGCCGCCCTCCGCGCCATGGGCGACGCCGACACACCCCGCGAGCGGGTGCACCATCTCGTGCGGGCGCTGCTCGCGGCATCCGACGGCATCGACGTCTACGAGGCCGCCGACGGATTTCACGTCAGCGCGGCGACGATCGAGAGCGACCTCGGCCGGGTGCGGGCGCTGCTGGGCGGAAGCGGGATCGTGCTCGAGCGCACCGCCTCGCGCGCACGCCTGCGCGGCACCGAGATGGCGCAGCGCCGGCTGCTGTCGACGCTGGTGCACGAAGAGACCGACGAGGGTGCGTTCGACCTCGCGGCCGTGCGCCGCACGCTCGGTGAGGGGTCGATCGGGCCCGACGCCTTCGGGCCGTTCAAAGCCGATCTCGTCGCGGGGCTCGGCACGCTCGGCTACTTCGTGAACGAGTTCGGCATCGGCGACGTCATGCTGCACGTCGCGATCACGGCCGACCGGGTGGCGCACGGCCGCGCGCTCGAGGTGACCGTCGCGAACGAGCCGCCCGCCGCGCAGGAAGAGGTCGGTGCGCTGCTCGACCGGCTGTGCGACGAGCACCTCGGCGTGCGCCTCGGTGCGGGCGACCGCCGGCACCTCGCCGCGCTCGTGCTGAGCCGCGTCGTCGCGCCGGGGGCGAGCGAACCGGCATCCGTCATCCGCTCCCGCCTCGAGCCCGACGTCGAGCAGGCGGTGCGGGACGTCGTGCACCAGGCCGCGGTCGCCTTCCTCGTCGACGTCGACCACGAAGACTTCATCCTGCGCCTCGCCCTGCATGTGCAGAACCTGCGGCTGCGCGCCCGCGAGCAGGCGTGGTCGCGCAACCCGCTGACGCGCTCGCTCAAAGCCACCTACCCGATGATCTTCGAGATCGCGGTGTTCATCGCCGACGGACTGCGGGGGATTCTCGGCATCCCCCTCCTCGACGACGAGATCGCCTACATCGCGATGCACGTCGGCGGGCGGCTGGAACGCAGCCGCGGTGTCGGGGCGATTCCGACGGCGACGATCGTGTGCCCCGGCTACTACGAGCTGCACGAGCTGCTGCGATCGAGCGTCGACCGCTCGCTCGGGCAGGCCGTCGACGTCGTCGGGGTCGAGACGCGGGTCGACCCCGACTGGGAGGCGATCGACACCGACCTGGTGCTCACGACGATCGACCCGCCCGTCGTTTCGGATCGCGTCGTGCGCATTCAGCCCTTCCTCACCGAGGCCGACATCGAGCGGGTGCAGGCCGCCGCCGGTCGCGTGCGCCGCGGGCGGCGGCTCGCGCGCCTGCAGGGCGAACTCGGCCGCTACTTCTCGCCGAGCGCGTTCATCGGGCGGGTCGCCGCCGACGCGACCCCCGAGTCGGTCATCCGCGAACTCGGGGCACGGCTCGTCGCGCAGGGCGTCATCGACGACGGCTACGTCGAGCGCACGCTGGAGCGCGAACGGCTCTCGTCGACGGCGTTCACCGACGCGCTCGCCGTGCCGCACGCGCTCGGCATGACCGCCACCCGCACGGCCATCGCCGTGGCGATCGCGGAACCGTCGATGGCGTGGGGCGAGGGGCGTGTGCAGGTGATCGCGATGGTCGCCTTCTCGGAGAGCGACCGTGAGGCGTTCCAGACCGTCTTCGAGCAGCTCGTCGAGGTGTTCAGCGAGCGCGACAGCGTGCAGCGGATCGTGCGGCGCGGCACCGACTTCGGATCGTTCCTCGACGAGCTCGTCGCCGTCATCGACGGCTGAGGCTGGGGTGGGGCGCTGGCGCGCGCGGGTGGGGCGGGTCAGCCGCGAGCGAGGCGCTCTTCGAGGCCGCGCTTGACGGTCGGCCACTCGTGCGGCAGTACCGAGTAGACGACCGTGTCGCGGAGCGTTCCATCGGGGCCGAAGCGGTGGTTGCGCAAGATGCCGTCCTGCTTGGCGCCGAGGCGTTCGATCGCGGCGCGCGACTGGCGGTTGTGCCAGTGCGTGCGCAGTTCGACGGCGATCGCGTCGCACGTCTCGAACGCGTGGCCGAGCAGCAGCAGCTTCGCGGCGGTGTTGACGGCGGTGCGCTGCACGGTCGGCGACAGCCACGTGTAGCCGAGCTCGGTGCGGCGGTTGGGCTGATCGATGTTGCACAGGGTCGTCATGCCGACCGGCCGTCCGCCCGCGACGACGGCGAACGGGTTCATGCGCCCCGCGGCATGGTCGGCGAGCCGGTGCTCGATCTCGATGGATGCCGCGGCGGGCACCGAGGTGTACCACGCGTACTCCAGGCCCTGGGTGGCGGCATCGAGGCCGGCCGCATGGCTGGCATCCAGCGGCTCCAGGCGCACGTAGGGGTTCTCGAGCACGACGGGATCGGTCAGCAGCACAGACCGAGCCTACGCGCCGCGCCGGTCCGCCTGCGCCGGTACACCCGTGTCCCACAAGTGGTCGCTTTCGGGGGCCGAAGGCGACCACATGTGGGACGAGGGATACCCCGAAGGGGACAACCCCCGCCCCAGGTGGGACGAGGTCAGGCCTGCGCGGCGAGATCAGGGCTGTGCGGGCCGGGTCAGGCCTGCGCGGCGGCGATCAGGGCGCGGGCGCCGGCGTCGAGTGCGGCGAGGCGCGCGGCGGCGTCGTCGGCCGAGTCTCCCCGCGCGTCGAGGTAGGCCTTCAGCTTCGGCTCGGTGCCGCTCGGGCGCACGATCACGCGCGACCCGTCGACGAGCCGCAGGCGCAGCACGTCGGCGGGCGGCACGTCGGCCGAGGCATCCTCATCGCCCGTCAGCAGGTCTTCGAAGCGCTCCACCGCGACGCCGCCGATCTCCGTCGGCGGCGCGGCGCGGAGGGCCGCCATGATCCGGGCGATGATCGACACGTCATCGACCCGCAGCGACACCTGCCCCGACTGGAAGAAGCCGAACGTCGCGGCGAACTGGTCGAGCAGATCGGCGAGGGTGCGCCCCTGCTCGCGCGCCTCGGCGATCATGCCGAGCAGGGCCACCGCCGCTGAGACGCCGTCTTTGTCCCGCACGGTCTCGGGGTTCACGAGGTAGCCGAGCGCCTCTTCGAAGCCGAAGACGAGCCCCGGCGCGCGCGAGATCCACTTGAAGCCGGTGAGCGTCGCGTGGAAGTCGAGACCGTAGTGGTCCGCGACCGTCTCGAGGCCGGGCGACGACACGAGCGAGCAGGCGAGGGATGCCGGGGCGACGAGCCCCGCGTCGGCGGCGCGCTGCGCAGCCCGCCACCCGAGCAGCAGCCCGGTCTCGTTCCCGGTCAGCCGGCGCCACCCGCCCTCGGCGGCCGGATCGGGGATCGCGACGGCGAGCCGGTCGGCGTCGGGGTCGTTGGCGAGCACGAACTCGGCCCCCGCCTCGCGCGCCGTCGCAAACGACAGGTCCATCGCGCCGGGCTCTTCGGGGTTCGGGAACGCGACGGTCGGGAACGCGCCGTCGGGCTCGATCTGCTGCTCGACGACGACCGGCAGCGGGTAGCCGGCGAGACGCAGGATCGCGCTCAGCGTCTCGTAGCCCACGCCGTGCATCGCAGTGTAGACCCAGTTCATGCCGGCCGCGCCGGCGGGCGCCGGGGCGACGGTCGCGGTCGCCGCGACGTACGCGTCGATCACCGCTTCGTCGGCGAGCTCGTAGGCGCCGCGGGGCAGGTCGGCGACGGATGCCTCGGCCGCCACCCGATCGATGTGCGCGGCGATCTCGGCGTCGGCGGGCGACACGATCTGCGAGCCTTCGTCGGCGCCGCCGAGGTAGACCTTGTAGCCGTTGTCGTCGGGCGGGTTGTGCGACGCGGTCACCATGACGCCGGCGTCGGCGCCCAGGTGCCGCACCGCGAAGGCGAGCACGGGGGTGGGGAGCAACCGTGGCAGCAAGATGGCGCGAAGGCCCGCCCCGGCGAAGAGCTCGGCCGAGTCCTGGGCGAACACGTCGGAGTTCCGCCGGCCGTCGTAGCCGATCACGACCGTCGGCGGGGCATCCGTGCCCGCGGAGCCCGCCTTCTCGACGAGGTACGCCGCGAACCCGGCCGCGGCCTGCGCGACGAGCACGCGGTTCATGCGGTTGCTGCCTGCGCCGAGGCGTCCGCGCAGACCCGCCGTGCCGAACGCGAGGCGCGCGCCGAAGCGGTCGTGCAGGTCGTCGGCAGCCGCGGCGTCGCCCGCCTCGGCATCTCTGATCAGCGCCGCGAGCTCTGCGCGGGTGACCTCGTCGGGGTCTTGTGCGAGCCAGGCGCGCGCCGCGGCGAGCACCCCCTCGAGCGGGGCGGCCGTGGCATCCATTGCGCCGCTCACAGCTGACCGATCACGCGCGCGAGCAGGTCGGAGATCACGGGCTCGGCCGCCTGACCCGCCTCGATGACCTCGGCGTGGCTGAGCGGGGTCTTCTGAATGCCGGCGGCGAGGTTCGTGATGAGCGAGAACCCGAGCACCTCCATGCCGGCCTGACGAGCCGCGATCGCTTCGAGCGCGGTCGACATGCCGACGATGTGTCCGCCGATGGTCTTCGCCATCTGCACTTCGGCGGGCGTCTCGTAGTGCGGTCCGCGAAACTGGCAGTACACGCCCTCGTCCAGCGTCGGGTCGACCTGTCGCGCCAGGTCGCGCAGCCGCGACGAGTACAGGTCGGTCAGGTCGATGAACGTCGCGCCCTCGAGCGGCGAGTCGGCGGTGAGGTTGATGTGATCGCTGATGAGCACCGGCGTGCCGGGCGTCCAGGTCTCTTTGATGCCGCCGGCGCCGTTGGTGAGGACCATCGTGGTCGCGCCGGTCGCGGCGGCCGTCCGCACGCTGTGCACCACGCGCCGCACGCCGTGGCCCTCGTAGTAGTGCGTGCGCGCGCCGATGACGAGCACGCGCTTGCCGCCGGGCGTCAGAATCGATCGCAGTGAGCCGATGTGCCCGGCGAGGGCGGGCTTCGAGAATCCGGTGACCTCGGTGGCCGGGATCGTCGCGGTCGTCTCGCCGATGAGCTCCGCAGCCTTCCCCCAGCCGCTGCCGAGCGTGAGGGCGATGTCGTGGTGGTCGACGCCGGTGAGACGGGCGATGTCGGATGCCGCCTGCGCGGCGACCTCGAAGGGGTCGGCGGCGGGGTCGTCGAGAGGATTCGTGTACGCAGACATGGCTCCACTCTAGAATCCCCACCCGGCGGTCTGCTGAGCCGCCTCTCGCCCCGTCGTCGGAGAGCCCGGGCGCCTGAGAGAATGGACAGGTGTCAGCGAGCTTCGCCTTTTCCCCGTCCGTCGCCGTCCTCGGCGGGGGCCCCGGGGGCTACGAAGCGGCGCTCGCCGCCGCCCAGCTCGGGGCCGAGGTCACCCTCGTCGAGCGGGCCGGGGTCGGCGGGGCGGCGGTCATCACCGACGTCGTTCCCTCCAAGAGCCTCATCGCGACCGCCGACGCCGCGGTCGCGATCTCGGAGGCATCCGATCTGGGGGTCGAATTCTTCGCGAAGGGCGAGAGCGGCAGGCCGCTGAAGCCCGAGGTCGCGATCAACCTCGCCGCCGTCAACAAGCGCCTGCTGTCGCTGGCCCGTCAGCAGTCCGACGACATGCGCGGCCAGCTGCTCGAGGCGGGCGTGCGGATCATCTCCGGGCACGGCCGGCTCGACGACGCGCATTCGGTGATCGTGGCGACAGGCCCCGGCGGCACCGACTTCGATCGGGTCGAGGCCGACACCCTCGTCGTCGCCGTGGGCGCGTCGCCGCGCGAGCTGCCGAGCGCGAGGCCCGACGGCGAGCGCATCCTCACCTGGACCCAGCTCTACGACATGAAGGCGCTGCCCGAGCACCTCATCGTCGTCGGCTCGGGCGTGACGGGCGCCGAGTTCGCCTCGGCGTACATGAACCTCGGTGCGACGGTGACGCTCATCTCGTCGCGCGACCAGGTGCTGCCGGGCGAAGACCACGATGCCGCGCTCGTGCTCGAGAACGTCTTCCGCCGCGGCGGGATGACGGTGCTGTCGAAGTCGCGCGCGCAGGGGGTCGAGCGTGTCGGCGACGGCGTCGTCGTGACCCTCTCCGACGGCCGCACCGTCGAGGGCAGCCACTGCCTGCTGGCGGTGGGCTCGATTCCCAACACCGCTGGCATCGGGCTCGAGAAGGCGGGCGTGCAGCTCACCGAGTCGGGGCACATCCGGGTGAACCGCGTCGCCCGCACGTCGGTGTCGAACATCTATGCGGCCGGCGACTGCACGACGTTCGTGCCCCTGGCATCCGTCGCGTCCATGCAGGGGCGCACCGCGATCTTCCACGCCCTCGGCGACACCGTGATCCCGATCGAGCGGCGTCGCATCACGGCGAACATCTTCACCGCCCCCGAGATCGCGACCGTCGGCAGGCAGGAGAAGGACCTCGAGACGGGCGCCATCAACGGGTACGTGCACAAGCTGCCGCTCGCCGCGAACGCGCGGGCGAAGATGATGGGCATCTCCGACGGTTTCGTCAAGATCATCGCCCGCGAGGGGTCGGGCACCGTCATCGGCGGCGTCATCGTCGCACCCCGCGCGTCGGAGCTCATCTACCCCATCGCGATCGCCGTCGAGCGGCGCCTGACGGTCGACCAGGTCTCGCGCGTGTTCGCCGTGTTCCCCTCGCTCACCGGGTCGATCACGGATGCCACGCGCGCGATGCACCTCGTGAACCGCGACGACGACTTCTTCGGCTGACCCCCGCGCCCGATGGGCGTTGCCCCGAGCGGGGTCAGCGCCGCAGCTGGGCGGTCCAGACGCCCTCGCCGTCGGCCGAGGTCGCCGAGACCGAGAGCGACACGAGGTCGCGCACCGCGATCGGCACCGCGATGGCCGTGCGCGACGCGCCGCCCTGGCAGACGATGTCTTGACGGCTGTCGATGGTCGACCCCTCGGCGACGAACGTGAGCGAGAATTCGGCCCGATCGGTGCCGATGCAGCGCAGCTCGAGCGACTGGAACTCGGTCGGGGACGCGAACGAGACGGTCTCGGGCGCCTGATCGCCGCCGGCGACGGTGCCGCTGACCGTGGCATCCGGCGCGCTGTCGACGATCGCCGAAGCCCACGTCTGCCACGCCGCGCGGTCGGTGTCCGACGGGCCGCTCGCGCCGCAGCCCGCAAGGCCCGCGACGAGCAGCACGGATGCCACGGCGACGCCCGCCCGCACCGCCGTCGATCCCCGCTGCGCGCGCGTCACGGTCAACAGATCGTCAGCAGCTGGTGGCCCGACGACACGGTCGTGCCGGGGGTCGCGTCGATCGCGCCGACGACACCGTCTTTGTGCGCCTGCAGGGGCTGTTCCATCTTCATCGCCTCGAGCACGACGACGAGGTCGCCCTTGACGACCTGCTGGCCCTCGGCGACGGCGACCTTGACGACGGTCGCCTGCATCGGCGACTTCACGGCGTCGCCCGAGGCGGCTGCCGACGCCGACGGGGCGTGCGACCGGCGCGACGGGGGAGCGGCGGCGGGGCGGCCGATCTTCACGGGCGCCACGGCGATGCGGTCGGGCAGGCTCACCTCGAGGCGCTTGCCCGACACCTCGACGACGACGGTGTGGCGCGGCTCGGCCTCTGCGGGCGCCTCGGCTTCGCCGTCCCACGGCGGAATGTCGTTCGCGAACTCGGTCTCGATCCAGCGCGTGAACACGCCGAACTTTCCGTCTTCTGCTGTGAAGGCCGGGTCGCGCACGACCTTGCGGTGGAAGGGCAGCACGGTCGGCATGCCCGCGACCTCGAACTCGTCGAGCGCGCGGCGCGAGCGCTCGAGCGCCTCGGCGCGGTCACGCCCCGTGACGATGAGCTTGCCGAGCAGCGAGTCGAACGCTCCCGAGACGCTGTCACCGGCGGTGACGCCGGAGTCGAGGCGGATGCCGGGGCCACCGAACGTCTTGAACTGGTGGATGCGGCCGGGCTGGGGCAGAAAGCCGCGCCCCGGGTCTTCGCCGTTGATGCGGAACTCGATCGAGTGGCCGAGCGGTTCGGGGTCGTCGTAGTCGAGCGTGCCGCCCTCGGCGAGGCGGAACTGCTCGCGCACGAGGTCGATGCCGGTCACCTCTTCGGAGACGGGGTGCTCGACCTGCAGGCGCGTGTTGACCTCGAGGAACGAGATGGTGCCATCGGCTCCGATGAGGAACTCGCACGTGCCGGCGCCGACGTAGCCGACCTCGCGGAGGATGGCCTTCGACGATTCGTAGAGGGTGCGGTTCTGCTCGTCGGTGAGGAACGGGGCGGGCGCCTCTTCGACGAGCTTCTGGTGGCGACGCTGCAGTGAGCAGTCGCGCGTCGAGATGACGACGACGTTGCCCTCGGCATCGGCCAGGCACTGCGTCTCGACGTGGCGCGGCTTGTCGAGGTACTTCTCGACGAAGCACTCGCCGCGGCCGAACGCCGCGACCGCTTCGCGGGTGGCGGATTCGAACAGCTCGGCGACCTCGCCCAGCTCGCGGGCGACCTTGAGGCCCCGACCGCCGCCGCCGTAGGCCGCCTTGATCGCGATCGGCAGGCCGACCTGTTCGGCGAAGGCGACGACCTCGTCGGCGCCCGAGACGGGGCCGGGCGTTCCGGGGGCCAGCGGTGCGCCGACCTTCTCGGCCACGGCGCGGGCGGTGACCTTGTCGCCGAGGGATTCGATCGCCTCGGGCGACGGGCCGATCCAGATGAGTCCGGCGTTCTGCACGGCGCGGGCGAAGTCGGCGTTCTCGGCGAGGAAGCCGTAGCCGGGGTGCACGGCGTCGGCGCCCGAGCGGCGGGCGACCGAGAGGATCTTGTCGATCGAGAGGTACGTCTCGGCGCTCGTCGAGCCTTCGAGGGCATAGGCCTCGTCGGCGAGCTTCGCGTGCATGGCATCGCGGTCCTGGTCGGCGTAGACGGCGACCGAGCCTTTACCGGCATCGCGCGCGGCGCGGATCACGCGCACGGCGATCTCGCCCCGGTTGGCGACGAGCACCTTGGTGATCGTGCGAGGGTTCGCCGGGCGCGCCGGTGCGTCGAGAGAAGGCATGGATGCCAGCCTACCCACGCCGGGCGGGTCGGCTTTGGATCACTCGCACAAGATCAGCGAGGAATCGTGTGCGACAAGCTACGAGGCATCCGTGCGGTTCCACAGCTGCGTCCAGGTGACGCCCAGGTCGGTGCACAGGTGCCGCAGGGTCGACAACGACATGCCGACGACGGTCGACGGGTCGCCCTCGACGCGCTCGATGAACGCTCCGCCGAGGCTGTCGACGGTGAACGCGCCGGCGACCTGCAGGGGCTCGCCGGTGCCGACGTAGGCGTCGATCTCGGCATCCGTGACGTCGGCGGCGAAGGTGACCGAGGCTGCGGCGACGGCGTGCGCCTCGCGCACCGGTTCCCCGGGGGCGATGCGGTAGACACTGTGGCCCGAGTGCAGTACCCCGGTGCGCCCGCGCATCGCGCGCCAGCGCGCGGCGGCGACCTCGGCGGTGTAGGGCTTGCCGAGTACGGCGCCGTCGAGCTCGAACATCGAGTCGCCGCCGATCACGATGCCGTCGAACTGCGGATCTTCGGCGGCGACGGTCGCCGCGACGTCGGCGGCCTTGCGCCGTGCGAGCACGAGCACGTGCTCGTCGGGCGCGAGCGTGCGAGCCTCGTGGGTCTCGATCGCCGCGATGACCGCCTCTTCGTCGACGGCGGGGGAGCGCGTCTCGGGTTCGATGCCCGCCTGCCGTAGCAGCATGAGGCGGGCGGGAGAAGTGGATGCCAGGCACACGCGCATGCGCCCCAGCGTAAACCGCCCCGCCCGCCCGCCCCGCGCCCGCCCGCTTCCACCCCGAGAAGGCATGCAGCGCGGCAGGCGATGCGGCGTCTGGCGCGCTGCATGCCGTTTCGGTAAGGGAGGGCGCCAGAGCGGGCGCGGGGGTGTGGGAGAGTCGAGGGATGCAGCCCGGCGAATCTCTCGATCTCGATGTCACCGACGTCGCTCACGGCGGCGTGTTCGTCGCGCGGCACGAGGGGCGGGTCGTCTTCGTCGAGGGGGCGATCCCGGGCGAGCGCGTGCGCGCCGAGCTCACCGACGCGTCGAAGGCGTCATTCTGGCGCGCCGACATCGTCGATGTGCTGGATGCCTCGCCGCACCGCCGCCCGCACGTGTGGGCCGCGGCCGACGTGAGCGTCGCCCCGGCCGATCGCCCCGGCGGGGCGGACTTCGGCCACATCGACCTCGCCGAGCAGCGGGTGCTGAAAAAGCGTGTGCTCGACGATGCGCTCGTGCGCTTCGGCGGCATCGCGGAGCCGGTGACGACGATCTCACCCGCGGGAAAACCCGGCGAAGAGGCCCCGGGCGCGCTCGGGTGGCGCACCCGCGTGAGCCTGCACGTCGACGACGAGGGCCGCATCGGCCCGTTCGCCGCCCGCAGCCACCGGGTGATCGAGACCCCCGATCTGCCGCTCGCCACCGCCGAGATCGAAGCCGTCGCGCGCGGCCTCGAGGGGTTCGGGCCGGGCCGTGTCGACCTCGTGCAGCCCGCCGAAGGCGGCGTGCGCGTGATCGTGCGCCCCGCCGCACCCGCGCGCACCCGCCCCGACGGCGCC
>NZ_JAAGRY010000013.1 GCF_015707995.1 Microbacterium paulum
GCGGCGGGCGACGACGGCGCGGCGGGCGAGACCGCCGCCGACGCGACGGGCGCCCCCGATTCTGCCCACTCCCCCCGAACTGCGGCCGCGCCGGATGCTCCCGGCGCGCCCGCTCACCACGTTCACCATCCACCCCGGGAGCGCGAATGAGCCGCGTGACTTTGCGCGACGTCGCCGAGCGCGCCGGCGTGTCGACCGCGGCGATCAGTCAGGCGCTCAACGACCGCGGCAACCTGCGCCCCGAAACGCGTGAGCGCATCAAGGCGATCGCCGCCGAGCTCGGCTACTCCCCCAACAAGCACGCCGCGGCGCTCCGCAGCGGCCGCACCATGTCGATCGGGTTCGTCATGCCCGCCGACCTCGACGACGAGGCCGCCAAGAGCTGGGCGTTCGCGCACAACCTGCAGCTGAACGCGCTCGTGCGCGCATCGGCCGAGCACGGCTTCACCGTGACGGTGCTGCCCGCTTCGCGCCCCGACCTGCTCGCCACCGCGCAGCTCGACGCCCTCTACCTCGCCGACGCCCGCACCGGCAAAGATCTGCTGCGCGCCGCCGCCGCGCGCGGCCTGCCCGTGATCGCTCGCGACCTGTACGTCGACGTCGACCGCGCCCTCAGCATCCGCACCGGCTACGACGCGGCGCTGCGCGCCTCGCTCGAACACCTCGCGTCGTCGGGGGCGCAGCGCGTCGCACTGCTCGTCGACGAGGGCGACCACCCGCGCGACGAGATCGCCCGCGCCGGCTACTCGGCGTGGTCGACCGTGCACGCCGTCGAACCGCTCGTCTTCGAGGTCGATGCGGCGCATCGCACGCTGGCCCGCCGCGTACGCGATGCGTTGGATGCCGGGGCCGACGCGCTCCTCGCCTTCTGCGAAGACGGCCCCGAGGTCTACCTGCAGCTCGAGGCGATGCCCCTCGTCATCCCCCGCGATGTGCAACTGGTCGCGCTGTGCGCGACCGACTGCGCGCTCAACGACCGCCTCGGCGTCACGCACGTGTGCGTGCATCCCGAGCTCGCCGCCGACGCCGTTTTCCCCTCGCTCGGCGCCCTCGTGCCCGGCCCCGGCGGCGACCCCCTCGTCATCGACCTGCCCTGGGAGCTGGTGCGCGGCTCGACGACCCGCTGACGGAGGCCGGTGCCGTCGCCCCGTTCTAGGATGGCGGGATGCCTTCGCTCGGTGAACTCGTCGCGCCGCGGCGCCTCGGCACGAGCTTCCGGTGGCTGCTCGGCTCGTCGTGGACGAGCAATCTGGGCGACGGCATCGCCCTGTCGGCCGCGCCGCTGCTGATCGCCTCGATGACGTCGTCGCCGGTTCTCGTCGCGGCGGGCGCGATGATGCAGTACCTCCCCTGGCTGCTGTTCGGCCTGTTCGCAGGCTCGGTCGTCGATCACCACGACCGTCGCCGACTCGTGATGATCGCCAACGGGTCGCGCGCCGTCGTCGTCGCCGCGCTCGTGGTGTTCCTCGTGACCGGGCACGCCACGGTCGTGATCGTGCTGGCCACGGCATTCGTCTACGGCACGGCCGAGGTGTTCGCCGACACGGCCGGGTCGACCCTGCTGCCCATGCTCGTGCGCCCCGCCGATCTCGGCATCGGCAACGCGCGCCTGCAGGCCGGATACCTCGTGGCGAACCAGCTCGCCGGGCCGCCGCTGGGCGCCTTCCTCTTCGCGATCGGGTCGTTCTGGCCGTTCCTCGTGCAGATCCTCTGCGTGAGCCTCGCCGTCGTGCTCATCTCGCGGATCGCGCGCACCCCGGTGCCCGAACGCGACGCGGCGGCAGACGCCGCGTCGGTGCCCACGAGCACGCATCCGATCCGCGAAGGACTGCGGTGGCTACGGCACAACCCGCCGGTGCGCACCCTGGTGCTCATCATTCTGGTGTTCAACGTGACGTGGGCGGCGCCGTGGAGCATCCTCGTGCTCTACGCCACCGAGCACTTGGGCATGGGCCCCGTCGGCTACGGGGCGCTCACGACGGCCTCCGCGCTCGGAGGCCTCGTCGGCATCGCGGCCTTCGGCTGGCTAGAGAAGCACGTCTCGTTCTCGACGCTCATGCGCGTGTGTTTGACGCTCGAGGTGCTCATGCACCTGGCCTTCGCCCTGACGACGGCTCCCGCGATCGCCTTCGCGATCATGTTCGGCTTCGGCGCGTACGCCTTCGTGTGGGGCACGATCTCGACCACTGTGCGCCAACGGCTCGTGCCGATGCATCTGCAGGGGCGCATCGCATCGGTGAACATGGTCGGCGTCTTCGGCGGGCTCGTGATCGGTCAGGCGCTCGGCGGCGTCATCGCGCAGACGTGGGGCCTCACGGCGCCCTGGTGGTTCGCCTTCGGCGGGTCGCTCGTGACCCTCGTGATCGTGTGGCGCTCGCTCTCGCTCATCGCCGCCGCGAAACCCGTGCTCGACACCGCCGACGATCCCGACCCCTCCCTCGGCGACCACGAGACCGCCTGACAGCCGGGCATCCTGCCCCGCGCGCGCCGCCGGGATGCCTCGCGTCCCCCGGATGCCTCGCGCCCGCGCCTCGCACACCCGCGGAGATCCGCACAACTGCGGACCCACGGCGCGCGCCGATCCGCAGAACCGCAGATCTCCGCCACAGCGCACGCCCCGATTCCGCCGCCGACGCCCGCGCGGGCGCCGGAGAAGATGGATGCCACACCGAGCAACTCCCCGAGGCGCCACCCCGCCCCGGGCTCAGTCCTCGAACGCTCCGTAGACGTCGAGGGTGTTCGCGGCGAGCTGGGCGCAGAACGCGTCGAGGTCGATGCCGAGCTCCGCGGCCATGAACCGCACGGTCACCGGCACGAGGTAGGGCGCGTTCGGGCGGCCTCGGAACGGCGTGGGCGTCAGGAACGGGGCATCCGTCTCGACGAGAATCCGCTCGAGGGGGGTGACCGCGAGCGCGTCGCGCAGATTCTGCGCGTTCTTGAACGTGACGTTGCCCGCAAAGCTCAGCCAATAACCGCGATCGGCGGCCACACGCGCCATCGCCTCGTCGCCCGAGAAGCAGTGGAACACCGTCCGGTCGGGCGCACCCACGCGTGCGAGGGTCTCGAGCACCTCGTCATGGGCGTCGCGATCGTGGATCTGCATCGCGATGTCGTGCTTCTTCGCGAGGGCGATGTGCGCCTCGAAGCTGAAGAACTGCGCCGGCAGGCCGTCGCCCTCGGTGCGGAAGAAGTCGAGCCCGGTCTCGCCGATCGCGCGCACGCGCGGCTGCGCCGCGAGCTCGTCGATCACCGCGATCGCCTCGTCGAGCATTCCCTGCGCGGCATATACCGGCGCCTCGTTGGGATGGATCGCCACCGCGGCGAGCACGCGGGGGTGGGATGCCGCGGCCCAGGCCGACCAGCGACTCGACTCGATGTCACCGCCGGCCTGCACGACGCCCGTGACCCCGACCTCGCCGGCGCGCAGCAGCTGCTCGTCGAGAGACATCCCGTCGCCGTCCTCGATCTCGAGATGGCAGTGGTTGTCGTAGACCGCGACGGGCAGCGGCTCGGGTGACGCCGGATACGACACGTCGCGTGCACCCTTCTCGCGCTGCCGCACGTACTGCGACGGATCGGTCACTGCTCGACGCGGGGGAAGAGCGGCGCGAGACCGTTGACGCTCGATCCGGCGGCGAGCTGGCCCCAGCTGCCGGCATCGCGCAGCGGCTGGTCCTGCAGACGACCCGCGTGGCCGAGCGCGACCCAGAGCTTCTCGGTCGCTTCGGGCATGAACGGGCTCAGCAGCACGGCGAGGGCGCGGAGCCCCTCGGCGGCGGTGTAGAGCACCGTGCCCAGGCGCGCGCGCTGCGCGTCGTCTTTGGCGAGCGCCCACGGCTCGTTGTCGGTGATGTAGCCGTTGAGGGCATCGACGATCGTCCAGATCGCCGCGATCGCCTCGTCGGGCCGGAATCGCTCCATCGCCGCATCGGCGTTGGCCGCGGCATCCGCCACCGTCTTCTGAATCCGCAGGTCGCCGTCGGTGTAGGTGGATGCCGGGGGCACGATCCCCTCGAAGTACTTCTCGATCATCGCGGTCGTCCGCGACGCGAGATTGCCGAAGCCGTTGGCGAGCTCGGCCTGGTAGCGCGCCGACAGGTCTTCCCACGAGAACGAGCCGTCCTGACCGAACGCGATCGCCGACAGGAAGTAGAAGCGGTAGGCATCCGACCCGAACACGTCGGTGATCTCGGTGGGCGCGATGCCGGTGAGCTTCGACTTCGACATCTTCTCGCCGCCGACCAGCAGCCAGCCGTGTGCGAACACGCCGCGGGGCACGTCGAGTCCGGCGGCCATGAGCATGGCCGGCCAGATGACGGCGTGGAAGCGCAGGATGTCCTTTCCGACCACGTGGAAAGCCGGCCAACGGCGCTCGAACTGGGCCGGGTCGGTGCCGAAACCGACGGCCGTCGCATAGTTCAGCAGGGCGTCCACCCACACGTAGATGACGTGCGACGGGTCCCACGGCACGGTGATGCCCCAGTCGAACGCCGAGCGCGAGATCGAGAGGTCTTTGAGCCCCGACCGCACGAACGAGACGACCTCGTTGCGCGCCGATTCGGGCCGCACGAAGTCGGGCTCGGTCTTGTAGAGCTCGAGCAGCCGGTCTTGGAACTCGCTGAGCTTGAAGAAGTAGTTCTTCTCCTGCAGCAGCTCGAGGGGCTTCGAGTGGATCGCGCAGACCTTGAGACCTTCGAACGCGCCCGTGCCGTCGACGATCTCGGCTTCGGGTTTGAACTCCTCGCAGCCCACGCAGTACAGCGCCTCGTACTCGCCCGCGTAGATGTAGCCGCGGTCGTAGAGCGTCTGCACGAACTGCTGCACGCGCTCCTCGTGGCGCGGCTGCGTCGTGCGGATGAAGTCGTCGTTGGCGACGTCGAGCGTCTCGAGCAGCGGGAACCACGACTCGGTCACGAGCTTGTCGACCCACTCCTGCGGCGTCACGCCGTTGGCGGCGGCGGCGCGGAGCATCTTCTGGCCGTGCTCGTCGGTGCCGGTGAGCATCCAGGTGTCGTCACCCGACTGGCGGTGCCACCGGGCGAGCGCATCGACGGCCACCGTCGTGTACCCGTGGCCGATGTGCGGCAGATCGCTCGGGTAGTAGATCGGGGTCGTGATGTAGAAGGACTGACCGGTGCTCACCCGTCGATTCTAGTTGGGGCTCCGGAACTCGATCGGCGTGTGACGGCGCTCAAGCGCTCTCGCGCACGACGAGGCTCGTCGGCAGCACGACGGGCTCGCGGGGTGTGCCATTGATGATGTCGAGCACCATGTCGACCATCGTCGAGCTGATCTGCGACCAGGGCTGGCGCACCGTGGTGAGCGGAGGGCGGTGGGTCTCGGCGAGCCCCGAGTCGTCGAAGCCCGCGACGGCGACGTCCTCGGGCACGCGGCGCCCGGCACGGCGAAGGGCCTCGATCGCGCCGACGGCCATCACGTCGCTCGCCGCGAAGACCGCGTCGATGTCGGGTGCGCGTTCGAGCAGGCGCTCCATCGCGGCGTCGCCGCTCGCCGCCTCGTAGCTGCCTGTTTCGACGAGCTCCGGGTCGAAACGATCGCCGAGCTCCTCTCGGAACCCTTCCAGACGCAGACGTCCGCCCGGCGTGTCGAGGGGTCCGGTGATGAGCGCGATCCGGCGGTGTCCACGCTCGATGAGATGACGCGTCATCGTCCGCGCCGCCTCGATCTCGTCGATGGCGACGTGCGGCACGACGACATCGCCCTGCTGGGGAATCCCCGAGCACACGGTCGGAACACCGGTGGCGACGAGCGTGGCAAGGAGCGAGTCGGATGCGTGCGACGACACCAGCAGCACACCGTCGACGTGTCCCGCGCTCACGTACCGCTCGACGCTGAGCTGCTCCTGCGCGGTGTCGGCGATGAGCAGCACGAGCGTCATCGACCGCTCGGCGAGCGCCGCCGTCGCGCCGCGGAGAAGGAGCGCGAACGTCGGGTCGGAGAAGAGGAGTTGCTGCGACTCGGTCAACAAGAACGCGAGCGAGTTCGATTTGCCCGTCGCGAGGGTGCGTGCCGCGTGGTTGGCGGTGTACCCCGTGGTGCGGATCGCCTCTTCGACGGCGGCGCGCGCTTCGGGAGAAACCCAGTGCCCGCCGTTGATGACCCGAGAGACCGTGCCGTGCGACACGCCCGCGACCGCCGCCACGTCGCGGATCGTGGGTTTTCTCGCACTGCCGATCGAGCTCACGACAGCCGACTATACCCTCCGCTACGGCGTGCTATCTTGGTCAGACCACAAAACCTGTGACCGGTCACAGTTCGATAACGAACACCTCACCGACGGGCTCACGGAGCGCACAATGGCACTGCGCGCGTTCAGCGCGGTGACAGCACCAGGCGACGGGGCCGACGCACGATCGGCCTCACGCCGCAATGAAGAGAGGCACACCGATGAAGGTGAAGAAGAAGGGCATGCTCGCCACGGGCATGGTCGTCGCGGCGAGCATCCTCGCCCTGGCGGGCTGCTCGAGCAGCGGGACGACGGCCACGCCGACCGACGACGGCACCGCCGCAAGCGGAACGCTGACCGTCTGGGTCGACGCCGACCGCGCCCGCGCGCTCGAAGACGTCGCGAAGACGTTCGAGCAGGAGAAGGGCGTCAAGGTCAACCTGGTCGTCAAGGACTACGGCAAGATCCGCGACGAGTTCACGGCGCAGGTTCCCTCCGGCAAGGGCCCCGACATCACGATCGGCGGCCACGACTGGATCGGCGCGTTCGTCAAGGACGGCATCGTCGCCCCCGTCGAGCTCGGCGACAAGTCCGCCGACTTCGAGAAGGTCGCCGTCGAGGCGGTCACCTACGACGGCAAGACCTATGGACTGCCGTACGCGATCGAGAACATCGCCATCCTCCGCAACACCGCGCTGGCGTCGTCGACCCCGGCCACCTACGACGAGATGATCGCCGCCGGCCGTGCCGCGGGCACCGAGTACCCGTTCGTCGTGGGCCTCGACCCCCAGGCATCCGACCCCTACCACCTCTACCCGTTCCAGACCTCCTTCGGGAGCTCGGTCTTCGCTCGCAACGCCGACGGCTCGTACGACGCGTCGAAGCTGACGATCGGTGACGAGTCCGGCCAGGGCTTCGCCGCGTGGCTCACCGCGCAGGGCGACACCGGCACGAAGGTGCTGAACCTCAACCTGTCGGGCGACCTCGCCAAAGAGGCCTTCAACGCCGGAAAGTCGCCGTACTTCCTGACGGGTCCGTGGAACGTCGCCGACGCTCAGAAGGCCGGCATCGACGTCTCCGTCGATGCCATCCCGAGCGCGGGCGGGCAGACGGCCCAGCCGTTCGCCGGCGTGCAGGCGTTCTTCCTGTCGGCCAAGAGCAACAACGCGCTCATCGCCAACGAGTTCCTCGTGAACTACATCGCGACCGCCGACGTGCAGACGAAGCTGTTCGAGGCGGGCGGGCGTCCGCCCGCGCTGACCGAGTCGTTCAAGGCGGCGCAGTCCGACCCGATCGTCGCCGGTTTCGCGGCCGTCGGCCAGAACGCCGTGCCGATGCCGAGCATCCCCGAGATGGGTTCGGTGTGGGATGACTGGGGCAAGACCGAGGCCGCGCTCATCAAGGGCTCGTCCGACCCGGCCGGTGACTGGGTCAAGATGGCTGATTCCATCCAGGCGAAGCTCGGCTGACCCTGACCGGGGGCGGCGTCCCTTGCGGACGCCGCCCCTCCTCTTGCATTCTTTCCCCAGGCCCGCGGCAGCCCCGCGCCCCCTCATCCGATAGGAGTCGACGATGACCGGCCCCACGCTCGACATCGAGCGCCCCCATATCACTGCTGAAGAGCGCGCCGCCCGACGCAAGCGCAAGCGTGCCGAGGCCTGGGCCGAAGCCGCCGGAGCGGGGTGGAAGGTCTGGCTCGTCAAGATCGTCTGCCTCGGCATCATCGACGCGATGGGGATCTACGCGATCCTCGTCCTCATCGGCAGCGGCTTCCTCGTGCCGCTGCTGATCGCCGCCGCGATCCTCCTCATCAACGTCATCTATCTGAAGCCAGGACTCCTGCCGGCGAAGTACCTCACCCCCGGCCTCGTCTTCCTCTTCGTCTTCCAGATCTTCGTGGTGCTCTTCTGCATCTACATCGCGTTCACCAACTACAGGTCGGGCCACGTCTCGACGAAGGACGACGCCGTCAACGCGCTGCTCATCCAGAACCAGCAGCGCGTCGACGACTCCCCCACCTACCCGCTCTCGATCGTCGAGCAGAACGGCTCCTACTTCTTCCTCGTGACCGATCCCGACGGCGACGCGCTCGTCGGCGGCGCGGATCGGCCGCTCGAGCCGGCTGACGACGCGCAGTTCAGCGGAGACCGGGCCATCTCGCTCCCGGGCTACACCACCCTGAACTTCGCGCAGATCGTCGCCAACCAGTCGGCCATCACCGCGCTGGCCGTCCCGTTCTCCGACGATCCGAACGACGGCACCCTGCAGACCCGCGACGGGTCGGTCGCCTACCAATACACCTCGACCCTCGCCTGGGATGCGACGGCCGACACCATGACGAACACCGAGACGGGTGTCGTCTACAAAGACAACGGCAACGGCTCGTTCGTGTCGGATGACGGACAGACCCTTGCGACGGGATGGCAGGTGTGGGTCGGCCTCGACAACTTCGTCCGCGCCTTCACCACCGAGTCCATCCGCGGTCCGTTCATCGCGGTGACGATCTGGACGTTCGCTTTCGCGATCCTGTCGGTCGCGACCACTTTCGCCCTCGGCCTCTTCCTCGCGATCGTCTTCAACGACCCCCGCATGAAGAGCAAGAAGTACTACCGCGTGGTGATGATCCTCCCCTACGCGTTCCCCGCGTTCCTGTCGGCACTCGTCTGGGCGGGCATGTTCAACCAGGACTTCGGGTTCATCAACCAGACGCTGCTCGGCGGGGCATCCATCCCCTGGCTGCAGGACCCGTTCCTCGCGAAGGTCTCGATCCTCATCGTGAACCTGTGGCTCGGGTACCCGTACATGTTCCTCGTCACCACGGGAGCGATCCAATCGATCCCCGAAGACATCCAAGAGGCGGGCAAGGTCGACGGCGCGGGCGTGTGGCAGATCTTCCGCTACATCAAGTTCCCGCTGTTGCTCGTGGCCGTCGCACCGCTGCTGATCTCGTCGTTCGCGTTCAACTTCAACAACTTCAACCTGATCTACATGCTCACCGGCGGCGGACCCCGCATTCCCGACGCGTCGATCAACGTCGGGCACAGCGACATCTTGATCTCGATGGTCTACAAGGTCGCGTTCGTGGGAGCCGAGCGCGATTACGGTCTGGCGAGCGCCTTCTCGATCATCATCTTCGTGCTGGTCGCCGTCATCTCGTACCTGAGCTTCCGCCAGACCAAGGTCCTCGAGGAGTTGAACTGACATGAGCATCCAAGAAGCGGTTCCCGCGGCATCCGTCGCGTCCTCGTCCGGCGACGGCGGCAGCACCGGCAAGAAGTGGGGCGACGCCGGCGTCCCCGGCGCCAAAGAGCCGCGCCGGCCCTTCGGCCGCTGGTTCCGCGAGACGGGATGGCGGCACCTGGTCGGCATCGTCATGATCGTCTTCTCGGCGTTCCCGCTCGTGTACGTGCTGTCGGCCTCCCTCAACCCCGGGGGCACCCTGCTGACGGCCAACAGCCTGTTCTCGAACTTCGACATCGGCAGCTACATCGCGCTGTTCCAAGACCCGCTCCGGCCCTACGGGGCGTGGTTCGTCAACTCGATCTTCATCGGGCTCACCACGTCGTTCTTCACGGTGGTGCTCTGCGCCCTGGCCGCCTATGCGTTCTCGCGGATGCGTTTCCGTGGCCGGCGCGCGGGGCTTCTGACGCTGTTGCTCGTGCAGATGTTCCCGCAGCTGCTCGCGGTCGTGGCGATCTTCCTGCTGATGTCGGCGATCAGCGACGTGTTCCCGGCGCTGGGTCTGAACTCCCAGATCGGCCTCATCATGGTCTACCTCGGTGGCGCGCTGGGTGTGAACACGTTCCTCATGTACGGGTTCTTCAACACCGTCCCGGCATCGATCGACGAGGCCGCGAAGATCGACGGCGCCGGTCACGCGCGCATTTTCTTCACGATCATCCTGCGCCTGGTCGCCCCCGTCCTGGCCGTGATCGGCCTCCTCTCATTCATCGGCACGATGAACGACTTCCTCATCGCGTCGGTCATCTTGGTCGACCCCGAGAAGCAGACGCTCGCCGTCGGGCTCTACCAGTTCGTCTCGCAAGAGACCGCGCGCAACTGGAGCGTCTTCGCCGCCGGTGCGGTCCTCGCCGCGATCCTGCCGATGGCGCTGTTCCTGTCGCTCCAGCGGTTCATCGTCGGCGGACTGACGGCGGGTTCGGTGAAGTGACCCACTGAGCGCGCCGTGGCCACATCGGATGGCACTCGGTAGACTGACAACACAACTGAGGGGCTCTGTCACGCGCTCGCGTGCAACCACGTCGCATCTCGCCGACGTCGGAGTCGGTACCCAACCGGAGGTCCTCATGATGGATGCCGCACGCCGCCCGCACCACGACGGCTCGCCCCTGTACGTCTCGCACTCTGCACCCGCCCTCGGCGACGAGGTCGCCGTACGACTTCGCGTGCCGGAGGGCTACGACGCGGTGGGGCGGGTGCTCGTCCGCTCCAACCCCGACCACGAACCGGTCTGGGTCGAGGCCTCACGCGACGGCGCGGCCGACGGATGGGAGTGGTGGACCGCGCACATCGTCGTCGCGAACCCTCGGCACGGCTACCGTTTCCATCTGGTGCTCGCCGACGGACGGGTGGAGATCCTCAACCAGGGCGGCCTCACCGATGTCGACGCCCTCGACGGGCAGGACTTCGCCCTCGTCGCCGAGAATCCGCCGCCGGCATGGATGGACGACACCGTCCTCTATCAGATCTTCCCCGACCGGTTCGCCCGCTCACAGGCCGCCGATGCGCGACCCGCGCCGCACTGGGCGATCCCCGCGGCATGGGACGAACCGCTCGACCCGGTGCACCCGGGGCGCGGGCGCCAGTTCTACGGCGGCGATCTCGACGGCGCCGCCGAGAAGCTCGACCATCTCTCCGACCTCGGGGTCACGGCGCTGTACCACACGCCGATCTTCCCGGCGGAGTCCAACCACCGGTACGACGCCTCGCGTTTCGACGCCGTCGATCCGCTCGTCGGCGGAGACGACGCCTACCTCCGCCTGATCGAGGCGTCGCACGCGCGCGGCATCCGCATCATCGGCGACCTCACGACCAACCACTCGGGCATCGCGCACGACTGGTTCCGTGCCGCTGTCGGGCACCCCGAGGCGCCGGAGAGCGCGTTCTACTACTTTCACGACGAGGCGAACGAGACCTACGAGACGTGGCTCGACGCCGACACCCTGCCGAAGTTCGACTGGTCGAGCGCCGAGCTTCGCCGCCGCTTCATCGAGGGCCCGGACTCCGTCGTCGCGCAGTGGCTGCGTGCCCCGTACGGAATCGACGGCTGGCGGATCGACGTCGCGAACATGACCGGCCGGCTCGGCCGAGTCGATCTGAACGCCGAGGTACGGCAGACGCTTCGCCGCACCATGATCGACGTGAACCCCGACACGCTCCTGCTCGCCGAGTCGACCAACGACGCGGCATCCGATCTGCAGGGCGACGCCTGGCACGGCGGCATGACCTACCCGGCGTTCACCCGCGGCGTGTGGGCGTGGCTGGCCGACCCGCGGCGCATCCCGCACTACGGGTTCCACGGCGAGCTGAGCGACGACATGTGGTTCTTCGGGCTGCCGACGGGTATGCCGCGATACAGCGCACGCCAGTTCGTCGAGCAGTTCCAACGCTTCACCAGCCAGATCCCGTGGCGAGTGCAGCGCGGCACGATGTCGGCGCTCGACACGCACGACACGGCACGCTTCGCGACGTACGCCTCGCCCGGCGCGGTGCCGGTGGCGCTCGGGCTGTCGATGACTCTCCCCGGCATTCCCGTGGTCTATGCCGGGGATGAGTTCGGGCTCGAGGGCGTGGACGGCGAGATGAGCCGCACGCCGATGCCGTGGGATCGCATGGCCGAGCCCGAGATCGCAGCGCGCATCGCGCTCTACCGCGAACTCATCGCGCTGCGCCGCACGCACCCTGCACTGTCGACCGGCGGGCTGCGCTGGCTGCACGTCGACGACGCCGGTGTCGTGTTCGTACGTGAGAGCGCGGCCGAGAGCGTGCTCGTCGTCGCGACGCGCGGCGGTGTGGATGCCCGGGTCGAGGCCCCTCTCATCGTCGGTGCCGCCGCGGCGAAGCGCCTCTACGGCGACGCGGCGCTCGACGTCGACGCGGACGGAGCGGTGCGCGTCCGCGCCGAGGGGACGTCGTTCGCCGCCTTCGCCCTGCCCGGCGTCACCGCACCGCCGATCTCTGCGGCCTCACCGGCTCTCGAAGAGATCGACCCCGAGGCGTTCGTCCAATTGGGGGCACCGCCCGAGTGACCGCGCCGCGCCGCGCTCAGCGCGCGGCGAGCGCCGCCTGGTAGAGCTCGCGCGAGCTGAGCCCGGTCTGCGCGGCGACTTCGGCCGCGGCATCCTTCAGGCGCGTGCCCGCTGCGACGAGCGCCTGCACCTGCGCGAGGGCGTCGCCTCGCGACACCTCGCGCTCGGGGGCGCCGCCGACGACGACCACGATCTCGCCGCGCACCCCGTCTTCGGCCCAGGCGGCGAGGTCGCCGAGGCCGCCCCGCACGACCTCTTCGTGCAGTTTGGTCAGCTCGCGGCAGACGGCGGCGGGGCGACCGGGGCCGAAGGCATCCGCCATCGCGGCGAGCGTCTCGGCGAGGCGCGACGGGGCTTCGAAGAACACCATCGTGCGCGCTTCACCCGAAAGCCCCGCGAGCGCGCGGCGGCGGTCGCCGGTCTTGCGGGGCAGGAACCCCTCGAACGTGAACCGGTCGGTCGGCAGTCCCGCAACGGCGAGCGCGGTCACGACGGCGCTCGGTCCCGGGATCGCCGTGACGGTCACGTCTTCCGCCGCGGCGAGCGCGACGAGCGCGTAGCCGGGGTCGCTGACGGTCGGCATGCCGGCGTCGCTCAGCACGAGCAGGTCTTCGTCACGCGCGCGCGCGACGAGCTCGGCGGCACGCTGGCGCTCGTTGTGATCGTGCAGCGCGACGAGCTTCGGCCGGTTGGCGACCCCGAGGGCCTGCAGCAACCGCTGCGCCGTGCGGGTGTCTTCGGCGGCGATGACGGTGGCGGCTTCGAGCGCCGCGATGAGGCGCGCCGACGCGTCGCCGAGGTTCCCGATGGGCGTCGCGGCGAGGATGATCACCGCCCCAGCATAGGCTGGTGCCCGTGACCACGACGGAGGTGCCGCTGCTGCCGGCCACGAGCGACGGGCGACCGTCGCGTTACGACGCGTGGCGCACGCGCGTCGCCGGCGATCCGCGCCTGCAGCGGCTGTACAGCTGCCTCGCGCCGCTGCTGATCACCGTGCTCGCCGCCGTGCTGCGCCTGTGGAACCTGGGGCATCCGCACGCCCTCGTCTTCGACGAGACGTATTACGTGAAGGATGCCTGGAGTCAGTGGAACCTCGGCTACGCCGCGACGTGGCCCGAGGGCGCCGACGCGAGGTTCGCGGCCGGCGAGACCGACATCTTCACGACGACCGCGAGCTTCGTCGTGCACCCGCCGCTCGGCAAGTACCTGATCGGCGTGGGCATGTGGTTGTTCGGCCCCGACAACTCGTTCGGCTGGCGCATTTCGACCGCCCTCGCGGGCACGGCCCTCGTGCTGGTGCTGTTCCTGCTGGCCAAGACGCTGACGAACTCGACGGTGTTCGCGAGTGTCGCGGCGTTCCTGCTCGCGATCGACGGACTCGGCATCGTGATGAGCCGCGTGGCCCTGCTCGACGTCTTCCTCGCCCTGTTCATCCTGCTGGCGTTCTGGTTCGTCGCACTCGACCGGGCGCGCATGCTCGATCGGCTCGCGGCGCGCACGGCGCGGCGGGAGCGCACGGCCGCCGACGGCGGGGTCGAGCCGCCGATGTGGGGCGCGATCATCTGGAACCGGCCCTGGATCGTCGCGGCGGGAGCGGCGGCGGGAGCGGCGACCGCGGTCAAGTGGTCGGGCGTGTGGGTGCTCGCCGCGATCGGCCTCTACCTCGTCGTCACCGACGCGCTCGAGCGTCGACGGCTCGGCGTCGTGTTCTGGCCGACCGACGCGGTGCGTCAGGGACTGGCATCCTTCGTGCTGCTCGTGCCGGTCGCGTTCGTCGTCTACCTCGCCTCGTGGACGGGGTGGCTGCTCAGCGACGGCGGCTACGACCGGCACGCCGCCGACGCGAACCCCGCGACGGGCTTCTTCTCGTGGGTCCCGCTCAGCCTGCAGAGCCTCTGGAAGTACCACGAGACCATCTATCACTCGATGACCGGCATGACCTCGCCGCACAGCTACGCGAGCCCCGCCTGGCAGTGGGCGCTGCTGCTGCGCCCCACCTCGATGTACGCGCAGGCCACGCAGGGCGGCCAGTCGGGGTGCACGGGCGGCGACGCCGGATGCCTCGACATCCTTTACAGCATGCCGAACCCGCTGCTCTGGTATGCGAGCATCGCCGCAGCGATTCACCTGGTTTACCGCTTCACGCTCGAGCGCGACTGGCGGCAGGCGCTCGTCCTCGTCGGCATCGCCGCGACGTGGCTGCCCTGGTTCGCGTACCCCGAGCGGACGATCTTCCAGTTCTACACGATCGCGATCTGGCCGTTCCTCCTGCTCGCGCTCACCTTCGCGCTACAGGCGGTGAGCGGGCCCGCGCATGCGAGTGCGACCCGCCGGCGCACCGGCCGGCGGGTCGTGCTGGTCTTCCTCGGCGTCGCGGTCGTGCTGTCGATCTTCTGGTACCCGCTGTGGTCGGGCATGCAGGTGCCGTACGAGTTCTACCGCCTGCACAACTGGATGCAGGGCTGGGTCTGACCGGCCCGACGCGCGACATGGGGAGTTCTCCCCATCGCCGCCTCACGCCCGCTCCCCTATGTTGATTCCGACGAGGAGGAACGATGTCCGACCTGAAGATCGACGTCGCAGAACTCACCGCGAGCGCGTCGCGCGCCGAACGCATCGCGGGTGACTTCACGACCGCCGAGCGCATCGCCGACGAGACCGCCGGTTATACCGGGCACGACGGGCTCGCCGGCAAGGTGCGTGACTTCGGCGGCAAGTGGGACATCGCGCGCCACAAGCTCGAAGAGAATCTGACGACCATCGCCGACTATCTGCGCGCCGTGGTCGACACCTTCGACGATCTCGACACCGACCTCGCCGCGTCGCTCGAGCAGTCGAAACTCGGCGACGGAGCCATGAACAGAGAGATCGACGCGGCGATCGCAGCGCACCCCGCGACCTCTCCGGCCACGCCCGCGCCTGTGCCCTCCCCCACTCCCGGCCCCGCCCCCACCCCGCCGTCCTCGAACGGAGGCGACCACTGATGGCTCTTCCCGGAAACCCGACCGCGCTCGCCGAGCGCGCCTCGACGTACCAGGCATCCGCGAGCCGCATCCAGCGTGCCGCCGACGACCTGCGTGCCCTCGCCTACACGAGCACCGCGAAGTCGTTGGATGCCGTCCGCGAGCGCAGCGGCGACGTCGCAGGCACCCTCGACGAGGCCTACGGGCGCTACTCCGGCACCGCGACGGCGCTCGTCGAATATGCCGCTGTCCTGCGCGACGCGCACCGCCGCGCCGACGCCGCCGACCAGACCGAAGAGACCGCCGAGAGCTATGCGGGGCAGGCCGACACACGCGTGACCGCACTCACGCGTCACGTCCGCAGCCTCGAAGACGCCGCGGCGCCCGTCGGCACGATCGAGGCCGCCGAGCGCGACCTCGCCGACGCGCAGCGCGCGGCGCGCCGCTACGACACGGCAGCCACCACCGCCCGCGACGACCACGAGGCGGCGCGGCGTGACATGGAGGCGGCCGCGCAGCGCGCCATGGCGCTCATCGACAGCGCGATCGACGCGACTAACGAAAGCTGGCTCGACCACGTCGGCAACTTCTTCGCGGGCGTCGGCTCGTGGCTCGCCGACCTCGGAAAGTGGGTGGGCGATTTCCTGCAGGATCTCTGGGACGAGCTGCAGCGCCTCGTCTCCACCGTGCTCGCCATTCTCGGCACGGTGCTGATCCTCGTCCTCGTCTACGCCCTGCTGTCGATGATCCCGGTCATCGGGCCGCTGATCGCCGCGCTCGTCGTCGGCATCCTCGCCGGGTTCCTGCTCGCGAGCATCCTCTCCGACGTGCTGAAGCCCACGCCGAAGGTCTCGGAGTACACCCGGTCGGATGCCGAGCAGGACACGTACCTCGGCCAGCCCGCCGATCTCGCCACCGCGTTGAAGGACGCGGGATACGTCGACTCGCTCGGCCACATCTACACGTACGGACCCGACGGGAAGGTGACGGACGACAACGCGAACGAGTCGGTCATCGGCGTCACGAAGGTCGTCGATGCGGATGGAACCGTGCGGTGGCGGGTCGCGTTGCCCAGCACGCAGGAATGGCTGTCGCGCTTCAACGGCGATCAGGGCGCCACGAACGATCTCGACAGCAACCTCGCTCTCATGATGACCCCGTCGCTGCGCTCCCAGTACGAGCGCGCAATCCTTGAGGCGATGAAGCAGGCCGGCGTCGGCGCGGACGACCCGGTGATGCTCGTGGGCTTCAGCCAGGGCGGCATCGTGGCGGGCCACATGGCCGCCTACAACTCCGACTACAACTGGGACGCGGTCGTCGTGGCCGGCGCGCCCATCGACAGCATGCCGATCCCCTCGTCGACCACGGTCGTCTCGGTGCAGCATGACTGGGACCCCGTGCCACGGCTGGATACCATCATCGCCGTCGGAACGGGCGGCTACTCCTTCGGCGACAAGCCGAACTGGACCACGATCCACGAGGCCTCGCCCCTCGCCTCCAAGGGCCTGGAGGGCATCCACTACGCCCCCGCCTACAACCAGACACTGCAGTCGAACATCGATCAGGTGCCCGCCACCGATCGCGCGGACCTCGATCGGTACTTCATTGGCGACCCCCATGCGTATGGTTATGAGCAGAGCTACTACTCCTGGCAGGAGAACTGACGTGACCGCCCCGTTCGTCGCCCCCCGCATCATCGCCGTCGCCGCCGCCGTCATCCTGGGTGCCGCGCTCGTCGCCTGCACGCCCACCGCCGCACCGTCGACCCCGACGCCGACCAACACGGAGAGCACCGTGCACGCATTCCAGCCCGTCTACGACGCCGTCGCCGCCTCGGACCCGCGCGTCGAACGCGTGAGCAGCGTGTCCTTCAGCCAGTCCGGAGCGGCCCGTCAGCTGACGGTCGTGATCCGCGTCACCGGAGACGAGCCGGTCACCACCGACACACTCGTTGCCGTTCTCACCGCGATCCGAGATTCGGCGGGCGGATCCGCCGACATGCTGCAGCTCATCGCCCGGGACGCCGACGACCCCGATCGGCTCCTCGATCTCGAACCGGCGATCGCGGGGCTGCCGAGCGGAGTCTCGGCGCTGCGGATCGACGGCGCGCTGGTGGTCCCGTTCGACGACCTGAATCAACTCGGAGGATGACCCCTCACGATGTGCCCGAGCTCGCGTTCCGCCTGATCGGAACGTGGTGGCCGGTCGACCTCGAATCCGACGAAGCGGCGAGCGCTTCGGCATCCGCCGTCGCCCGCGGCACGCTCGGAACCCGCGACCAAGAGGCGACGGCGCGCAGGCGGCTGCGCGACGACCTCGTGGTCGCCGCGCGGACCGCGCGCGAGGCACGGGCGCGCCTGATGCTCCTGCAGACCGAACTCGCCCCCGGTGAGCCGATGTCGGCGACGCTCACCTTGTACGACGACGACCGCGTGCGGATGAGTCCCGCCATCGGCACATCACCGGATCGCGTGCTCGCCGTCCTCGAGGAGAGCCTGCCGACCATCGCCCCCGATCTTGCGCCCACCGCCGTCCGGCGCCCCTTCACGGACGGCGAGGTGGTGCGCGTGCACCGCGTCGACGAGGTGATCGAGGTCGAGGCCGGCCAGGAGTTCACACAGCGCCGTCTCGTCGCACAGTACTGGTATCCGCGGCCCGACTCCAAGCACCTGGTCCTCGCGGTGCTCTCGACTCCCCTCGGCGACATCCCGCACACTCTGCTGTCCTACTTCGACGCCATCGTCGAGGTCTCCCGCTTCATCGAACCCATCGTCGCGGACTGAGCCCGCGCGGTGACGATCGTTCCGGGATGCGGTGGCGATCGCGCAGTCGCGTCTCGTCGCAGTGTTCGCCGGCATGGCTTGACGCGCGCAGACCTCGACAAGCTGTGAGGATGCCCCGACTCCCCGGCGCCCACTGACGGCGGCCTTGATCGCAGAACTCCTCCTCGCACCGCTCACCATGTCGACCGCCGAGGTCGAGGACGGCGCGGAGCTCCCCGAGTGCCGACTCGTCCCGCAGTACTGGTACCCCCAGCTCGACACGAAGAGGCTCGCTCTCGTCGTGCTCGCCATGCCGTTCGGCGACATCCCGGACAGGCTCACGTCGTACGTCGACGCGATCGTCGAGATCTCGCGCTTCGTCGCGCCCGCGACGCGCTCCTCCTGCGGCCGGCGATACGATGGAGGGCTATGCCTTCCCCCGAACCCGTGATCTCCTACCCGCCGGAGCTGCCCGTCAGCGCCGCGCGCGAAGAGATCGCGCGCGCGATCGAGGGGCATCAAGTCGTGATCGTCGCGGGGGCGACCGGGTCGGGCAAGACCACGCAGCTCCCGAAGATCTGTCTCGAGCTCGGCCGCACGAAGATCGCGCACACTCAGCCGCGCCGCATCGCCGCCCGTACGATCGCCGAACGTATCGCGCACGAGCTCGAGGTTCCCCTCGGGGGCGCCGTCGGTTACAAGGTGCGCTTCACCGATCAGGTCTCCGCCGACACCAAGGTCGCGCTCGTGACCGATGGCATCCTGCTCAACGAGATCCACCGCGACCGGTTGCTGCGGCGCTACGACACGATCATCGTCGACGAGGCGCACGAGCGGTCGCTGAACATCGATTTCCTCCTCGGCTACCTCGCCCGCATCCTCCCCGAGCGCCCCGACCTGAAGGTCATCATCACGTCGGCGACGATCGACCCCGAGAGTTTCGCGAAGCACTTCGCGGATGCCGCGGGCACACCGGCGCCGATCGTCGAGGTCTCGGGGCGCACCTTTCCGGTCGAGATCCGCTACCGCTCCCCCGTCGACGGCGCCGCCGAGGAGGGCGAGAGCGACGACGTCGACACCCTCCTCTCGGCGCTCCGCGAACTCGACCGCGAGTCGGACGGCGACGTGCTCGTCTTCCTCCCCGGTGAGGCCGAGATCCACGACGCGATGGATGCCGTGCGCGGCATGTACGCGAAAGACGCCCGGCCGACCGAGGTGCTGCCGCTCTACGGCCGCCTCTCGGCGGCAGAACAGCACCGCGTGTTCGAGCCCCCGCGCATCGCGGGCGTCCGCCGCCGCGTGATCCTGGCGACGAACGTCGCCGAGACGAGCCTCACCGTCCCGGGCATCCGTTACGTCGTCGATGCGGGCACGGCGCGCATCTCGCGCTACAGCGTGCGCTCGAAGGTGCAGCGGCTGCCGATCGAGCCCGTGTCACAGGCATCCGCACAGCAGCGCGCCGGGCGCGCGGGCCGCACCTCCGACGGCATCGCGATCCGCCTGTACAGCGAAGAAGACTTCTCTGCGCGGCACGAGTACACCGAGCCCGAGATCCTGCGCACCTCGCTCGCCTCGGTCATTCTGCAGATGCTCGCACTGGGCTTCGGCGACATCGAGGATTTCCCGTTCCTCACGAAACCCGACAGCCGCGGAGTGAAAGCCGCGTTCGAGCTTCTCACCGAACTGCGCGCCGTGACCTCCGCGCGCAGGCTGACGAAGATCGGGCGCGAGATCGCCCGCCTGCCGATCGATCCCCGCTTCGCACGCATGCTGGTCGAGGCCCGCCGGCTCGATGTGACCGAACCGGTGCTCGCGATCGTGTCGGGGCTGTCGATCCAAGACGTGCGAGAACGTCCGTCTGCCGAGGACGGCGCCGCGCGCGAGCAGGCCGAGCGGATGCACGCGCGGTTCGCCGACCCGACGAGCGACTTTCTCACTCTGCTGAACCTCTGGAATCATCTGCAGACCGCGCAGCGCGAACTCGGCTCGAGCGCGTTCCGGCGGCTGTGCCGCGCGGAGTTCCTCAACTATGTACGTGTGCGGGAATGGTTCGATGTGCACCGCCAACTGCGCCAGTTGACGGGGGCGAAAGGTTCGCCGAAGCAAGCCGATGACGCGCCCACCGCCGACCCGGCCCTCGTGCACCGTGCGATGCTCGCGGGCCTGCTCTCGCACATCGGCATCCTCGACACGCGGTCGCTCGCTGCGGCAGCCCGCGGCAAGACCGGGCCCGACAAGAAGCGCAAGCAGCTCGCGTCGTACCGCGGCGCGCGCGGCGCGACGTTCGCGATCTTCCCCGGGTCGGCGTTGCGCAAGGCCTCGCCCGACGCCGTCATGGCGGCCGAACTCGTCGAGACCTCGCGCCTCTACGCCCGCACCGTCGCCGCGATCGATCCGGCGTGGGCCGAAGAGCTCGCCGGAGACCTCGCGCACCGGCAGCTGAGCGATCCGCACTGGTCGAAGGATGCCGGGGCCGCCGTCGCGGCCGAGAAGGTGACCCTCTTCGGCGTCGAGATCATCCCGCGCCGGCGGGTGCAGCTCGCCCGCATCGACCAGCCGCTCGCGCGCGAGCTGTTCCTGCGCCACGCCCTTGTCGACGGCGAGTGGAACACGGCGCACCTCGACAAGAAGCTCACCGCGTTCGAGCGTCGCAACCTCGAACTGCGCCGCCGCCTCGAGAAGGTCGAAGAGCGCGAGCGCCGCCGAGACATCCTCGTGGGCGACGAGGCGGTGTTCGCCTTCTACGACGCCCGCGTGCCCGACGACGTGTTCGACGTGCGCTCGTTCGAGCGGTGGTGGCGCGAGGCATCCACCCGCACCCCACGCCTGCTCGACATGACCGAGAGCGACCTCAAAGACGACGCCGGGCGCTCCGACGACCGTGCGTTCCCGGGCCGGTGGGAACAGGGCGACCAAGTGCTCTCGCTCTCGTATCGGTTCGAGCCGGGAGACCCCGAAGACGGCGTCAGCGTGATCGTGCCGCTGCCGTTGCTCGCCGGGCTGCGGCCCGACGGCTTCGACTGGCAGGTGCCGGGGCTGCGGGCAGAACTCATCACGGCGCTGCTGCGTGCGCTGCCGAAGGCGATCCGTCGTCACGTCGTGCCTGCGGCCGACTGGGCGGCGACGCTCGGCGACGAACTCACCGGCGACGGCCCCGAACACCATCGCGGGCTTCCCGCACTGGCCCTGCGCGACGCACTCGCCCGACGCATCCAGCGGGTCGCGAACCAGCCCGTGACCGCCGCCGACTTCGAGGTCGAACGCGTGCCCGCGCACCTGCTCATGACGTTCCGCGCCGTCGACCACCGCGGGCGCACCGTCGGCACCTCGCGCGACCTCGTCGACCTGCAGCAGCGGCTCGCCGGGCGGGCTCGCGAACAGGTCGCCCGCTCGTTGACCCGCGCGACGCCCGGCGGGGGCGTCGGGGTGGCTCGTCCCACAAATGGTCGTTCGGAGGGCGCGGAAGCGACCCATTCTGGGACAACGCCCGCCCCAAATGGGACAACCCCCGGGCAGGGCGGCGCGGCGGCGCTCGCGGAGCGGTCGGGCATCACGTCGTGGGATCTCGGCACGCTCCCCGAGGTCGTCGACACGCGGGTCGCCGGGGGCGTCGTGCGCGGCTACCCGGCGCTGGTCGATGAGAAGGATGCCGTGGCGCTGCGCATCGAGTCGACGCCCGAGCGCGCGTCACGGCTCACCCACGCGGGCGTCCGCCGCCTGCTGCTGCTCGCCGTGCCCTCGCCGAGCGCGTACGTGCTCGAGCACCTCACCGCCGCCGAGAAGCTTTCGCTCGCCACCTCTCCCTACCCCTCGGCGAAAGCCCTGATCGAAGACGCCCGGGTCGCGGTCGCCGACGCGGTGATGGCGCGCGTCGCACCGACGGGCGTGCGCACCCCCGAGCAGTTCGCCGCGGTGCGCGATGCCCTGTCGGCCGCCGTCGTCGACGACCTGTTCGCGGCGGTGTCGCTGACCGCCCGCATCCTCACCGCGCACCGCGACGTCGAATGCGCGGTGAAGGCGCAGAACTCCATGACCCTGCTCGCCGCGCTCGGCGACGTGAAAACGCAGCTCGCCGGGCTCGTGTTCCCCGGTTTCGTGGCCCGTACGGGGCTCGCCCGGCTCGCGCACCTCCCCCGCTATCTGCAGGGCGCGCTCGTGCGCGTGCAGACCCTCGCCGACAGTCCCGGCCGAGACCGCCAGCGCCTCACCGAGTTCGAGCGTGCCGCGGCGCTATACACGGATGCCGGGGGCACGACGCCTCTCGCCCCCGATGCCCCCGCTGAACTCTCGCACGCCCGCTGGCTGCTCGAAGAGCTGCGCGTCAGTCTCTTCGCCCAGCAGCTCGGCACCGCCGAGCCGGTCTCGCTGCAGCGCATCACCAAGGCCCTCGCCGCCCGCGGCTGACCTCGGCTCACCCCCACCCCGCGCCCACCGGGCGGGCATAGTCTGAGACGCACCATGAGCACCGCGATCGCGTACACCGAACTCGGAGGGCCGGAGGTCCTCACCGTCATCGACATCGACGTCGATGTGCCGGCGCCCGGCCCGGGCGAGGTCGCCGTGCGGGTCGAGGCCGCCGGCGTCAATCCGCTCGATCTGAAGCTGCGCTCAGGCCTCCGCGTGTCGCCGCCGATCACGCAGCCGCGGCGCGTGGGGTCGGATGCCGCGGGTGTCGTCACCGCCGTCGGCGACGGCGTCGAGGGCTATCGCCCCGGTGATGCGGTGATCGTGTGGGGCGCGCACGGCGCGTACGCGACCGATCTCATCGTGCCGTCGGCGCATGTCGTCCGCCGCCCCGAGGGAGTGAGCGCGGCGCAGGGCGCTGCCCTCGGCATCCCGATCGGCACGGCCTATCAGACGGTGCGCTCGCTCGCGATCGGCGCCGACGACACGGTGCTCGTCCATGCCGCCTCGGGCGCGGTGGGGCAGGCGGTCGTGCAGTTCGCGCGGTTGTACGGCGCGACCGTGCTCGGCACGACGAGCGATCGCCGCGCAGACCGCGTGCGCGAGCTGGGCGCGACGCCGCTCCCCTACGGTGCCGACGTCGTCGAGCGGGTGCGCGAGCTCGCGCCGCAGGGGGTGACCGTCGCGATCGACCTCGTCGGCACCGACGAGGCCCTCGAGCAGTCGATCGCACTTGTGGCCGACAAGAGCCGCATCGCGACGCTCGTGCGCGGTGCGGATGCCTCAGGGCTCGGCATCCGTGCCTTCAGCGGCGGCAGCCCCGAGCCCCTCACAGGTCAGCAGCAGGCGTGGCGCGCCGAGGCGATCCCGGTCGCGGCCGCGCTCATCGCGCGGGGAGCCTTCTCGGTCGAGCTCGGCCCCGAGCTGCCCCTCGCCGACGCCGCCGAGGCGCACCGCCTGGTCGAGGCCGGCGCCGACGGCAAGGTCGTGCTCATCCCCTGACGCGGGGCATCCCCGACCCCGGGCATCCCCCGGTCAGCTCGCCGAAACCAGCGCCCGGTAGAAGCCGATGCCGCGCAGCCACACGTCGACGCGGATGCGCTCGTTGTGCGAGTGCAGCCCGTCACGCTCTTCGCGCGTGAGGTGGAACGGGGTGAAGCGGTACACGTGCCCGCTGATCGCCGTGAACCACCGGCTGTCGCTCGCGCCCAGCTGGATGTAGGGGGTCGTCACGATCTCGTCGCCCAGCGCGTCGCGCACGGCGCCGGCGATGCGCCGCCACGGCTCGCCGCGCCACGGCGACACCGGCGAGGGGTCTGAGCCGTGCCGCACCTCGATCTGCATCTCGGGGTCGGCGATCACACGGCGCACCCGCTCGGCGGCCCCCGCGACGGTGTCACCGGTCAGCAGGCGGATGTTCACCGAGGCGCGGGCCGTCGTCGCGAGCACGTTCTCACCCGGCGCCCCCGACAGCTCGGTCGCGACGGCCGTGGTGCGCACCATCGCGTTGGTCTCGGCGCCCAGACGCGGCAGCACGGCGGCGAGCACGGGACCGGTGAGACCGAGGTGACCGAAGACCCAGCGCAGCGGCTGCGGGGTGTGCGGGGCGAGGGTGGCGAACATGGCGCGCACGGGCGGCGCGATGCGGGTGGGGAACGGATGCCTGTGCAGCCGGTCGATCGCCCGCGCGAGCCGCGCCGTCGCGGGCATCGCCGGCGGTGTCGAGGCGTGCCCGCCGGTCTCGCGCGCGGTGAGGAGCACGGTCATGACGCCGCGCTCGGCCACCCCGATCATCGCCGTCGGCACGGTCACTCCGGGCACGGCCCCATCGACGACGGCGCCGCCCTCGTCGATGACGAGCCCCGGGCGCACGCCCCGCTCGGTCAGCAGCGCGACGATCGCCTGGGCTCCCTCGCCCGCCGTCTCCTCGTTGTGACCGAACGACAGGTACACGTCGTGTGCGGGCGCGAAGCCCTCCGCGACGAGCTGCTCGACGGCTTCGAGAATGGCGACGAGCGCCCCCTTGTCGTCGATCGCGCCGCGGGCGTGGATCGCCGCGTCAGCGCCCTCGCCGACGATCTCGGCGGCGAACGGAGGGTGATCCCACTCCTCGTCGACGACCGGCACGACGTCGAGGTGCGCCATGAGCACGAGCGGGTCGGATGCCTGTGCCCCGGGCCACCGGTAGAGCAGCGAATGCCCGTCGACGACCTCGCGCTCGAGCGTTTCGTGGGTGTGCGGGTAGAGCCTGACGAGCGCGGCGAGGAAGTCGTCGAACGGCTGCCAGTCGATCTCGGACTCGTCGGTGCGGGAGACGGTCGGAATCTGCAGCAGTTCGCGAAAGCGGGCGATCGCGGCGTCGTCGGTCGGAGTCACCCCACGAGCCTAGCCCCGCGGGCGATCCGCCCCCGGCGACCGCGAAGGTGCGGCGGCTAGGCTCGACGCATGACCGACATCCGCTGGGGCATCCTCGCGACGGGCGGGATCGCACACGCCTTCACCGCCGATCTCCGCACCGCCGGCCTCGACGTCGCCGCCGTCGGGTCGCGCCGCATCGAGGCAGCGCGCGCCTTCGCCGAGCAGTACGACATCCCGCACGCGCACGGCTCGTACGACGAGCTCGTCGCCGACCCCGACGTCGACATCGTCTACGTGGCATCCCCGCACAGCCACCACCTCGAACACGCGACGCTCGCCCTCGAAGCGGGCAAGCACGTGCTCATCGAGAAGGCGGTCACCCTCGACGCCGACGAGGCGCGCGCGCTCCGCGACCTCGCCGCCGCGCGGGGCCTGCTCGTCATGGAGGCGATGTGGACGCGGTATCTGCCGCACATGGTGCGCATCCGCGAGATCGTCGCCGCGGGCACGCTCGGCGAGGTGCGGATCGTCTCGGCCGACCACACCCAGCGCCTCCCCAGCGATCCGAGCCACCGGCTCAACGCGCTCGAACTCGGCGGCGGAGCGCTGCTCGACCTCGGCATCTACCCGGTCTCGTTCGCGGTCGACATCCTCGGGCCGATCGCCACGGCGCGCGCGGTGGGACGCCTGGCCGAGACCGGCGCCGACACCGAGGTCGCCATCGCCGCGGAGCACGCCGGCGGCGCCGTCTCGTCGCTCGCGGTGAGCTCCCGCGCGGCGGGCCCGAACACGGCGCACCTCGTGGGCACCGAGGCGCGCATCGACATCGACCGCGTCTGGTACACGCCCACGTCGTTCCGCGTCATCGCGTACGACGGCACCGTGATCGAGGAATACACGAGCGAGGTCGACGGCCGGGGCATGCAGTTCGAGGCGCTCTACGCCGAGCACCTGATCCGCGAGGGCCGCACCGACAGCGGCCTGCTGCCGTTCGACGAATCGATCGCGATCATGGCCACCCTCGACGACATCCGCGCCCAGCTGGGCGTGACCTACCCGAAAGAGCGCTGACATGCCCGACCCCCAGAACCCCCGCGTCGCGGTCTACCTCGACTTCGACAACATCGTGATGAGCTGGTACGACCGTGTGCACGGTCGTAACTCCTACTCCGCCGACCGGCAGAAGATCATCGCCAACCCCGATGCGCCCGAGATCGCGCAGAAGCTCAAAGACGCCACGATCGACGTGGGCGCGATCATCGACTACGCGGCCTCGTTCGGCACGCTCGTGCTCACGCGCGCCTACGCCGACTGGTCATCGCCGGTGAACGCCTTCTACCGCTCGCAACTGGTCGCGCGCGCCGTCGACCTCGTGCAGCTGTTCCCCGCCGCGGCCTACGCCAAGAACGGCGCCGACATCCGCCTCGCCGTCGACACCGTCGAAGACATGTTCCGCCTGCCCGATCTGACGCACGTCGTGATCGTCGCGGGCGACAGCGACTACGTGCCTCTCGCGCAGCGCTGCAAGCGTCTCGGCCGGTTCGTCGTGGGCGTCGGAGTGGCCGGCTCGACCGCCAAGTCGCTCGCCGCGGCGTGCGACCAGTTCGACTCGTACGACTCGCTGCCGGGGGTCGTACCGCCCGCCGCGGCACAGAAGAAGACGGATGCCACGGCCACCGTGACCACGACCGGCTCGCGCCGCCGCAAGAAGTCCGACGAGCCGCACCCGGCCCCCGAGGCCGAGCTGCTGCGCCGTGCGCTGATCCTCGAGCGGGAGCGCACCGACGACGAGTGGGTGCACCTGTCGGCGGTGAAGAACCTGCTCAAGCGCATGGACCCGTCGTTCAGCGAGAAGGCGCTCGGGCACCGCTCCTTCTCGGATTTCGTGAAAGCCCACCCCGACGTCGCCGACATCGATGAGTCGACGAACATCGTGCGCGTGCGTCTGCACACAGCGGAGCGCGCCCGAAGCTGATTTCCCGTGCAGTGATGCACATCTCGTGTGCAGAACTGGCCCTTGTACCTGAACCGCCTCTCAGGTAGCGTCGCTGACCGGCACCTCATCGGTGCCGTCCGCGCTCTACAAGGAGGTATCAGCGCATGGCTGACGTCACGTCCCCCGACGCGCCGGCGAAGACATCGGGTCTTCGCAAGGTCGTCACCGCATCGATGGCGGGAACCATCGTCGAATGGTACGAGTTCTTCCTCTACGCCACCGCCGCGACCCTTGTCTTCGGCTCGCTCATGTTCCCGCCGTCCGACGACCCCTACGCCGGCATCATCGCCGCGTTCATCACCTACGCGGTCGGGTTCGTCGCCCGCCCCCTCGGCGGCATCGTCTTCGGCCACTTCGGCGACAAGTACGGCCGCAAGAAGCTGCTCCAGGTCGCCATCATCCTCGTCGGTGTCGCGACGTTCCTGATGGGCTGCCTGCCGACCTTCCAGCAGGTGGGCTACCTCGCCCCGATCCTCCTCGTGCTGCTGCGCTTCGCGCAGGGCTTCGCCGTCGGCGGCGAGTGGGGCGGCGGCGTACTGCTGGTCGCCGAGCACTCCCCCGACAAGAGCCGCGGGTTCTGGTCGTCGTTCCCCCAGGCGGCGGTGCCGATCGGAAACCTCATCGCGACGATCGTGCTGCTCGTGCTCAGCCGCACCCTCTCGAACGACGACTTCCTCGCGTGGGGCTGGCGCGTCGCGTTCTGGCTGTCGGTCGTGATCGTCGCGGTCGGCTACTACATCCGCACCAAGATCACCGATGCGCCGATCTTCCTCGAGGTGCAGAAAGAGGTCGAGGCCAAAGACGAGGTCAGCTATGGCGTGTTCGAGGTGCTCAAGCGCTACCCCCGCGGCATCCTCACCGCGATGGGCCTGCGCTTCGCCGAGAACATCATGTACTACCTCGTGGTGACGTTCTCGATCGTGTACCTGCAGAAATACCTCGAGATGAACACCGGCGAGGTGCTCGGCATGATCGCCATCGCGCACGTCGTGCACATGATCGTGATCCCCCTCGTCGGGCGCCTCAGCGACCGCATCGGGCGCAAGCCCGTCTACGGCGTCGGAGCGATCGCCGCCGCCGCATGGGGCTTCGTGGCCTTCCCCATGTTCAACACGAAAGACCCCGTCATCATCGTGCTCGCGATCTGCCTGGGCCTCGTCATCCACTCGTTCATGTACGCGCCGCAGCCGGCGATCATGTCGGAGATGTTCCCGACCCGCATGCGCTACTCGGGCGTCTCGTTCGGCTACCAGGTCACGTCGATCATCGCGGGCTCGCTCGCCCCGATCATCGCCACCACGATCCTGTCCGAGACAGGATCCTGGGTTGGCATCGCGGTCTACCTTCTGATCGCCGCCGCGATCACCCTCGTCGCGGTGTTCTCGATGCGCGAGACGAAGGGCATCTCGCTGCGCGAGATCGACCGTGTCGACCGCGAGCGGGTGGCCGCCGAGACGGGCGCGGTGAAGGTGCCGACGCGGCGCTGACACAGCAGTGTTCGCAGAGCGAGGGATGGATGCCACCTGGCATCCATCCCTCGCCGTCGTTCGGGGCGCGAGCCGTTCAGTCGCGCGTCGACCAGAGCGCCCAGGCGACGAGGACCGGCTGGAAGAAGAGGCGCGCGATGCGCGCGCGGTCGCTGTCGAGCCCGAACGCCGCTCGCTGCCCGGCGGCCTGCGCGATGTTGCCCGGGAAGACCGCGACGAAGAACGCCGCGAGGATGGCGCCGATGCGCCGTCGCTCCTTCGGCAGCACCACGAGCGCCGCGCCCAGCATGATCTCGACCGCGCCCGACGCCATGACGACGCCGTCCTTGTCGATCGGCAGCACGTCGGTGACGAACTCGGGCACCTGGGCCTGGAAGTCCTTGCGCGCCCAGAACAGGTGGCTGAGCCCGGCGAACACCATTCCGCCGGCCAGCAGCCAGCGCGCGAACGTCTTCATAGGCGCCATCCTGCCGCGCGGCGACGCCGCCCGCGCCCCCTTGACACGCGCGCCTCGCGGCGGGCTGGCAGGCACCCGCCGTTCCGAGTGGCGCCCCGGGCACCCCTCTCTACGATTCGACCCGTGCCGGGGTGCCGCCCGGGCGGCGCCGGGACCGCCCGGTAGGCTGGGGCGCGTGAGCACCGGTGCAGCATCCCCGATCCGCCGCCTGCCCGACGGCACGGTGAAGCAGGTCGGCCCGCTCACGGGGACGCGCGTCTGGACGGTGCCCGGCCGCGCGAACCGCCCCATCGCCACCCCCCGCGAGGCGACCCGCACGCTCGCGCCCGGCGAATCGGACCGCCTGTGCGCCTTCTGCAGCGCGCGCTACCTCGAGACGACCCCCGAGAAGACGCGCCTCGTCGGCGCCGATCACCTCGAACTGCGTCACGTGCCCGCCGCCGAACTGTTCGACACCGTCGCCGAGTTCCGGCGTTTCGGCAATCTGTTCGAGATCGTGTCCGCGGAGTACTGGCGCGAGAACCATGGGTTCCGTCAGCCGTCGTGGGTCGTCGAATGGGCGCAGGAGTACCTCTCGACGCCCGAGGGCAAGGCGCACATCGAGACGCTCGCGGCGATCCGTGCCGCGGCCACGGACGACGACGTCTCCCTCGAAGAGGCGGCGCTCGACCTGCTCGGAGGGTCGCACGATGTGATCGTCGCCCGCCGGCACGTCGTCGACGGCGCCACGACCGACGACGAGCTCGCCTCGGCGGGAACGCTGACCCCCGACGAACACGCCGCGTACATCGCGTTCACGGTGCGCTCCCTCGCCGAGATCCAGGCCGCCCAGCCGAACGCGGCATACGTCGCAGTGTTCCAGAACTGGCTGCGCCCGGCCGGGGCGTCGTTCGAGCACCTGCACAAGCAGCTGGTCGCGATCGACGAGCACGGCCCGCAGGTCGATCACGAGCTGCGTCTGCTCTCGCACGAACGCGACCTGTACCAGCGCGAGATCGCGGATCTCGCCGTGTCTGAGCGACTGCTGGTCGCGGCGACCGACGGCGCCGTGGCGTTCGCCGGCATCGGCCACCGCTACCCCGCGTTCGAGGTGTACTCGACCTCCGAGGCGAACCTGCCGCAGGCGCACACGGATGCCGGGGTGCGCGCCGTCTCCGACCTGCTGCACGCCCTGCATGCCGCGACGGGCCCCCTCGTCCCGACGAACGAGGAATGGCACTATCGGCCCCCGGGCGCCCCGTGGCCGATGCCGTGGCGCGTCGTGCTGAAGTGGCGCATCTCGAATCCGGCGGGGTTCGAGGGCGGCACGAAGATCCACGTCAACACGATCGACCCGTGGGAGCTGCGCCGCCGCGCGGTCAAGCGGCTGACCCAGCTGCGCGCGGCGGGTCTCATCGCCCCCGGCATCCGCATCGGCGACGAGTGCGTGCCCGCCGACGCTCGCCTCCGCTATGCGGAGTCGGCGTGGGACGAGGATGCCGCGGCCGACGGCGCGTCCGCGCGCCCGGGCAGCCGGTGAGCTTCCCGTTCGACGCGCTGCGGCGCACACCGGACGTCGAGGGGCCGGGCCTTGTCGCGGTCGATGCCGCCGACCGGCTGATCTTGGACGAGTCAGCTTCGGCACGAGGCCGTTGCGGCGACGGTGAGCTCGTCGCGATCGGCGACTCCTACGGTGCGCTCGCCCTGGCCAGCGCGTGGGACGGCGGCCTCGGCGTGCGGGTGCATCAGGACGCCCTGAGCGGTGAGCGGGCGATCGTGGCGAACGCGGCACGGGTCGGACTGTCGGACCGGATCGCCGTGCACGAGACTCTGGGCGGCGCGACGGTGCGGGGCGCTCGCGTCGTGCTGCTGCGCCTGCCGCGCTCTCTCGACGCGCTCCGCGACATCGCGGGGCTCATCGCCGCACACGCCGCCCCCGACGTCGTCGTCTACGCCGGCGGCCGCATCAAGCACATGAGCATCGCGATGACCGCCGTGCTCGGCGAATTTTTCACGCGCGTGGATGTCACCCACGCCCGGCAGAAGTCGCGAGTCCTCGTCGCGAGCGGCCCGCACGACGGCCGCGATCCGCAGGCGGACGCCGCGCACGTGGACGGCGTCGACGTGCGCGGCTTCGCGGGCACGTTCGGCGGCGCGCGGCTCGACGCCGGCACACGGCTCCTGCTCGCGCAGCTGCCCGAAAGGCTTCCGGGCGGCAGCGTCGGCGATCCGTGGCTCGACCTCGCGTGCGGCAACGGTGTGATCGGCGCCTGGCTCGCACGGCGTCATCCCGAAGCGCACGTGTGGTCGTGCGATCAGTCCGCCGTCGCGGCCCTGTCGGCGCGAGCGACCATGACGGCGACCGGCGTCGCGGACCGGGTGCACGTCGTGCGCGCCGACGCGCTCGAGGGACGGGCGGATGCCTCGGCATCCCTCATCACGCTCAATCCCCCGTTCCACTCCGGCGCCGCCGTCACGGGCCGCATCGCCCCGCACCTGTTCGCGGACGCCGCCCGCGTGCTGCGTCCGGTTGGTGAACTGTGGTGCGTCTGGAACTCACCGCTCGGCTATCGCGGCGCGCTCGAACGCCTCGTCGGACCGACCCGCCAGGTGGCCCGCGACCCGCGGTTCACGGTCACCGTCTCGACGCGGCGCTGACGGGTGCGCTGACGGGCGCGCGGGTCACCGCTCGCGCGTCGACCAGAGCGCCCACGCGACGAGCACCGGTTGCAGGAACAGTCGCCCGAAGCGGCGCGCGTCGGTGTCGAGGCCGGGGGCGGAGGCCCCGGTGCGCCACTGGTGCACGTTGCCGGGGAAGACCGCGACGAAGAACGCCGCGACGGCGGCGCCGATCCGCCCGCGCTCGCGGGGCAGGGCGACGAGGGCCGCCGCGAGGACGATCTCGACGACGCCCGAGACGACGACGACCGTGTCCTTGTCGGTGCGCAGCAGGCGCGTCGCCCAGTCCGGGACGACGATCCGGAAGCCCCGGCGGAGCGTCGCCAGATGGGCGACGCCTGCAGCGGCGAGGAGAGCGGCGAGCGCCCAGCGGGTCAGCGTGCGGAGAGTGCGCACGGGTCAGACGATCCCGGCACGGATTCCGTCGAGCGAGGCGGCCACGTTCGGCAGACGCTGGGCGAGTGCCCCGTCGAGTTCGAAGAGGCGGTCGCGGGCGGCCTGCAGCACGTGCGCACCCTTCGGCGTGACGTGCAGGTCGCTCGCGGCTCCTGCATGCGCCGTGGCATCCTCGACGAGCCCCTCGTCGACGAGGGTGCGCACGGCCGTGTGCGCCGACTGCACCGTGATGTGCGAGCGACGGGCGAGCTCTGAGAACGAGATGCCGGGCTCTGCATAGATGTGCCCGAGCAGGCCGAACTTGCGGGTCGTGATGCCGAGGTCTTTCAGGATCGCCGACAGCTGGCCCTCCCACATCGCCGAGACCGCGAGCAGCGCGATCACGGGGCTGAAGCGGGGGGCGTCCTGGCTGCGGAGGGGTTCCTGATTCCGCAGGGCTTCCTGATTCATAGGCACATGCTATCGAGGGGGCGCCGAGCGGAGTGGAGCGCCGTACCGTGATTGCACTCCGGCGGACGGCCGGGCACGGCGCCCCGCGTCAGTGACTGCGGCCTGCTCAGCGGGTCCCGCCGGGAGGGCCGATGAGAAGGAGCACGGCGTACAGGGCCACCACCACGACGAGAAGTCCCCCGAACAGCACCCATGGGTGGCGCAGGAACCAGGCGAGCGGCCGGTCGTACCAGCGTGCATCCGGCGCCGAGGCATCCGGCGATGTCCGCCACTCCCCGTCGAGCAGTCCGCGCCGGTGTGCCCAGCGCTCGGCGGGGACCGTCGCGTAGGGCACGATCGCGCTGAGGAGGGCGAGCACGGTGGCGCCGACGCGCCACCGGTTGTTGAGCGCGACGAGCACGACGGTGGCGCCGTACGAGAGGAAGACGAACCCGTGGATGCCGCCGCCGATCGTGACGGCGGGCGCCCAGCCGGTCGCGGCGCGGACGATGAGGCCGGCGATCAGGAGGGTCCACGAGACGACCTCGGCGACCGCGAGCGCGCGGAAGAGCGTGACGGGGGAACGGAACATGCCTTCAGTCTATCTGAAGCTATCCGGGTTCCGAGTGCTGCGTTGTCGGAGCCTCGACATATCGTTGCCGCACGAGCGAAAGGCGGATGCGATGGATTGGAAGATCGAGCTCATCTTCGTCCCGGTCAGCGATGTCGACCGGGCCAAGGAGTTCTACACACGGATAGGCTTCCACGCCGATCACGACTCGACGCCGTACCCCGGTCTGCGGTTCGTGCAACTCACCCCTCCCGGGTCGGCATGCTCGATCGCGATCGGCACCGGGCTTCGCGACGACGTGCCGGCCGGGTCGCTCGACGCGATCCAGGTCGTGATCCCCGACGCCGACGCGGCGCTCGCACAGCTGCGAGAGGTCGGAGTCGAGGCGGAAGGTGTCGACGAGCAGAGCTGGGGCCGCTTCGTGACGTTCGCCCACCCCGACGGCAACACCTGGACGCTGCAGCAGCTTGTGCCGCAGGCCTGAGTGCGCGACGGGCTGAGGAACGACCGGAGAGCCCCCGACGAACGCTCGTTGCGAGCGACTCTTCGGAGGCTGTCTCCTGGGTGTCCGGGCCGTTCTCCCGCGTGTTTCCGGGGTTTCTTAGAAGTCCCAGTCGTCGTCTTCGGTCGCGACGGCCTTGCCGATGACGTACGACGAGCCCGAGCCGCTGAAGAAGTCGTGGTTCTCGTCGGCGTTCGGAGAGAGCGCCGACAGGATCGCGGGGTTCACGTTCGTGACGGTCGAGGGGAACATCGCCTCGTAGCCGAGGTTCATGAGCGCCTTGTTCGCGTTGTAGTGCAGGAACTTCTTGACGTCTTCGGTCAGACCGATGCCGTCGTAGAGGTCTTGCGTGTACTGCACCTCGTTGTCGTAGAGCTCGTAGAGCAGCGAGAACGTGTAGTCCTTCAGCTCGTCGCGCTCGGGCTGCGAAAACTTTTCGAGACCCTTCTGGAACTTGTAGCCGATGTAGTAGCCGTGCACGGCCTCGTCGCGGATGATGAGGCGGATGATGTCGGCCGTGTTCGTCAGCTTCGCCTTCGACGACCAGTGCAGCGGCAGGTAGAACCCCGAATAGAAGAGGAACGACTCGAGCAGGGTCGAGGCGACCTTGCGCTTGAGGGGTTCGTCGCCACGGTAGTAATCCATGACGATGTGCGCCTTCTTCTGCAGGTTCGGGTTCTCGACCGACCAGCGGAACGCGTCATCGATCTCGGGCGTCGAGGCGAGAGTCGAGAAGATCGACGAGTAGCTCTTCGCGTGCACCGATTCCATGAACGCGATGTTCGTGTACACCGCCTCTTCGTGCGGGGTGATCGCGTCGGGAATGAGCGAGACCGCGCCTACGGTGCCCTGAATCGTGTCGAGAAGCGTCAGCCCGGTGAACACGCGCATCGTCGTGGTCTGCTCTTCGGGGGTCAGCGTCGCCCACGACTGCACGTCGTTACTGAGCGGCACCTTCTCGGGCAGCCAGAAGTTGTTCACCAGACGGTTCCAGACCTCGAGGTCTTTGTCGTCTTGAATACGGTTCCAGTTGATCGCCTGCACGTGGTCGACGAGCTTGAGCGGTTCGGGAGTCATGTTCTTCAGTCCTTGGATCGAACGCCGGTCACAGCATGCAGCTGACGCACTGGTCGAGCTGGGTGCCCTCGAGCGCCATCTGCCGCAGGCGAATGTAGTAGATCGTCTTGATGCCCTTGCGCCACGCGTAGATCTGCGCCTTGTTGATGTCGCGGGTCGTGGCGGTGTCTTTGAAGAACAGCGTCAGCGACAGGCCCTGGTCGACGTGCTGCGTCGCCGCGGCGTAGGTGTCGATGACCTTCTCGTAGCCGATCTCGTACGCGTCTTCGTAGTACTCGAGGTTGTCGTTCGTCATGAACGGCGCCGGGTAGTAGACGCGGCCGATCTTGCCCTCTTTGCGGATCTCGATCTTCGACGCGATCGGGTGGATCGACGACGTCGAGTTGTTGATGTACGAGATCGAGCCGGTCGGAGGCACCGCCTGCAGGTTCTGGTTGTAGATGCCGTGCTGCTGGATGGATGCCTTGAGCTCGCGCCAGTCCTCCTGCGTGGGAATGTGGATTCCCGCGAAGAGCTCTTTCACCTTCTCGGTCTCGGGCTGCCACGCGGCATCCGTGTACTTGTCGAAGAACTCCCCCGACGCGTACGTCGAGTCTTCGAAACCGTCGAAGGCAGCGCCGCGCTCGATCGCGAGCCGGTTCGAGGCGCGCAGCGCGTGGAAGAGCACCGTGTAGAAGTAGATGTTCGTGAAGTCGATGCCCTCTTCGGAGCCGTAGTGCACGTGCTCGCGCGCCAGGTACCCGTGCAGGTTCATCTGCCCGAGGCCGATGGCGTGCGACCGGTCGTTGCCGTCTTCGATCGAGCGCACCGAGGCGATGTGGCTCTGCTCGCTGACCGCGGTGAGCCCGCGGATCGAGGTCTCGACGGTGCCGGCGAGGTCTTTGCCGTCCATCGCCAGGGCGATGTTCATCGACCCGAGGTTGCACGAGATGTCCTTGCCGATCTGGTCGTACGACAGGTCTTCGTTGTACGTCGTCGGCGTGTTCACCTGCAGGATCTCGCTGCACAGGTTCGACATGTTGATGCGGCCCTTGATCGGGTTGGCCTTGTTCACCGTGTCTTCGAACATGATGTACGGGTAGCCCGACTCGAACTGGATCTCGGCGAGGGTCTGGAAGAACTCGCGCGCGTTGATCTTCGTCTTCTTGATGCGCGCGTCGTCGACCATCTCGCGGTACTTCTCGGTGACCGAGATGTCACCGAAGGGAACCCCGTAGACCTTCTCGACGTCGTACGGCGAGAAGAGGTACATGTCTTCGCCGCCCCGGGCGAGCTCGAACGTGATGTCGGGGATGACGACACCGAGCGACAGCGTCTTGATGCGGATCTTCTCGTCGGCGTTCTCACGCTTGGTGTCGAGGAAGCGCAGGATGTCGGGGTGGTGCGCCGACAGGTACACCGCGCCCGCGCCCTGGCGCGCGCCGAGCTGGTTGGCGTAGCTGAAGCTGTCTTCGAGCAGCTTCATGACGGGGATGATGCCCGAGGACTGGTTCTCGATCTGCTTGATCGGAGCACCCGCCTCGCGGATGTTCGACAGCAGCAGGGCCACGCCGCCGCCGCGCTTGCTGAGCTGCAGCGCCGAGTTGATGCCGCGGGCGATCGACTCCATGTTGTCTTCGATGCGCAGCAGGAAGCAGCTGACGAGCTCGCCGCGCTGCGCCTTGCCGGTGTTGAGGAACGTCGGCGTCGCGGGCTGGAAGCGGCCCGAGATGATCTCATCGACGAGCTGCTCGGCGAGGCGCTGGTCGCCGTCGGCGAGGCCGAGCGCCGTCATCACGACGCGGTCTTCGAAGCGCTCGAGGTAGCGCTTGCCGTCGAACGTCTTCAGCGTGTAGCTCGTGTAGTACTTGAACGCGCCGAGGAACGTCTCGAAACGGAACTTCGCCGCGTACGCGCGGTCGTTGAGGCGCTGGATGAACTCGAACGGGTACTTCTCGAGCACCGCGCCCTCGTAGTACTCCTTCTCGACCAGGTAGTCGAGGCGCTCCTTGAGCGAGTGGAAGAAGACGGTGTTCTGGTTGACGTGCTGCAGGAAGTACTCCCGCGCGGCACGCTTGTCGGCGTCGAACTGGATCTGCCCGTCGTCGCCGTACAGGTTCAGCATGGCGTTCAGGGCGGTGTAGTCCAGCCCGTCGAATCGCGTATCGATTTTGAAGGTCGCCTCGGTCACTGCTGTGTCCACCATCGTTCCAATCCGTCGCTCACACGGGCGACGTCTTCAGGCGTGCCGAAAAGTTCGAGCCGATACAAGTGCGGCACGGTGCACTTGCGGCTGATGATGTCGCCGGCGACGCAGAAGTGTTCGCCGAAGTTGGTGTTGCCCGCAGAGATGACCCCGCGGATGAGGGATCGGTGCTTCTCGTCGTTGAGAAAGCGGATCACTTGTTTGGGGACGGCGCCCTTCTCGACGCCGCGCCCCTGGCCGCCCCCGTAGGTCGGGGTGACGAGCACGAACGGCTCGTCGACCACGATCGCGGGGTCGGCCGCCAGCAACGGGATGCGCATCGCCGGCAGGCCGAGCTTCTCGATGAAGCGCGCCGTGTTGCCCGATGTGCTGGAGAAGTAGACGAGCAGCGGCGCGCTCGTGGCGACCGCGCTCATCTCAGCTCACGCCAGCCGCGAGGCGAGCTCGTCGATCTTGTCGGGACGGAAGCCCGACCAGTGGTCTTCGTCGGTGACGACGACCGGCGCCTGCAGGTAGCCGAGCGACTTCACGTGCTCGAGCGCCGCGGGGTCTTCGGAGAGGTCGAGAACCTCGTAGTCGATGCCCTTCGAGTCCAGTGCCCGGTACGTCGCGTTGCACTGCACGCACGACGGCTTCGTGTAAACCGTGATCGCCATATCGATCCTTGTCTCCCCTCAAATCTCGCCCAGTTCCCCGGGCTTCCCGCCCAGGACTCCGGCAGTCCTTCGCCGGGAGTCCAATACTACATATGGGTGCCGACACTCGGAAGCACCACAAGGGGTAGTAGTTACATCCGTGTAGTTTTTCACCGCTCTCCCCAGGTACAACACATCTTGTCCACCGTTTCATCCACAGATCCGCCGCGTTCTCGACACCCGGAAAAGGCCTGAATCACGCGCCTTTCGCCCGCTCGGCGGGCATCCGTCCACAGATGCGACGCTAACGAGGGCCACCGACATCGGTTCGGCTGTGGAAACCGCGCTCCGGCGTGTCGCGGGCGTGTCGCGGTATGCCCGGCGGATGCCTGCGGCGCGCCCCACCGCGCGGTTGATACCGTTGTCAGGTGGCGGGATATCGGGAACTCCTGCGCACCCACGGGGTCGCGCGCATCATCGCCGCACAGTTGACGGCGCGCTTCCCGAACGGGATGACGAGCCTCGCCATCCTGCTGCACGTCGAGCAGCAGACCGGGTCGTACGGCGCGGCGGGCCTCGTGCTCGCGGCCGCCTCGATCGGCCAGGCCATCGCCGGGCCGGTGACGAGCCGGTGGATGGGCATCTGGGGCATGCGGCGCGTGCTCACCCTCACCACCGCCGTCTGCGCGGCCGCGATCCTCGTGATGGCGCTCGTGCCGATGGGCGTCGTCGGCTACATGGTTTGCGGCCTCATCGCGGGGCTGTCGACGCCGCCCGTGCAATCGGCCGTGCGCACGATCTACCCGAAGATCGTCAACGCGCGCCAGTTGACCGCACTCTTCTCGCTCGACGCGAGCCTGCAGGAGATCATCTGGATCCTCGCGCCCGTCGTCATCACCCTCGTCGCCACGCAGGTGGGCACTGTGCCGGCGCTGCTGCTGATCGTCGTCTTCCTCGTGGGCGGCGGCACGTGGTTCATCCTCTCCCCCGAAGTCGGCCGAGTGCGCATTCCGCGCAGCCGCCGCGGCTTCGGCCGGGTGCTGGGAAAGCCCGTCGTGGTGCTGGCCACCGTCATCGGCTTCCTGCTGATCGGTGCCTGCTCGGCGGTCGAGGCGGGCGTCGTCGCCACGTTCGGTCACGGCGGCCTCGAGGCGGGCCTCGTGCTGGCGGTCTTCTCGGTCGGCAGTCTCGCCGGTGGCCTCGCCTTCGGACACATCCCGATCGGCCCGTGGGCGATGGCGCGCCGCCTCACCGTCGTCGCGGTCGGTCTCGTGCTCGCGACCCTCTTCGTCGGCGACCTCTCCCCGCAGACCCCGTGGTGGGTGGGCGCGTGCCTCATCGTCGCCGGCGTGGGTGTCGCGCCCGCCCTCGCGGTGATGTTCGCGATGACCTCGGCATCCGTCAAGTTCAGCGAAACCGCCGAAGCGTACGGCTGGATCGGCACCGGCCAGCTGATCGGTGCGGCGCTCGGCTCGGCCGTCGCCGGTTTTCTCATCGACGGGGTCGGCCCGGCGGGCGCCTACGCCGCGGCGGCGGGCTTCGCGATGGTCGGCGCGCTCGTCTCGGTCGCGTTCGTGCGCGGCTTCCCCGACCTGCGCGGCCGCGACGCGAGCCCGATCCCCGACACCGAGCCGGTGCCGATCATCACCTGACGGCTCGATATCCTGGCCCCATGCCGACGCCGCTCACCCTCCCCCGACTGTCGTGGGGCGACCCGCACGCGACGAAACACGCCCTGCTCGTGCACGGCCTCGGTTCGAACGGCGCGCTGATGTGGCGGTACGGCACGTGGCTCGCGGATGCCGGGTGGCACGCCACCGCCGTCGACCTGCGCGGCCACGGCACAGCGCCGCGGGCGACCGACTACTCGATCGCCGCGTACGCGGCCGATCTCGTGCACACCGCGGCCCCCGACGGCGAACCGTGGGACCTCGTGATCGGGCACTCGCTCGGCGGCGCCGCCACCACCAGCGCGAGCGCGGCGGTGCCCGCGTGGAGTCGGCGCCTGGTGCTCGTCGACCCGGCGATCCACCTCGCCGACCACGATCGACAGGTTGTGCGGAACAGCCAGGAACGCTCGTTCGCCGACACGTCCGAGGCCGCGGTGCGCGCCGAGCACCCCACCTGGCACCCGAACGACAGCGAGCTGAAGGCGCTGTCGGCGCAGCAGGCGAGCAGGTGGGCGGTCGAGCAGACGAGCTCGCAGAACATGCCGTGGGACGTGCGCGCCGACGCGGCGCGGCTGACGGTGCCGACGCACATCATCGCGAGCGACCCGGCCGTCTACTCGATCTTCACCGGCGCGCTCGCCGACGAGGTGCGGCAGAACCCCGTCGTGTCGATGTCGGTCGTCACCGGTGCCGCGCATTCGCCGCACCGCGACCTGCCCGACGACACGATGCGTCACCTCGCCGCCGCGCTCGGCTGACCCGGACTGATCCCGTCTAGTGCCGTCGCGGCCCGACCACCGCGGGGCGAGGGGCGTCAGGCGATGCGGCGGAGCACGTGCAGCAGCGCGAGCGCGTAGGCATCCTCGGGCTGCGGGTGTTCGAACGACGCCGCCTCCCCCGCGAACACGATCTCGACGCGGTAGGTATCGGCGAGGCGCGCGAGCGAACGGAACGCGCCGCGCAAGAGCTCGCGCAGCTGGTCTTCGCGCGGCAGCCACAGCGCATCGTCGAGGGCGACCGAGTCAAGCGCCCACTCCGTCGTGCCGTTGAAGGCGAGGATCGTGCCGGTGGAGTACCGGCGCGGTTCGATCGTCATTTCGCTCACCGTGAAGACGTCGGCCTCGAACTCGGGTTCGTCGAGCTGGAAGCGGTCACCCGAGGCGGGGTACCAGCTGAGCCCCGCATCGCGCAGCGCCAGGGCCAGATCGGTCGAGATCATGCGTCCATCCTGCCCCGGGTGCGCGGCGCGCGGGCCAGGATGGAGAGGTGAGTGCTTTCGACCCCGCCGCCTACCTGCCCGACGACCTCCTGGAGCGCATCCGCTCGCGCGCAGCAGCCGTCGATGCCGAGAACCGCTTTCCCGACGAAGACCTCGCCGAGCTGACGGATGCCGGGTACCTCGCGATCCTCGTGCCGCGCGAGCGCGGCGGCGCGGGGCTCGGGCTCGCCGAGGCATCCGTGCTGCAGCAGCGGCTCGCGCAGGCCGCCCCGGCGACGGCGCTCGCGATCAACATGCATCTCGTCTGGACGGGCGTGGCGAAGGCGTTCAGCGACCGCGGCATTCCGGGACTCGAGTTCGTGCAGACCGGTGCCGCCGCCGGCGAGGTGTTCGCGTTCGGCATCAGCGAGGCGGGCAACGACCTCGTGCTCTTCGGCAGCGACACGGTGGCCGAGCCGCAGGCCGACGGCTCGTACTCGTTCACCGGTACGAAGATCTTCACGTCGCTCGCGCCGGTGTGGACCCAGCTCGGCCTGCACGGACTCGACACGACCTCGCCCGACGCCCCGCAGATGGTCTACGCGTTCGTGCCGCGGACGGGCGCCGTCGTCACCCGCGATGACTGGGACACGGTCGGCATGCGCGGCACCCAATCGCGCACGACCGAGCTGCACGGCGCCGTCGCGCCCGCCGATCGGGTCGTGCGGCGCCTCGCACCCGGGCCGAACCCCGACCCGATCGTGTTCGGCATCTTCAGCGTGTTCGAGATCCTCTTGGCATCCGTCTACACCGGTATCGCGCGGCGCGCGCTCGACCTCGCCGTCGAGACCGCGAAGGGGCGAACGTCGAAGAAGACAGGGCTCGCGTACAGCGACGACCCCGACATCCGCTGGCGCATCGCCGAGATGGCCCTCGCCTACGACGCGCTGCTCCCCCAGGTCGCGTCGCTCGCCGTCGACGTCGACGCGGCAGCGGATCACGGTGCGCTCTGGTTCGCGAAGCTGTCGGGCCTCAAGCACCGCGCCGTCGTCGCCGCGAAGCAGATCGTCGACGAGGCCATGCTCGTCGCGGGAGGGTCGAGCTACTTCACCCGCAGCGAGCTGAGCCGGCTCTACCGCGACGTGCTCGCCGGCATGTTCCACCCCTCCGACCCCGAGTCGGCCCACTCGACCGTCGCCGCCGCCTGGCTCGGGCCCGTCTCGGGCTGAGGGCGCTCCGTCGCGGACTGAGCGACCCTTTCGCACGCGCTGTCGATCCCTGTGCGCGCTGTCGAAACCTGCCGGCGCTGTCGAAGAATGCGCAGCGCGCGCAGGTTTCTGCCGCGCGCGCTGTCCCGGCCCAACCCCGCCCCAGCCCGCCCCGGCGTGACCCGGCATCGGTCGAATGCTGATTCTGGCTCGAGGATGCGCGCGCCCGACGCCGAGTGCCCGAACTGCAAGGGATCGTGACGGACACGCCGGGCACACGGGCATCCACCCGGCGTGTCGCGCACGAACCCTTGCAGTTGCGGCGGCGACACCACCCACAAAGCACAGCACACGCGACGGATGCCGAGGTCAGCGCGCCTCGAGGTCGTACGCCTTCAGCAGTTCGGCGACGGCCTGCTCGCGCTCGGCGCCGCCCTCGGCGAACATGTGCGCGACGTGGGTGCGCAGGTGGTTCTCGATGAGGAGCTTGTCGAGGGATGCCAGTGCCTTCTGCACCGCGCGGGACTGGGCGATGATGTCCATGCAGTAGTCCTCGTTCTCGATCATCTTCGCAAGCCCGCGCACCTGACCTTCGAGAATGCTCGTGCGGTGCAGGGCACGCTTCTTGATGTCGTCGATCACGCCTTGAGAATACGCCGCCGCGGCGGCGCGGCCCACTGCGCGAAACCCGCGTGCGAAACTTGCCGCATGGCCCGCACTCCCACCGAACTCCTCAGCCCCGCCGACCAGGAGCGGCGACGGTCGCTCCGGTTCATGAAGGGTGTGGCCCTCGGGGCGCTGGTGTTCATGGCGATCGTGTTCGTCATCGCCTTCGCCCTGCAAGACCGCTACCCGTGGCTCGGCTACGTGCGCGCGGCGGCGGAGGGCGGCATGGTGGGTGCCCTCGCCGACTGGTTCGCCGTGACGGCGCTGTTCCGCCACCCCCTCGGCATCCCGATCCCGCACACCGCGATCATCCCGAAGCGTAAAGACGAGATCGGGCGGAGCCTCGGCGAGTTCATCGAGACGAACTTCCTCGAGGGCTCGGTCGTGCGCTCGAAGCTCGAATCGACGAAGATCGCCGCGACGGCGGGCACGTGGCTGCGCCGCCCCGACAACGCCGAGCTCGTCGCGCGCGAGGCATCGGCGATGGCCACCGGCATCCTCAATGCCCTGAGCGACGACGAGGTGCAGGACCTCATCGGAGACCTCGCCCGTGAGCACCTGCTCGACCCGGAATGGGCGCCCACGCTCGGCGGCTGGCTCGAGCGCGTCGTGGATGCCGGGGCGCACCACGGCGCCGTCGACCTCGCCGTCGACAGCATCTCGACCTGGCTGCAGGCCAACCGCGACTCGTTCACGGGTCTCGTCTCGCGCCGACTGCCCTCGTGGGTGCCCTCGGTCGCGATGCGGCTCGTCGACGACACGGTCTATCACGAGGCGGTGAAGTTCGCCGCGGCGGTGCAGGCCGACCCCGAGCACCCCGCCCGGCACGCGATCGACCGCTACCTGACGCGCTTGTCCGAGAACCTGCAGCACGACCCGGCGACGATCGCCCGGCTCGAAGAGGCCAAGAGTGCCGTGTTCGACAGCCCGCGGGTGCGCGAGCTCGCCGCCGAGGCGTGGAACACCGCCAAGGCCGGACTGCTGCGGAGCCTCGCCGACCCCGAGAGCGCACTGCGACGCCGCATGAGCGCGGCGCTCATCGAGGTGGGTGACCGGCTCGCCACCGACACGGCCCTGCAGGAGCGCGTCGACACGCGCGTCGCCGATGCGGCGGTGTTCCTCGTCGACCGCTACCGTCACGACATCGCCTCGATCATCACCGACACCGTCGAGAAGTGGGACCCGGCCGAGACCACCGAGAAGATCGAGCTCATGGTGGGTCGCGATCTGCAGTACATCCGCCTCAACGGCACGATCGTGGGTGCCCTCGCCGGCCTCGCGATCTATGCGGTCGCGCAGGCCGTGGTCGCGGCGGCCTCGCTGGGGTGATCCGACACCGACCCATAGCTCGTGCGTGACGTAATCCTCGCCCCGCCGCAGCCCGCGGAGTACCGTGGAAACGTGAGCGACCAGCCCGGCGATCAGCTGCTGTTCACCTACGGCTCGCTGCAAGACGCCGAGGTGCAGCTCGACACGTTCGGGCGCCTGCTCGCCGGTGAGCGCGACGCCCTCCGCGGGTACACGATCGACTACGCCGAGATCGACGACGCCCGCGTCGCCGAAGTGTCGGGGCTGTCGGTGCATCCGATCCTTCGCCGCACCGGCAACGCGATCGACACCGTCGTCGGCACGGTCGTGCACATCACGAGCGACGAGTTGGATGCCGCGGACGAGTACGAGGTCTCGCTGTACCGTCGCGTGCGGGTACCGCTCGCGAGCGGCCGCGAGGCGTGGGTATACGTCGGATGAGCGCGCTCTCGCACGATCCGCTCTGGCCGCGCGCCGGTGGGTGGTCGGCGCCGGCAGAAGGCGACCGGACGGATGCCGTGGTGCTCGGCGCCCCCGCACATCGCACGTCGCTGTCACCGACCGGCGCCGACGCGACCCCGGCCGCCGTTCGTGAAGCGCTGCGCCGCTACAGCCCGACACTCATCGGTCCTCCCCCGGTCGACCTCTCCGAGGTGCTGTGCGTCGCCGATGCGGGCGACGTGGCCGACCCGGACGGGCCCGACGGCGAAGAACGGCTGCGCGCACGTGTCGGTGCGCTGACCGCGGCACCCGACCTCGTCGTCGTGCTCGGCGGCGACAACTCCGTGACGTATGCCTCCGCGCAGGGCGCGGGCGCCGGCGGGCTCATCACCCTCGACGCGCACTTCGATCTGCGCGACGGCGTGTCGAACGGCTCGCCCGTGCGGCGGCTCGTCGACGGCGGCCTCGACCCGAGGCGTGTCGTGCAGCTCGGTGTCGCCGACTTCGCGAACTCGGCCGCCTACGCGCGGCGCGCGGCCGACCTCGGCATCCGGGTGATCACTCTCGACGAGTTGCGCCGTCGCCCCGTCGACGACGTCGTGGCCGAAGCCGTCGAGATCGCCGGCGGCGCGGCGCCCGGCGCTGCGGCAGGCATCCATGTCGATATCGACGTCGACATCTGCGACCGGGCCGTCGCCCCCGGCTGCCCCGCGTCGGTGCCGGGCGGCCTGCAGGCGTGGGAGCTGCGCGCGCTCGTGCGTGCCCTCGCCACCGACCCGCGGGTGCGGAGCGCCGACATCGTCGAGGTCGACGCGACGGCCGATGCCCCCGACGGGCGGACGGTGCGCCTCGCCGCGCTGTGCGTGCTCGAACTGCTCGCGGGGCTCCACGCCCGAAAGGGGTCTCGATGACCACGCTCGTTCTCGTCCGCCACGCCAAGAGTGATTGGGGCAGCCCCTCGCTCGACGACCACGACCGCCCCCTGAACGCCCGCGGCATGCGCGACGCACCGGCCTCGGCTGCGCGCCTCGCCCAGACCGGGCTGCGCCTCGACGCGCTGCTGTCGTCGACGGCGCTGCGCGCCCGCACGACGGCGGGCTTCTTCGGCGCAGCGCTCGGGCTCGAACCCGAGCTCGACCCCGGCCTCTACGGTGCGCCCGCCTCGGCCCTGCTGGCGGCAGCCGCCGCGCGCGGCGTCGACGCCGTGATGGTGGTCGCGCACGACCCCGGAATGACGGTGCTCGCCGAGCGACTCTCGGGCGGCGGCATCGGGCACATGACGACGTGCGCCGTCGCGACCTTCCGCTGGGAGACCCCTGACTGGGATGTCGCGACCGCCGTCGACCCCGACGAGTGGAGCTTCGACACTCCCTGATCTCGAGGGCTCGTCTCGCGCGCGGGGCCCGGTTCAGCGCAGCGGCACGCCCCCGCGGTAGGCCTCGTGCACGAGCGGCACACCCGGGCGATAAGCGAGGTGCGTGCGCGTCGGCGCGTCGAGGATCACGAGATCGGCCCGCGCGCCCGCGCCGAGGTGGCCGACGTCGGAGCGCTCGAGCGCCCGTGCCCCGCCGGCCGTCGCGGCCCACACCGCTTCGGCGATGGTCATGCCCATCTCGCGCACGGCGAGGGCGATCATGAGCGGCATCGACGAGGTGAAGCTCGTGCCGGGGTTGCAGTCGCTCGCGAGGGCGACGGTGACCCCCGCGTCGAGCAGGCGGCGGGCGTCGGGGTACGGATGCCGCGTCGAGAACTCGACCCCCGGCAGCAGCGTCGCGACGGTGTCGCTGCCGGCGAGCGCGGCGACGTCGGCGTCGCTGAGGTAGGTGCAGTGGTCGACGGATGCCGCGCCGAGGGCGACCGCGAGGCGCACGCCCTCCCCCTCGCCGAGCTGGTTGCCGTGCACGCGGGGGCGGAGGCCCGCCACGATTCCGGCACGGAGCACGCGTTCGGACTCGGCGGGCGTGAAGGCGCCCGTCTCGCAGAAGACGTCGATCCAGCGCGCGTGCGGGCGCACGGCGTCGAGCATCGGTCCGGTCACGAGATCGAGGTAGGCCTCGCGGTCGTCGACGTACTCGGCGGGAACGACGTGCGCACCGAGGAACGTCACCTCGCCCGTGGCCTCGGCGGCGAGGCGCGCGAGCCGCGCTTCGCCGTCCACCGTGAGGTCATAGCCCGTCTTGATCTCGAACGTCGTCGTGCCCTGCGCGTGCAGCTCGGCGGTCAGCCGGCCGAGTCGGGCACGCAGCTCGTCGTCGCTCGCAGCCCGCGTCGCGGCGACCGTGCGACGGATGCCGCCCGCGGCATACGCAACCCCGGCCATCCTCGCCTCGAACTCGTCGGCCCGGTCGCCGCCGAACACGAGGTGCGTATGACTGTCAACGAACCCCGGCACGACGGCGCGCCCCCCGGCATCCACGACGCGCACCTCGCCGCGAGACACCGCCTGTGCGCCGAGACTCCGGTCCATCGCCGGTGTCTCGGCGCCCGACCGGTGTCTGGCGGGGGCGTCGGCGAGGGCGGCGGGGGCATCCGCCGCGCGGCCGGCCCAGGCGACGCGGCCGCCGCGGACGAGCAGGGCGGCGTCGCGGATGAGGCCGGTCGGGTCGGCCACGTCGTCGCCGAGGCCCACGGCGTTCGTCGTGAGCTCGCCGATGCCGGTGATGAGCAGATCGGTCACGGTGTGGCATCCATCATCGGCACCTGCAGTCCGCGCTCGCGCGCGACCTCGCGGGCGCGCGCGTAGCCGGCGTCGACGTGGCGCATGACCCCCGTGCCCGGATCGTTCGTGAGCACGCGCTCGATCTTCTCGGCGGCGAGCGGCGTGCCGTCGGCGACCGTGACCTGGCCCGCGTGGATCGAGCGACCGATGCCGACGCCCCCGCCGTGGTGGATCGACACCCACGACGCTCCTGACGCCGTGTTCAGCAGCGCGTTCAGCAGCGGCCAGTCGGCGATCGCGTCGGAGCCGTCGGCCATCGCCTCGGTCTCGCGGTACGGGCTCGCGACCGATCCCGCATCGAGGTGATCGCGGCCGATCACGATCGGGCCTTTCAGCTCGCCCGAGGCGACCATCTCGTTGAAGCGCAGCCCCGCGAGGTGGCGCTCCTTGTAGCCGAGCCAGCAGATGCGCGCCGGCAGACCCTCGAAGTGCACCGTCTCGCCCGCCTTCTCGAGCCAGCGGCGCAGCGGCGCGTCGTTCGGGAACAGTTCCGCCACCGCGCGGTCGGTCTTCGTGATGTCGTCGGGGTCTCCCGACAGCGCCACCCACCGGAACGGCCCGCGCCCCTCCGCGAACAGCGGCCGGATGTAGGCCGGCACGAACCCGGGGAACGCGAACGCGCGGTCGTAGCCGCCGAGCTCGGCCTCACGCCGGATCGAGTTGCCGTAGTCGAAGACGGCGGCCCCGGCATCCATGAAGCCGACCATCGCCTCGACGTGCGCGGCCATCGCGGCGCGCGCCCGCGCGGTGAAGGCGGTGGGGTCGGATGCCGCGGCATCCTTCCACTCGTCGACCGACACCCCGACCGGCAGATACGCGAGCGGGTCGTGCGCGCTCGTCTGGTCGGTGACGATGTCGACCTCGACCTCGCCCGCCCGCTGGCGGCGCAGGAGTTCGGGAAAGACCTCAGCGGCGTTGCCGACGACGCCGACGCTCCGCGCCTCACCCGCGGCCTTCGCGGCGCTCACCCGCGCGACGGCCGCATCGAGATCGGTCGTGTACTCGTCGAGGTAGCCGTGCGCGACGCGACGCGCGAGGCGTGATTCGTCGACGTCGACGATGAGCACCGTTCCCCCGTTCATCGTGACGGCGAGCGGCTGCGCCCCGCCCATGCCGCCCGCGCCGCCGGTGAGCGTGAGGGTTCCCGCAAGGTCGTCGCGACCGAGCGAGCGGGCCACGGCGGCGAAGGTCTCGTACGTGCCCTGCAGGATCCCCTGCGTGCCGATGTAGATCCACGACCCGGCCGTCATCTGGCCGTACATCGTGAGACCGAGCTCTTCGAGGCGGCGGAACTCGGGCCAGGTCGCCCAGTCGCCGACGAGATTCGAGTTGGCGATGAGCACGCGCGGAGCCCATTCGTGCGTGCGGAAGACACCCACCGGCTTGCCCGACTGCACGAGCAGGGTCTCGTCGGGCTCGAGCTCGTCGAGGGTGCGCACGATCGCGTCGTACGCCTGCCAGGACCGGGCCGCCCGCCCCGTGCCGCCGTAGACGACGAGGTCTTCGGGGTGCTCGGCGACCTCGGGGTCGAGGTTGTTCATGAGCATGCGCTTGGCCGCCTCGGCGCCCCAGCTCTTCGCGGTGCGCTCCGCGCCGCGTGGCGCGTGGATGGTACGGGTGTCGCTGGTCATGTCAGGTGCTCCTTTGCAGATCCTCTGGTGTGGGTTCAGCGGGCGGCGGCGTCCGCGGCGGCGGCGACCTGCCCCGACAGCACGAGGGCGGTCGTCGTCTCGATGTCGGGGCTCACGAAGCGGTCGGGCCCGGGCCCGGCGACCCCGGCGCTCCGCACGAGGTCCCGCACCGCCGCGGTGGCGGGGGCGGGCGCAAGCGGTGCGCGCAGGTCGAGGGCGCGGCATCCGGTCACGACCTCGATCGCGAGCACACGGGCGAGCCCGTCGATGCCGCGCCGAAGCTTTCGCGCAGCGGCCCACCCCATCGAGACGTGGTCTTCCTGCATCGCCGACGACGGAATCGAATCGACCGAGGCCGGCACCGCGAGGCGCTTGAGTTCCGAGACGATGCCCGCCGCGGCATATTGCGCGATCATGAGCCCCGAATCGACGCCGACCTCGTCGGCGAGGAACGGCGGCAGCCCGTTGCTGCGCGTGCGATCGAGCGCGCGGTCAGTGCGCCGCTCCGAGATGGATGCCACGTCGGCTACCGCGATCGCGAGAAAGTCGAGCACGTACGCGACCGGCGCGCCGTGGAAGTTCCCGTTCGATTCGACCCGCCCGTCCGAGGTCACGACCGGGTTGTCGACCGCTGACGCCAGCTCGCGGCTCGCGATCAGCGCGGCGTGGGTGACGGTGTCGCGCGCGGCGCCGTGCACCTGCGGCGAGCAGCGCAACGAGTAGGCATCCTGCACGCGGGTGCAGACGGCGGGGTCGCGGTGGCTCGCCACGATCTGCGATCCCGCGAGCAGGTCGCGCAGCCGCGCCGCGGAGTCGGCCTGCCCCACCTGCGGGCGAAGCGCCATCAGGTCTGCCGCGAACACCGCATCGGTGCCGAGCTGGCTCTCGACCGACAGCGCCGCCGCGACGTCGGCCGTGTCGAGGAGCACGCCGAGGTCGTGGATCGCGAGCAGCAGCATTCCGAGCATGCCGTCGGTGCCGTTGATGAGGGCGAGCCCCTCCTTCTCTTCGAGCACCAGCGGGGCGATACCCGCGGCGGCGAGCGCGTCGGAGGCATCCATCTCTTCGCCCTCGGCGGTGCGCACCTGCCCCTCGCCGAGCGCGGCGAGGGCGACGTGCGAGAGCGGCGCGAGGTCGCCCGAGCAGCCGAGCGACCCGTATTCGCGGACGATGGGCGTGATGCCGTCGTTGAGCATGGCGGTGTACGTATCGACGACGACGGGGCGGACGCCCGTGTGCCCGGTGGCGAGGGTCTGCAGGCGCAGCAGCATGAGCGCGCGGATGACCTCGCGCTCGACCTCGGCGCCGGTGCCCGCGGCGTGCGAGCGGATGAGGGATGCCTGCAGCTGGCGCCGCCGCTCGGGGGCGATGAAGGTCGTGGCGAGCGCTCCGAACCCGGTCGAGATGCCGTAGCGCGGTTCGGGATCGTCGGCGAGGCGCTCGACCAGCTCGCGGGCGGCGGCGACCCGTGCCTGGGCCGCCGCGGCGATCTCGACGCGGGCGCCACTGCGGGCGACGGCGACGACCTCTGCGGGCGTCAGCGGGCGGGCGCCGACGGTGATCGTGTCGATGGCGGGCAGCGTGGTCGGGAGGCTCATGCTCCGATTCCACCGCGGGCCAGGGGCGCAGGCCAGGCGTTGGTGGCAAGCTGTGTCTGTGATCCCAGACAGAGATGACCGCGGCCGTGCGGTGCTGCGCGCCGCGCCGAAGGCGCCGGGCTCAACGAGTGCCCCTGCCGCTCCGCAGGTTTCCACCGATATTGCGGGGCCCGCCGCACCCGCACCTTCCCTGCCGACCGCGTCCGCCGCCCCGCAGGTACCCGCGGCCGACCAGACGCTGCGCATCCTCGCCTTTCTCGCGCGCCAGCGCGGGCCCGTCGCGGCGCGGACGGTCGCCGATCAGCTGGGCATCCCGCGCTCGTCGGTGTACCACCTGCTCAGCGCGATGGCGGCGCACGGCTTCGTCGTGCACCTCGCGGCGGAGCGGCGCTGGGGGCTCGGCACCGCCGCATTCGAACTGGCGGGGGGCTATGCCCGCCAGCAGCCGCTCGCGCGGCTGGGGCGCCCGCTCGTGGCATCCCTCGCCGACCGCACCGGCGAGAGCGCGCACCTCGCGGTCATGACCGGTCGAGACGTCGTCTACATCGTCGAGGAACGCGCACCGCGCCGCCCGGCGCTGGTCTCGGATGTCGGGGTGCGACTGCCCGCGCATCTGACGGCCACCGGGAGGGCGATGCTCGCCGCGCTCCCCCGGGAACAGGTGCGGGCGCTCTACCCCGACGCGGGCGCGTTCGCCGACCGCACCGGGCGCGGACCGCAGACTCCCGGCGCCCTGCGCGAGACCCTCCGCGCGACGCGGGCCGAAGGCTTCGCGACCGAAGACAGCGAGGTCACGCTCGGCTTCCGCTCGGTCGGTGTCGCCGTGCGCGACCACGCGGGGTGGCCGGTCGCCGCGATCGCCGTCACGTGGCAGGGCGAGCCCGGCGCTGCCGCCGCCTTCGCCGCGACCGTCGCTCCGGCCGCGGCCGAGCTCGCTCGGCGCATCGGGTGACGGGCGGGCCTGCGGCTCAGTCGACGCGCATCACCGTGCCGCCGGTGAGGCGGACGAGTTCGTCGTAGGTGAGCGGGAAGACCGTGTGCGGAGTGCCGCCGGCTGCCCAGATCTCCGGGTAGGCGGCGAGCGCCTCGTCGACGATGGTCACGAGCGGAGCGGGATGGCCGGTCGGCGCGACGCCGCCGATCGCCTGTCCGGTGGCCTCGCGCACCTGATCGGGCGTCGCCCGCCGGATGGCGCCCCGGCCGAGCCGCTCGGCGAGGGCTGTCGTGTCGACGCGGTGGGCGCCGCTCGTCATCACGAGCAGTGGTGCGTCGTCCGACCAGAACACAAGGCTGTTGGCGATAGCACCGACCTCGACCCCGAGGGCTGACGCTGCGAGAGCGGCCGTCGACGCGGCATCCGGCAAGACGACGATCTCGCCGGCGATGCCCGCCGCGCGCAGCGCCTCGTGCACCAGACGGCTGCGGGCGGGAAGGTTCTCGGTCATGGCCCGAGCCTAGTGGCGGGTCTCGGCCGTGAGGCGTGTCGAAAACCTGCTCGTTGATGTAGAAGTGGAGTGTCAGCCGCGGCCGAGCCGTCAGAAGCCCCAACCTGCAGGGTTTCGTCACGGTCACGCCGTGCGAGCCCCGAATCCCTCCACTCGCGCGAGGCGCAATGCGCGCAGCGCGGCGGAGACGAGCTCCGGGTTCCACAGGATGTCTTCCGCGATGGGCCGAAGCGACGCGTAGCCCCTCGCGGCCAGCAGCAGATCGCGCCGGCGATCGCGCTTCTGCGAGACCCACCCGCGGTGGAACTCCTCGCTGTCGCACTCGACGACGAGCCACCCGTCGAGCACGAGATCGACACGGCCGACGCCGGCGATCTTCACCTGCAGCTCGACAGTGAAGCCGAGCGACAGCGCGATCAGGCGCATCAGCGACTCCGGACCTGATTCGGCGCGACCGTCGATGAGACGTCGCAGCACACGACGCCTCGGCGGCACTCGGGCGAAGATCTCATCGAGGTCGTCGACGGTGATGACGCCCTTGTGCAACGCCGAGTCGAGGGTCGCGATCGCAGCTCGTGGGGGCTGACAGGCCGCCGCTTGGGCGACCGCGTCGATCAGCGACACCGCGCTCGCTCGGGGATGGGGACTGCGGAGCAGCGGAGACCAGTGCCACACGGCCCCCTTCTTCTCGGTCCGGCGCTTGCTGACCGAGCGCTCGAAGTGCACGTGCACCGAGCGGGACTCGAGCACGAAAACGCCGAGAGCGGCGAGCACCGAGACGCACGCCGACCGTCCACCGAAACTCGACGCGAGGACGATGGCCGGTGGCGCCCCGGCCGCCAGGTAGGCGCCGCGGCGAACCGCGACGAGCACGCCGCCGGCCACCGCGCGGGAGATCTCACGCGCGGTCAGACCGTCCCGCCGCAGGTCGGAGGCGCGTCGCACGGGGTGCGGGCCCGCATCGGCGATGTCGGTCAGTCGGCGGGGATCGATCGGCTTCGGCATGCCGTTCATCTCAGACCCGCGGGCGGCACCGTGGGGCCTCGATCGACCGATCTGTGGACGTTCTCGGAGATCGGGCGGTTGGGGAGGACGCGATGAAGTCTTGCTGGGTGGGCACGATGACGGGCCGGAGAGCGGCGCGAGCGCACTCCTGCATCAGCCAGCAGGTTTTCATCACCGCACCCCCAGCTGAGCACCGAACCCGGCAACTCACCCCCCACCCGACCGCCCACCCCCGGGCCGCACCGCCCGGGTGGCACAATGGCTGACGACGCCGCAACGCCGCGGCGCTCACCGAGCACAGCCCACAAGGCCAGCCGAAAGAGAACGCGATGACGCACACCCTGCCCCTGCCCGATTTCACCCACGAACGCGTGGAGGTGACCACGGGCCCGCGCAGCGGCCTCGTCATCACCGTCGCGCTGCACTCCTCGGCCCTCGGGTCCGCCCTCGGCGGCGCACGCCTGTGGACCTACCCGCACTGGAGCGACGCCGTCGGTGACGCGCTGCGATTGTCTGCTGCGATGACCCTCAAGAACGCCGCCGCGGGGCTGGATGCCGGGGGTGGCAAATCGGTGATCTGCCTGCCTCCCGGGGTGACGCTCGACGCCGACCGGCGCCGCGCCGCGTTCCTCGACCTGGGCGACGCTGTGGAGCGGTTCGACGGCCGCTACCGCACGGCGGAGGACGTCGGCTCGACGACCGACGACATGCTGACCGTCAGCGAGCGCACGGCGCACGTGGTGGGTCTGCCCGATTCGGCGGGCGGCTCGGGCGAACCGGCCGGGCCGACGAGCCTCGGCGTCTACGAGTCGCTGCGCGCGACGCTCGATCGAGTGACCGGGTCGCCCGACGTCGACGGCCGCCGCATCACGATCTCGGGTCTCGGCCAGGTCGGCGGGCGGCTCGCGGTGCGCCTCGCCGCCGAGGGCGCCCGGCTGACGGTCACCGACGTCAACCCGGCCAAGCGCGCGCTCGCGGCCGATCTCGGCGCCGAGTGGGCCGAGCCCGGCACCGAGCACCTGATTGCGGCGGATCTGTTCGTGCCCGCCGGCATCGGCGGCGTGCTCGACGACGAGGTCATCGACGCCCTCGCGGCGCGCGCCGTCTGCGGCCCGGCGAACAACCCGCTCGCCGACCGGTCGGGCGCCGACCGGCTCGCGGCACGCGGCATCCTGTACGCCCCCGACTTCGTCGTGAACGCCGGCGGTGTGGTCTACCTCGACCTCGAGGCAAAGCAGCTGGGCACCCGCACCGAGATCATGGATCGCGTCGCCGGCATCGGCGACGCCGTGCGGTCCCTGTTCGACGATGCGGCGGCGCAGGGCATCACGCCGCTCGACGCGGCCGAGCAGCGCGCCGCGTCGCGCCTTCGCGAGGCATCCGCCGTCAGCGTCTGAGACGGCTCGCACGGCAGGTGCCGCGCGATCTGCGGACTCGGTTCCATCAACAGTGGAACCGAGTCCGCTGGGATGCGAGGATGGGGGAACCCGGCACCGCCGCCGGAACCGTGTCGTCGAAGGAGACAACCCGTGTTCACCAGCCCGTTCCCCGATGTCGAGATCCCCGCGACGAGCATCTACGACGACCTGTTCGGCGGTCTGACCGCCGAAGACGCCGCCCGCGTCGCGTTGATCGACCCCGCGACGGGCGCGGAGACGACGTACGGCGCCCTCAAGGCGCAGATCGACGCGTTCGCCGGCGCCCTCGCCGCGCGCGGGGTGGGCACCGACACCGTCGTCGGTCTGCTGTGCCCGAATGTTCCGGCGTTCGCGACGGTGTTCCACGGCATCCTGCGCGCGGGGGCGACCGTCACGACGCTGAACTCGCTCTACACGCCCGGTGAAATCCAGAAGCAGCTGACGGATGCCTCGGCCACCTGGTTCGTCACCGTGAGCCCGCTGCTTCCGCAGGCGAAGGCCGCCGCCGAGGCGGTCGGCATCGCCGACGACCACCTCATCGTGCTCGACGGCACCGACGAGACCGCGCCGGGGCACCCGAACCTGCGGGGGCTGCTGACCGAGGGCCGCCCGGCCCCCGAGGTGAGCTTCGACCCGGCGACGCACGTCGCCGTGCTGCCGTACTCGTCGGGCACCACGGGCATCCCCAAGGGCGTCATGCTCAGCCACCGCAATCTCGTCGCGAACGTCGCGCAGTGCCGCGTCAACATCGATCTGCGGAACACCGACCGGGTGCTCGCAGTGCTGCCGTTCTTCCACATCTACGGCATGACGGTGCTGCTGAACCTCGCGCTCAAGCAGCGCGCCGCGCTCGTGACCATGCCGCGGTTCGACCTGGTGCAGTTCCTCGAGAACATCCAGCGGTTCGGCTGCACGTACCTCTACATCGCGCCGCCGATCGCCGTCGCCCTCGCCAAGCACCCGATCGTCGACCAGTACGACATCTCGACGGTGCACACGATCTTCTCGGGGGCCGCGCCCCTCGACGGCGAGACCGGCGAGCTCGCCGCCCGGCGCCTGGGTGCCCGCATGATGCAGGGCTACGGCATGAGCGAACTGAGCCCCGTCTCGCACGCCATGCCGTACACCCGCGACGACATTCCGGTGAGCTCGGTGGGCACGATCCTGCCGAACATCACGTGCAAGCTCATCGACACCGAGACCGGCGAAGAGATCACCGAGATCGTCGAGGGCGGGCAGACCCGGCCGGGCGAGCTGTGGGTGAAGGGCCCGAACGTGATGCTCGGCTACCTGAACAAACCGGATGCCACGGCCGAGACCCTCGACGCCGACGGCTACCTGCACACGGGCGATGTCGCCGTCTACCACGAGGGCGGATACTTCTCGATCGTCGAGCGCGTGAAGGAGCTCATCAAGTACCACGGCTACCAGATCGCCCCCGCCGAGCTCGAGGCGCTGCTGCTCGGGCACCCGAAGGTGATGGATGCCGCGGTGATCGGCGTGCTCGACGACGAGCGGGAGGAGATCCCCAAGGCGTTCATCGTCGCGGCTCCCGATTCGGGGCTGACCGAAGACGAAGTGAAGGCGTTCGTCGCCGAGAACGTGGCTCCCTACAAGAAGGTGCGCCGCGTCGAGTTCGTCGACCAGATCCCCAAGTCGACGTCGGGCAAGATCCTGCGCAAAGACCTGCGCGCCCGCGAGGCGGCCGCCGCGAGCTGACCTCGGAGCAACGAAGAAACCCCCGCCTGAGCGGGGGTTTCTTCGTTGTGCGGTGCGGTGGTGGACCTAAGGAGATTCGAACTCCTGACCTCCTCGATGCGAACGAGGCGCGCTACCAACTGCGCCATAGGCCCGTGAACCGAGAACTAGGCTATCACGCCTCTTCGGCCTCTCGCGCACCGCAGCATGGAGGGATGACCTCACGCTTCCCTCCCCCCGCGTCGTCCGCCGCGTACGCCTCGGCACCTCCGCCGCCGACGAATCGACCCTGGTCGACGTGCACCTCGCGGACGGCCGGATCACCGGCATCCACCCCGCTTCCGCGATCGATGAGGACGCAGATGAGGACGCAGCGGAGCGCCCGGCCGGCGGCGTGATCGACGGGCGCGGGCGGCTCGCCCTGCCCGGTCTCGTCAACGCGCACGCGCACGTCGACAAGTCGTGGTGGGGCTTCCCTGGCAGGGGTACGGCGGCGAAGGCGGCACGGAGGGCCGCATCCGGCACGAGCGCGCCCGGCGTGACGAGCTCGGCATCGCATGGCAGTACGCGCGGGCGTCGGGCATCGTGCGCGACCACGATCTGCGCCGCGTGGTCGCGGTCGCGACGGGAGCCGCCGCGCCGTTCGCGGGGCTGCCGGAGGGGCGCCTCGAAGTGGGCGCCCGCGCCGACCTGGTGCTCGTCGACGCCGAGAACGCGATGGATGCACTCGTGCGCACTCCCCCGCGCGAGGTCGTCATCGCGGGCGGGCGCCTGCTCGTGGGGTGAGCCCGGGCGGGTTACTGCCCGCTGGCGCGGCGCTCGAGCAGCCGGCGCACGTGCGCTTCGATCGCCTCGTCGCCCGCCGCGGGGCCGCCGGCGAACTCGTCACCGCGTGCCTGCGACACGCTCGCGGCGCGCGCCTGGT
>NZ_JAAGRY010000014.1 GCF_015707995.1 Microbacterium paulum
CGAGTCTAGATCGACGCCGTTAGTGCCCCGCACGAGGCACCAACACCCCCGGAAAATCAAGCCTCAACGATCCTCAACCCGCGAAATCACCCGACGGTGACACGATCCAGGCCGGAGGATCGGTAGCGACCAAGCAACCTGTTCGTCCGGAGACCTCGACCCGTGCCTGATGCTACGCGCTGCGCCGCCGCGCGCCCATGTTCTGCTGTCTACTGTGATCGCTGCGACCTGCTCGTCGGACTCGACGGGCTCCGGGTGGCCGGGGTCGAGCGTCGCGGCGATGGCGTGCTCGTGATCGATGCCGAGTCGCCGCCGGGTCCGGTCGGCTGCCCTGAGTGCGGAGTGGTCGCGGAGTCGGCGGGACGGAAGGTGCTCGTTCTGACGGACGCCCCGATGGGCGGGACTCCGGTTCGGGTCCGGTGGCGCAAGCGCCGCTGGCGGTGTCGCCAGGACGGGTGCGGGGTGCGCTCATTCACGGAGCAGAACCCGGCCGTCGCGGCGGCGAACAAAGCGCTGACGGCTCGCGCGGTGGCGTGGGCGGTGGCGCAGATGCGCCGCGAGAACGCGTCAGTGCGCGGTGTCGCTCGGCAGCTGCGCGTCGCGTGGCGCACGGTCTGGACGCACGTGGAGGCCGAGTTGCAGCGCCGCGAGCAGGACCCTGGCCGGTTCGATGGCGTCGAGGTGCTCGGCGTGGACGAGCACCTGTGGCATCACGTGTCCACGAAGCCCGTCGCCGACGGCGCGCGCGGTCCGAAGGAGCTGACCGGGATGGTCGACCTGACCCGAGACGCCACGGGACGCGTGCGGGCGCGACTGCTGGACCTGGTGCCAGGTCGATCCTCGAAGGCGTACGCAGACTGGATCAAGGAGCGGGACGAGCAGTTCCGTGCCGGGGTGAAGATCGCAGCTCTTGACCCGTTCGCCGGCTACAAGAAGGCCCTCGACGACGAACTCGACGACGCGACCGCGGTGCTGGACGCGTTCCACGTCGTCAAGCTCGGCACCGCCGCGGTTGACGACGTCCGTCGCCGCGTCCAGCAAGACACCCTCGGCCATCGCGGCCGCAAGGGAGATCCGCTCTACGGGATCCGCAACATCCTCCGCGCCGGACGGGAGCGCCTCACCGACAGGCAGCGGTCCCGGCTCGACGCGGCGTTCGCGACGAGGGAGGAGCACGTTGAAGTTGAAGTCGCCTGGCACGCCGCCCAGCAGCTCCGCGACGCCTACCGGCACCCCAACCTGGTCGAAGGGCACAAGATCGCCGAGAAGGTTCTCGAATCGTTCCCGTCCTGCCCGATCCCCGAAATCGCCCGCCTCGGCCGCACCCTCACCCAGTGGCGAGCCGCGTTCCTGGCCTACTGGGCGACAGGACGCTCATCCAACGGCGGCACCGAGGCCGTGAACGGGCTCATCGAACTCGCCCGCCGGATCGCCCGCGGCTTCACCAACTACGACAACTACCGGCTCCGCATGCTCCTGATCGCCGGCGGACTTGACCCCCTCACCCCCACCTAGAATGCGCAGAGCCCGCAAACCCGTACGAGCTGTATGTGAAGGCCAGCAACGAGATGCAACGGATGCTCAACCAAGCGATCTTCGCCCACATCTGGGTGATTGAGGCTGATCGCGTTGAAGCCGAGCTTTCGGAACCCGCGCGCCTGCTGGTGGAAGCCCAGCGCCACTGGGCGACGCTCATGATCACAGAAGACGAAACGCGCCCGACGCTGGACAGCGCGGACGCGAATAGCAGTGGAACCGTAGAAGACCTACTCGACCCGATGGATTGGGCTCTTGTTTCGAGTAAGCGTTCTCTGGTGCCCCTGGAGGGATTCGAACCCCCGACCCGCTCCTTAGGACGGAGTGGCTCTTCCACTGAGCTACAGAGGCTGGCCCTTTGAGTTTAGCGGTGCGGCCGGCGCGGTCTGCCCGGCGCGATCAACCCCGGCATCCACCCGAGAACACGGCGCACAGGCCAGACGTCAGCCGACGCGGCGGAAGAGGCGCGCGGCGAGCAGCGATGTCGCACCGACGGTCGCGGCGATCGCCACCAGTCCCGCGAGGGTCGACACGGCGGGCGGCGCGTCTCCCCCGGCCACCGCGAGGTAGGCGACACCGAAGGCGCAGGCCGAGACGATGGATGCCACCACGAGCAGACCGACCGTTCCGGCCATCCCATGTCGAGGGGTGGCGGCGGCAGGGCGGAGCGGCACGAGCACCGCTCCCCCGAGAAAGACGAAGATCGCCACCACGAGGATGCCCCCGACGACATCGCTGGGCCGGTGCCACTGGTTGCCGACCAGCAGCGCCCCGATCGCGATGAGCACCACCGCACCGAGCGCGGCGATGAAAGGACGCACCCGCGGCGCGCACACGAGGAAGAGCGCGAACACGGCGGATGCCGCAACCGTCGTGTGCCCCGAGGGGAACGAGTTGTGCCAGTCCCCGGTCGCACCGTTGTCGGGCCGGCTCAGCAGTTCGTGCTTGAGCAGCTGCGTCGTCAGATTCGATGCGACGACGACGGCGAGCGCGACGACGGTCGCCAGCACCTGCCGGCGCAGCAGACCGATGACGACAGCCAGCACGACGACCCCGGCACTGACCAGCGGCACCGCGTCGAGGACATCGGCGAATCGCGACGCGGCGCCGAACTGCGCCCCGACCCGCGCCTGCTCGTCGAGCAGCTGCCCCATGTAGCCGTGCACGAAGAAGAGATAGAACCCGACGAACGCCACCACGAGCCCGGCGGCGATCGCCAGGAAGTGCCAGGAACGAACGGTCATTCCTCGATGGTTGCACGCGCACCCGAGCAATCCCCCAGACACGCGGTGGAGCTTGCTGTGCACTCCCTACAGATCCGCGCCCGCATTAGAGTCGCCGGATGACACCTGCCGCCACCCCGACCCGCCGCTCCGGATGGGTCGCGGCCGCACTGGCAGGCATCCTGCTCCTCACCGGATGCGGCACCGCTGCCACGGGCGACGACGCGCCACCCTCCGACAACAACCCGGAGAGCGCCCCCGCAGCATCCCCGGCGACGGCCGCGTCCGGTGACGTGACCCTCCCGCCCGCGGGCGCCGGCTTCGACTACCAGCTGGGGGGCGCCTACCCTCCCCCGGCCGGAGCCACGATCGTCGTCCGCGACCGCGCGGCGCCGCCCGCGGCGGGCACGTACGGCATCTGCTACCTGAACGCGTTCCAGACCCAGCCCGGCGAAGCGTCGACCTGGCCGTCCGACCTCCTTCTCACCGACGCCTCCGGCCAGCCCATCGTCGACCCGGGCTGGCCCGACGAGACCATCGTCGACTCCCGGCAGAGCGACCGGGTCGCCGCGGTCGTCACCCCATGGATCCAGGGCTGCGCCGACGCGGGCTACCGAGCCGTCGAGTTCGACAACCTCGACACCTACACGCGCACGGACGGCGCGCTCACCCGCGACGACAACCTGCGCCTCGCCCGGTTGCTGGTGACGGCGGCGCACGGCGCCGGCCTCGCCGCCGCGCAGAAGAACGCGGCCGAAGATGCCCCGCTGCTCCGCGCGCAGGCAGGCTTCGACTTCGCCGTGACCGAAGAATGCGCGGCCTACGACGAATGCGCCGCCTACACCGACGTCTACGGCTCGCACGTCCTCGCGATCGAATACCCCGACACCCTCGGCGCCCCCCTCTCGGAGGTCTGCGCGAGCCTCGACCGGCCCGCGTCGCTCATCCTCCGCGACCGGAAGCTGGTGACACCGGAGGCATCCGGCTACCGGTACGAGACCTGCCGCTGAGCGCGCCTCACTCCTCCGACGACGACCCCTTGAACAGCCGACGCCACACGTTCGTGTCGGCGAGGTCGAGCAGCTCGTCTCCGCGGCCCGACAGAATCGTCTTCAGCGCCCACACCGAGAAGCCCTTCATCTGCGCGGCGGTGATGGCCGGCGGCATCGACAGCTCCTCACGAGCGGTGACCACGTCGACCAGCACCGGCCCGTCCGTCGCGAGCGCCCGCGTGAGGGCATCCCGCAGCTCCGACGCCTTCTCGACGCGGATGCCCGTGATGCCCACCGACTCGGCCACGGCGGCGAACGACGGGTTCTCGAGCCCCGTACCGAAGTTCACGATCCCCGCCGCCTTCATCTCGAGTTCGACGAAGTTCAGCGACGAGTTGTTGAACACGACGATCTTCACCGGCAGATCGTTCTGCTTGATCGACAGCAGATCGCCCATCAGCATCGCGAGCCCGCCGTCACCCGACAGCGCGACCACCTGGCGCGATCGGTCGGATGCCTGTGCGCCGAGCGCCTGCGGCATCGCGTTCGCCATCGACCCGTGCAGGAACGACCCGAGCAGGCGCCGCCGCCCGTTCATCGTGAGGTACCGCGACGCCCAGATGACGGGGCTGCCGACATCGGCCGTGAACACGGCATCGTCACTCGCCAGTTCATCGAGCAGCCGCGCGACGTACTGCGGGTGGATCGGCTGCCTGCCGTCGTCGACGGCCAGCTCGTCGAGGCCCTTACGGGTCTTGCGGTAGTGCTCGACCGACTCCTTCGCGAACGAATCGCTGCGGCCTTCGTCGATCAGCGGCAGCAGCGCCTCGGCCGTCTCGCGCACCCCGCCCACGAGCCCGAGATCGATCGGCGTCCGCCGCCCCAACTGCTCACCACGCAGGTCGACCTGCACGATCTTCGCCTTCTCGGGAAAGAACTGCCGGTACGGAAAGTCGGTGCCGAGCATCAGCAGCGCGTCGCACTTCTCCATCGCCCGATACCCCGACGCGAAGCCCAGCAGCCCCGTCATGCCCACGTCGTACGGGTTCTGCCACTCGATGTGCTCCTTGCCGCGCAGCGCGTGCACGATCGGCGCCTGCAGCTTCGTCGCGAGCGCGATCACCTCGTCGTGCGCACCGGCGACCCCCGCCCCGGCGAGGATCGTCACCTTCTTGGCACCGTTCAGAAGGGATGCCGCGGCTTCGAGCCCCGAGGCATCCGGCAGCACACTCGAGCGCGTCGGCACGATCGGCGCCGTCGCACGACGGCTCGGCGCGTCGGCGAAGAACACGTCACCGGGCACGACGACCACCGCGACTCCCCGCTTCTCGACGGCGGTGCGCATCGCGATCTCGAGCACCCACGGCAGCTGCGACGGGTCGCCGACGAGCTCGGAGTAGACGCTGCACTCACGGAACAGCTCTTGCGGGTGGGTCTCTTGGAAGTACGAGCTGCCGATCTCGGCCGATGGGATGTGCGAGGCGATCGCGAGCACGGGCACGCGGTTGCGGTTCGCGTCGAACAGTCCGTTGATGAAATGCAGGTTGCCCGGCCCGCACGAGCCGGCGACGACCGCGAGCTCGCCGTTCAACTCGGCATCCGCCCCCGCCGCGAACGCCGCGGCCTCTTCGTGCCGCATGTGCAGCCACTGCAGAGACCCGTCTTTGCCGTGATCACGACGCAGGGCGTCGGTGAAAGCGTTGAGCGAGTCACCGGGAAGGCCCCAGACCCGCGTGACGCCGGCTCGCTTGAGTGTTTCGACGAAAAAATCCGCGACGTTCGACATGTGTGTATCTTCCTCTCGTCCGCCCGAGTGGGCACTGGGTTCTCAGAATTCTCGGTATGTGGCAGGATCGTGCCCCGCCGGGTCGGCACCTCGCCACGGCAGGGGCGGCGGGCTCCACAGTTCGACCTCGCTGCCCGAACCGTACCAATGACCGTGCGGCAGCGTCTGCAGCTCGATGATCGATCCCCACGGCGCGCGCAGATACACGCTCGCGTTGCCGGGGGTGTCTTCGTGACGCGAGTTCGCGTGCGGGCCCGACAGGGCGTGCGCCCCGGCGTCCACCGCCCGCGCCATCACCGCGTCGATGTCGTCGACGAGCAGTGCCACGTGGCCCCAGCCGAGATCGGCGAGACCCGCCGCCCCCTGCCGCACGTCGGTGTCGACCTCGAACATCTCGAGGCCCGGGCCGGTGCCGATCTGCAGCATGCGCTGCGCACGGATCGCGGCTCCCTCAGGCAACCCCAGCTGCCGCTCGACCTCGGGGCCGCGGCGCGGCTCGTCGCCCCGCGTGAGCCCGTCGTATGCGACCCGCGCGCCGAACGCCGCACGCAGGAACGCGGTGGCCTCATCGAGATCGGGAACCGTGAGCCCGACGTGGTTGACGCCCCACGGCAGGTCACGCGGCCGCGGCGCCTGCGCGTTCGCGCCCTCGCCGGTCTCGTCGAGCGAGATAAGCTCGAGTCCCGTATCTGGGTCGACCTGCTTGCGCACCACCACGGGAGACTCGACGAGCGTGATCTCCATCGTGGGGAAAACGTACAGCTTCGCGAAGTGTCCTGCGAGCGCACTGCCGTCGCGGCGCCCGAGCACGCCGTGCGCGTGCAGCACCGGCTGCGCGTCCGCTCCCTCCCCACCCCAGGCGATGTCGCCGACGAACGAGGCGAGCTCGTCGTGCGTCGTGTACTCGTATTCGTCAGTCTCGGGGTTGAAATACCCGAGCATCGCCCGCGAGGCCGCGCCGATCGCGGTGAGCGAGGCCGAACGGATGCCTCGGTCGCGCGCAAACGCGACGATCTCGGAACACGCCTCGTCGCCCTTGTCCATCACCAGCAGGTAACGGCGCAGGCCGCCCTGCTCATACAGCCGCAACGACTTCATCTCTGCGTTCCTCTCCTGTCGGGGTGGTCGATGGTGCGGGTGCCGGGACCGGACCGCTGCCGAACCGGCGGCGCCGCGCGACGATGAACGCCGTCGCGCTGATCACGACCCAGCCACCCAGCACGAGAAAGGGTTCGGTCACCAGGTGGTCGGAGAAGTAGGTCAGGTCGCGCAGCGCGCGCACCGTCGCGCCCGTGGGCAGCCAGCGCCCCATGACCTCGTAGAAGGGCGGCAGCAGCTGCGGGGCGACCGCGCCACCCGAGGACGGGCTGGCGACGATGACGAACATGATCCACGTCGGCAGGAGCGCCCACTTGCCACCGATCACCACCCGCCAGAAGCTGTACACCATCGCGGCGACGAACATCGTCGCGGTGAGCACGAGCCACACGGGCACCACGGGGAGTTGCTCGAGCCCGAGCACCGGTCCGATCACCAGGGTCATGAGCAGAGCGACGATCGCCGAGCGTGCGAGGTCCCACCCGACCTCGGCGCGCAGGGTCATGCCGCCCGCGTTGACCCGGGTCTGGATCGCCCCGACGAACCCCAGGATCGTCGCGCCCAGCGCGAGGTAGAACAGCACCAGCCCGGAGGGGTCGCGGGTCGCCAGCGGGTGCGCGTCGCTGACGGTGAGCGAGACTCCGAGCGCCTGCGAGAGTGCGGGCTGCGCCGCCTCGACGACGCGCGCAACCGAGGCGCCGCTGGCGGTCGAGACGATGAGCGATCCCGGATCCGGCTCGATCACGGCGTAGATCTGCTGAGCCGCCAACGCGTCGGCGGCCGCTGCCGACGAGTCGAACGGAACCGTGCGGAAGGTGTCGGCTCCCCCGGCATGGAGGGCGGCGTCGATGCTCTGCGCCTGCGCGGCATCGCCCACGATGCCGACCGGAACGTCGCGCGGCGACGGGTCGCCCATCGCGAGGCTGTACGACGCGACGAACAGCGGCCCCACGACCGCGATGACGAGGGTGATCACCAGCGCGGGCACATTCACCCGGCTGGCGCTCATTCTCGTCATCTTCGTCATCGTGCTCTGCATCATCTGACCCATCGGAGATATATTGTACGCCGTGTCCATGAATTCTGATACCCCCTCGACGGCGCGGGGGCGAGGTCGTCCTCGCGACACCGACCTGCGCCGCCGAATCCTCTCGAGTGCGACGACACTGGCGGCCGACGAGGGCGTCGACATCGGGTTCGACCGCATCGCCCACGCCGCCCGCGCGAGCCGCACGACGCTGTACCGCTGGTGGCGCAGCCCGCACGAGCTCCTTCTCGACGCGCTTCTGGACGCCGTCTCGTTCTCGCTCGAGACCGATCCGTCGACGCCGATCGTCGAGCAGCTGCGCATGCAGGTCGAGGCGACGGCCGCGATACTCATCGATCCGCCCACGAGCGGTACCCTGCGCGCGCTCGTCGCCGCGGCGGCCGCGGGGGGCGTCGCGCGCGACGAGATCATCACCCGCTGGTTCGCGCCGCGGCGTGCGGCGGCGATCGCCTTGATCGAGGCCGGTGTCGCCGACGGCACCGTCGTCGATGAGGACCCCGAGACGCTCGTCGACGTGCTGTTCGCCCCCGTCTACCACCGGGTGTTCTTCACCGGGCAGCCGCTCACCGAGCAGTTCGTCGCGTCGCTCATCCGGCGCATCCAACCTCCGTGTTCCGTGTGAGTGGCACCGGTCTGCGTGTCGCGGGTTGCGTTCGCGCCTGATCCTCGGCATCGTGGCCGGTTCCGAACCCACGGAAGCAATCCACGGAAGGGGAGCACCATGCTCACACTCACCGAGAACGCCACCACCGCCGTCAAGCACCTCACCGAGCAGGTGCCGACCGACACGGCCGGGCTGCGCATCGCCCAGGCCACCGCCCCCAATGAGGGATACGCCGTCACCCTCGCCGAAGCACCCGCCGAGGGCGACACCGTCGTCGAGGACTCGGGCGCCCGCGTCTTCGTCGACGCCGTCTCGAGCGTGCAGCTCGGCGATCGCGTGCTCGACGCGCAGATCGACGAGAACGGCGGCGTCGGCTTCGCCCTCGCGCAGCGGCGCTGATCCCCGACGCTTTTCTGCGGGGTGCGGCACCGGTCACCGGAAGTCGCGGGACCGGTGCTGCACCCCCACCCGCAGATCTTCGAACCCGTCGGCGACGAGGTTCGTCACCCCCTCGGGCGAGCGCTCCAGCATGCCACGCGCGATGAGCGCCGGTGAGTCGCGCAGCACCCGCCGATACCTGTCCCACACGCCCTTCGAACAGATCACGTTCATGAGGCCGTGCTCGTCTTCGAGGTTCACGAACGTGATGCCCGACGCCGTCGCCGGCCGCTGCCGGTGCGTGACGAGCCCCGCCACCTCGACCCGCCGCCCCACCTCATGGGTGCGCAGCTCGCGCGCGGTGAGCACGCCCCGGGCATCCAACTGCGCCCGATAATGCACGAGCGGGTGGTCGTCGGTCGAGATGCCCGTCGCCCAGAGATCCGCCGCGAGCACGTCATAGCTCGACTGATCGGGGAACAACGGTGGCTGCACCGACATGAGCGTGCCCTCGAGGAACTCCGCCCGGTCTTTCGCGGCGTCGCCCGCGAGCCACAGGCCCTCGCGGCGCGAGATGCCCATGCTCTCGAACGCTCCCGCCGTGGCGAGCGCCTCGACCTGTGCCTCGGTCGCGTTCGTGCGCCGCACGAGGTCGCGCAGGTCCCGGAACGGGCCGTCCTTCTCGCGCGCGGCGACGATCCGCTTCGCGAGCGGCTGCCCGACGCCCGTGACCGCGGCGAGCCCGAACCGCACCGCGAACGCGCCATCGCGGCGGTGCGCGGCCGACTCGTCGGGAGCGGCGGCGTCGAACTGCGGCACAGGCGGCTGGCGGCGGTCGGTGCAGGTGGGAAGGCCCGTCGGGGCGGGGCGTTTCGATGCACCGCCGTTTCGCGACGGCCCCTCGACAGGCTCGGGGACCGACAGGAGCTCGGGACCCTCGACGGGCTCGAGGGTGGCATCCGCTCCCGAGAGGTGGATGTCGGGGCGCCGCACCTGTACGCCGTGCCGACGGGCGTCGGCGGTGAGGGATGCCGGTGAGTAGAACCCCATCGGCTGCGCCCGCAGCAGCGCCGCGAGGAACGCCGCGGGGTAATGCAGCTTCAGCCAAGACGACGCGTAGACGAGCAGCGCGAACGACAGCGAGTGGCTCTCGGCGAACCCGAAGTTCGCGAACGCCTGGATCTTCGCGTAGATGTCGTCCGCGACCTCTCCCACGAGCCCGTTCCGCTGCATACCCGCATAGAGCTTCTCCTTCACCGACTCGATGCGCTCGATGCCGCGCTTGGACCCCATCGCGCGGCGGAGTACATCGGCATCCTCGCCCGTGAGGTCCCCGACGGCCATGCCCATCTGCATGAGCTGCTCTTGGAAGATCGGGATGCCGAGGGTGCGCTCGAGCACCGGCTTCAGCTTCGGATGCGCGTACGTGACGGTCTCGCCCTGCACCTTGCGGCGCACGTACGGGTGCACCGCGCCGCCCTGGATCGGCCCGGGCCGGATGAGCGCGATCTCGATCACGAGGTCGTAGAACCGCCGCGGCTGCAGGCGCGGCAGCAGCCCCATCTGCGCGCGCGACTCGACCTGGAACACCCCGATGGAATCCGCCCGGCAGAGCATGTCGTACACCGCCGCCTCTTCCTTCGGGATCGCGTCGAGCGACCACTCCTCCCCCGTCGCGTCGCGGATGAGGTCGAAGCAGTACTGCAGAGCCGCGAGCATGCCGAGCCCCAGCAGGTCGAACTTCACGAGCCCCATCCACGCCGCATCGTCCTTGTCCCACTGGATCACGGTGCGCTTGTCCATACGCGCGTGCTCGATCGGCACGACCTCGCCAACGGGCCGCTCGGTAAGCACCATGCCGCCGGAATGGATGCCGAGGTGTCGCGGCGCCTTCATGAGCGCGCCGGCATACTCGAGCACCCGCTCGGGGATGTCGTGGGCGCCCGGGACGGGACCGTCCCACCGCTCGACCTGCTTCGACCAGGCATCCTGCTGCCCCGGCGAATGACCGAGGGCCTTCGCCATGTCGCGCACCGCGTTCTTCGGCCGGTACTGGATGACGTTCGCGACCTGCGCGGCCCGCTCGCGCCCGTACTCGTCGAACACCCACTGGATGATCTCTTCGCGCCGGTCCGAGTCGAAGTCGACGTCGATGTCGGGCTCTTCCTCGCGCATTGCGGAGAGGAAACGCTCGAACGGCAGGTTGTAGAAGATCGAGTCGACCGCCGTGATGTCGAGCAGGTAGCAGACGGCGCTGTTGGCCGCCGACCCGCGACCCTGACAGAGGATGCCGCGGCCTCGCGCCTCCTTGACGATCCCGTACACGATGAGGAAGTACCCGGGAAAGTCCTTCTGCTCGATGACGCCGAGCTCTTTCTCGATGCGGGCCCGGTCGGCGTCCGTGGCATCCGGATACTTGCGCGGCACGGCGTCCCCCACGAGCTTGCGCAGCCACGACATCGGGGTGTGCCCTTCGGGCACGGCGGTCTTCGGCAGGGCGGGCTTCGCGCGGCGCAGCGGAAAGGCGAGCTCGTCGGCGAGGGTCACCGTGCGCGAGATCGCCCCCGGGTAGCGGCGGAAGCGGCGCGCCATCTCGGCACCCGAGCGCAGGTGCGCGCTCGCGTGCGAGGGCAGCCAGCCGTCGAGCTCGTCGAGGCCGCGGTTCGCCCGCACCGCGGCGATCGCCGCCGCCAGGTGCACCCGCTCGGGCACGGCGTAGTGCACGTTGTTCGTGGCGAGGATCGGCAGCCCGCGCTCGGCGGCGAGGCCGGCGAGCACGTCGTTGTCGCGGGTATCGGTGGGGTATCCGTGGTCGATGAGCTCGACGTTGACCGCGCCGCGACCGAAGCGGGCGACGAGCAGGTCGAGGGCGTCGCCGGCGGCCGCCGCTCCCCCGGATGCCAGGGTCTGGCGCACCGCGCCCTTGCGGCACCCGGTGAGCACCGCCCAGTGCCCCTCGCGCTTGCCGTCGGCGGGGCCGCCCGCACGATCGGCGAGATCGTCGAGGTCGTACCGCGGGCGCCCCTTCTCGCCGCCCGCGAGCTGCGCGTGCGTGATCGCTGCGGCAAGACGGTGATAGCCCTCTTCGCCGCGGGCGAGCACGAGCAGGTGGGTGCCCTCGGGGTCGGCCGCGCCGCCCCTCGCGGGCGCCGCCGAGAACGGGTCGTCGCCGAGGGACAGCTCGGCTCCGAACACGGTCTTCACGTGCAGCTGCTCGGCTGCCTCGGCGAACCGCACGATGCCGTAGAACCCGTCGTGGTCGGTGACGGCGAGGCCGTAGAGGCCCAGCCGTTCGGCCTCTTCGGCGAGCTCGGCGGGAGACGACGCCCCGTCGAGGAACGAGTACGACGAGTGCGCGTGCAGTTCGGCGTAGGGCACCGGGTCGGTGGGCCGTTCGATCGGCGGCGGCTCGTACTTTCCGCGCTTGCGCGAGAACGCGGGGCCGTCGCCCCCGTCGGGCTCCTTCGCGCGCCCGCTCAGGAGGCGCTCCATCTCCGACCACGTCACGGAGGGGTTGTTGAAGCCCATCAGTCATACCTCCCCTCGACCGTCCAGACGCCCTCCTCGCAGACGAGGAGCCACGCGGCCTGCTCGTCGTCGACGATCTGAAAGCGGTGCGCGCGGCGCGCGCGGGCGGCATCCCACCCCCGCTCGATCACCGGCCAGGGCCCCGCCCATCGGCTGACGGCTCGACGCTGCGGCGCCCGGCCGCCGCTGGCGATCGTGACCCAGACGGGTTCGCCGGTGAGAGTGCCCCGCCCGTCGACGGCCACCATGTCGCCGTCGGCGTCGAGCACCGCGACCTGCGGAGCCTCGACGAACACGGTCGTGGGAAGAGGCCCGGGCAGGCTGCCGGGCCACGGCCGATCAGCGACCCGCGCCGCTGCCCCGTCGCCCGCGCCCCCGAGAGCCTCGCTGCGCCGATCCCCCCACGGAACCAGCTGCTGCCGTTCGGCGAGCCACCGCCCGCCGCCGATCTCGGGGGTGAGCACCCCCTGGTGCCCGAGCATCGCCTGCACCCGCGACAGCGCGTGATGCACCCGCTCTTCGGGCCCCGAGCCGAACAACCGCGCGGTGTGGTGCGCCGCGGCATCGACCCCCTCGGGCTCGATGCGCACACTCGTGACCGCGCTGCGAAGCCCCGAACCGCTCCGCAGCCCCGAACCGCCCCCGCCGCGGCGCCCCGATGCCCCCTGTTCGGCGAGCTGCCACCGCACCCGGTCTACGATCGCGGCGGCGTCGAACGCATCGGGGTGTAGCCACACCCGCTCGCTGCGTTCGCCGTGTTCGCCGGTCAGCACGACGCGCAGCTCGGTGCAGACGAGCCCCTGGTCGCCCAGGCGCCCGGTGAACTGCTCGGCGGGCACGCGCAGCCCGAAGGCGATCTGGTCGGCGAGCGACACCGGCGGCTCGAAGACGACCTCGCGGTGCAGTTCGGGCGGAGGTGTGCGCGCCTGCACCGGGCGGGGGTCGTGACCGGATGCCAGGGCGTAGAGCCGCTCGCCGCGGGCACCGAACCGCTCGCCCAGCCGGTCGGGTCCGAGCTCGGCGACCGCCCCGAGGGTCTGCACCCCGAGCCGGGCGAACAGGCTCACCGTGTCGTCGTCGAGCACCGCGACCGGCAGCGGCGAGAGGAAGGCGCCCGCCGCCCCGAGCGGCACGATCCGCACCGGATCGCTCGCACGGGTGCCGCGGCGGGCGGCCTGCTCGGCGGTGAAGGCGCCGTCGGCGACCGCGACGCGCACGTCGTCGATCCCGTGGGCGGCCACCGTTCCCGCGAGCACCGTCGCCGCCGACGCCTCACCGCCGTAGAAGCGCGCCGGGCCTTTGGCCCGCAGCGCGAGCAGCCCCGGCTGGATCACCTGCACCCCGGGTGCGGCCTCTTCGACGGCGGCGATGAGCGGGGCGAACGCGCGATGGTCGCGCACCGGGTCGTCGTCGACGACCTCGAGGTGCGGGCAGCGCGCCTGGGCGTCGCGTCGGCGCTGCCCCCGGCGCACCCCCTCGACCCGCGCGGCAGACGAACAGGCCACCACCGCCCCCTTCGCGAAGATCGCGATCGGCAGCGAGGCCTCGAGCGGGTCGTCGCCGTCGCGCGAGAGCGCCACGACCGGCCAATCGGGCACCCACACCACGAGGGTGCGCGGCTCGAGCGCGCGTGCGTCGCCGGTCATGTGTCACCGTCCGCCATCAGCCCGCCGCCCGGTCTATCGCCCGGTCCATCCCCCACAGCGGCGCGTCGCGACCGGCCGAGGCGACGCGCGAGAGGGCGCCCGAGGCATCCGGCAACAGCACGCGACCGGTGCGCGGGCGCGGAAAACGGCGGCTGGTCACCGTGACGGTCAGCTCTCTGCCTTCGAGCAGTCCATACCCCTCGCCGATGCCCGACCACGACGGGTCGCCGACGTCGATCATCGCCTCGGTCTGCGGCCACGGCCCTTGCACCAGCAGCACCGCCTCGCGCTCGCGCATGCGGGCGGCCAAGCGCGCGATGTCGCCGTCTTTCGCGCGTGCGGGCGGGCGCACCGCCACTACCGGCAGCACGTCGGCGATCGCCGCCGTCACCGCCAGCCAGCGCTCGCCCGGCTCGGGGATCAGCACGAGCCGCGACAGGTCGACCCCCGCCGCACGTGCCGCCTCGGCGCCGAGGTGCGGCATGCCCACCGCGGCGCACCAGGCGCCGTCTTGCGAGGGGCGGGCGAACAGGGCGAACAGCAGCGACATCGATCTGCCGAGAGAATACGAGGCCCCGGGGCGCAGGCCGCCGCCCGGCAGCAGCGTGGCGAGGGCCGGGGGCACCGGCAGCACGGGCACCTCGAGGCGGCGCCCCTGCATGCGCTCCAGCTGCGCTCGCAGCCCGTCGACGGTGCTCGCGACGTCAGCGACGGCGACGTTCCCCACGATCGACCTCATCTCATCAGAGTAGAACTTTCGTTCTAATCTCTCAATCCAATGAGATCGAAGATAACAACGGCATCCGACATCGGCGCCACCGGGAGCCAGACCCGCCTGCGCGCGTCAGAAGCCCCCGCGCGTCAGAACCCGGCGAGCGTCAGGCGGCGAGCGAGAGGTACGGCTCCCAGACCGGGTCGGAGCGCTCCGTGCCCCGCACCGTCCACTGCGCCCCGCGGGGCGGCTGCGGCACCCAGCGGAGGGTCCAGCTCATCTCCTGCGGCGTGCGATCGCCCTTCACATTGTTGCAGCGCAGGCAACACGCGACGAGGTTCTCCCACGAGTCCGCTCCCCCGCGCGAGCGCGGCAGCACGTGATCGATCGTGCTGGCCGGCCCGCCGCAGTACGCACAGCGGTGCGCGTCACGGCGCAGCACGCCGCGGCGGGTGACGGGCACCCGGCGGGCGCCGGGAACCCGCACATAGCGGGTGAGCACGATGACGGCGGGGCGATCGACCTGACCTCCGATCCCCCAGACGGGATCCTCGTCGATCCGCTCGATCACGGTCGCCTTCTCGTTCATGACGAGCACGAGGGCTCGCTTGAACGAGACGACGGCCAGCGGCTCGTAGCCGGCATTCAATACCAGGGTGCGCATGCAGTGTCCTCTCGAACGGCCGTGACGGCTTCACGGTCTCTCGGTGCGCGCACGCCGTCGCCGAGCGGGCCGCAGGCACGAAAAAAGGCGCTGTCGAAAAGACAGCGCCTTGCTCCCGCAGCTCTGGCTGCGGCAGTCGTGCACACGATGGCGGAGCACATAGCGGCCGGATGCGTTCCGGCAGAGGGCATCCATGGTGCGGATGCGGTCTCCTGCTGTGTCCACCTGTTCCCCCTCGGCTTCTGCGAGCGTCGGGATCAGGGTAACCCAGTCGAGGGAGTGCTCGGCGAAAACCGGGTGAACGGATGCCGCGTGTCGGCGCTCCCACCCGGGGCGGGCGCGGGGTCAGTGCGCGTTCGCGACGAGCCAGCCCTCGGCGTCGACCCACGACCCGTTGACGTAGATCTCGAGGTGCAGGTGCGTGCCGAAGGCGCGGCCGGTGTCGCTGACCTGGCCGATGAGCTGACCGGCGCTGACGGTCTGGCCGACCGTCACGCGGCGCGAGCCGTAGAGCATGTGCGCGTAGAGCGACGTGACGCTCTGACCGCCGATGTTGTGCGCGATCTTGACGTAGACGCCCCATCCCGGGCCGTCCTCGTCGGAGGCGACGACCACACCGTCGGCGATCGAGTAGATCGGGGTGCCGCGGTCGGCCATGTAGTCGGTGCCCTTGTGGCCGGCGTAGGGCGTGCCGAAGTTGTTGAACGAGGTCAGCGGACGCACGACCGATCCGGCGGGCGCGATCGTCTCGGCGATCGCGCCGGTGTACGACGACGAGTCCGAGGCGGCGGTCGCCGCGATGCGCGCGGCGGCAGCGGCCTTCGCGGCCTCTTCGTCCTTCTTCGCCTGGATCTCCTCGGGGGTCGTGGCGGTGTAGCCGCCGCGCGCGAGGGCCGCGGGAGTCGCCTCGGATGCCACGACGAGCGACTGCGCGTTGTCGGCGGCGACCTGCTGCACGGTCGTCACGGCGGCTTCGGCGGGAGTGCTGCCGGCCCCACTGAAGGCGGCGGGCACGGCGACGGTGGCGACGAGCCCCGCGACGGCGGCGAGCGTGAAGACGCTGCGCATCGGGTGGGGCTTGCCGGCGGCGCGCCGCGCGGCGCGGTTCTGTCGGGGAGCGGGGGTCTGCGACGCGGCGAGCGGCATCACGAGACGGCGTGCACGGCTCCGCAGAGCGGTCTTCGTCGGCTCGGACTCGGGTGTCTCTTGCGACGGGACGAACTTTTCAGCCAAGGGTCCTCCGGCGCCTCCGCACGCCCTCCCCCAGGGAGGATTGCTGGTTCGTCGGCACTCGGTGTCGGGCACAGATGTACGGGTGTCACCGCGCGAACGACGAACCGGTGAGGCAATTCGCGCGGCGATCCGTGGCGGGCTTCTCGCCAATTGGACTTCTCGAGGCTACCGGAAGGTAACGAATAAGTCACGCAAGAGCTGTGGCGTCCAGCTCTCTCCCACCCGATGCCCAGGCACGAGTCCGTTCGTCGGGGCGGCGATCGCGGCTCAGGAGCGGGGCGCGGCGTCGACCAAGAAGATGTGCGAGGCGACCTCGACGGGCAGTTCCAGCGCGTCGTCCGAGCCGTCCATCTGCACGAGCACGTACCCCTCGCTGAAGCAGAAGTCGCCGATCGCGCCGGGCACGACGCCCGCGTCGCGCAGCTGGGTGAGCAGTTGGGGGTCGACCTGCACGGGCTCGGCGAGACGGCGGACGGTGCCGGTGACGGGGCCGCCGGTCTCGTTCAGCTGGCGCACGAGGCCCACGACACCGTCGTCGAATGTGCGCGCCGGCACGTCGCCGAGCTGGTCGAGGCCGGGGATGGGGTTGCCGTAGGGCGACTCGGTGGGGTGACCGAGCAACTCGAGCAGGCGACGCTCCACGAGCTCGCTCATCACGTGCTCCCAGCGGCAGGCCTCTTCGTGCACGTACGCCCAGTCGAGCCCGATGACATCGGAGAGCAGCCGCTCGGCGAGGCGGTGCTTGCGCATGACGTCGACGGCCTTCTGCCGTCCCGAATCGGTCAGCGCCAACGAGCGGTCGTCGGTCACGACGATCAGCCCGTCGCGCTCCATGCGCCCGACCGTCTGCGAGACCGTCGGGCCCGAGTGGCCGAGCCGCTCCGAGATGCGCGCGCGCAGGGGGACGATGCCCTCTTCCTCGAGCTCGAGGACGGTGCGCAGGTACATCTCGGTGGTGTCGATCAGGTCGGTCATCGTGAGGCCTTTATGCACGGTACGGGGTGAGGTTACAGCCTAGTCCGTCCCCCCTAGACTCTGTGCATGGCCCACGTGACTCTCCCCCGCGAGATCCTGCCCACCGATGGACGTTTCGGCTGCGGCCCGTCCAAGATCCGCACCGAGCAGCTGGTCGCCCTCGCCGGCCCGGGCTCGGCGCTGCTCGGTACCTCACACCGCCAGGCGCCGGTGAAGAACCTCGTCGGTCAGGTGCGCATGGGGCTCTCCGACATGCTCCGCCTGCCGGCGGGCTACGAGATCATCGCCGGAAACGGCGGATCGACGGCGTTCTGGGATGCCGCGGCCTTCGGCCTCATCGACAAGCGCGCCCAGAACCTCGTGTTCGGCGAGTTCGGCGGCAAGTTCGCCGCCGCGGCGGCCGCACCGTGGCTCGAGGCGCCCGACGTGCGCAAGGCCGAGGCCGGCAGCCGCACGAGCGCCGAGGCCGTCGCGGGCGTCGACGTCTACGCGTGGCCGCACAACGAGACCTCGACCGGCGTCGCCGCTCCCGTCGAGCGGGTGCACGGCGACGAAGGCGCCCTCACCGTGATCGACGCGACGAGCGCCGCGGGCGGCATCAACCTGCGCATCTCCGAAGCCGACGTCTACTACTTCGCGCCGCAGAAGAACCTCGGTTCCGATGGCGGACTGTGGTTCGCCGCCGTCTCGCCGGGCGCGATCGAGCGGATCGAGCGGATCGCCGCGTCGGGCCGCTACATCCCCGAGTTCCTGAGCCTCAAGAACGCGCTCGACAACTCGCGCCTGAACCAGACGCTCAACACCCCCGCCGTCACCACGCTGTTCCTCCTCGACAAGCAGCTCGAATGGATCAACGACAACGGCGGTCTCGGCTGGGCCGCCGCCCGCACGGCCGAATCGTCGTCGGTGCTCTACGACTGGGCCGAGTCGGTGCCCTACGCGACGCCGTTCGTGGCCGACCCCGCCGACCGCTCCCCCGTGGTCGTCACGATCGACTTCGACGAGACGGTCGATGCGGCCGCCGTGGCATCCAGCCTGCGCGCCAACGACATCGTCGACACCGAGCCCTACCGCAAGCTGGGCCGCAACCAGCTGCGCATCGCGACGTTCGTCTCGATCGAGCCCGACGATGTGCGCCAGCTCGTCAAGTGCATCGAGTACACGATCGACGCGCAGCGGAGCTGAGCCTCAGGTCTCTCGCACAATCGGGGCCGACGGGACGTCAGTCCTCGTCGGCCTCGTCTTCGGCGTCTTCGTCGTCGTCGCCGGCTTCGTCGTCGTCATCTTCGTCGTCGTCATCTTCGTCGTCGTCATCTTCGTCGTCGTCATCTTCGGCGTCTTCGTCGAGCTCGTCGATGTCGACGCCGTCGACGTCTCCCGCGTGCAGGATCGGCGATCCGTCTTCGTCGAAGTCGGCCGCGTCGAGGTCGTCGAGGTCGTCCACGTCGTCTGCCTCATCGGTGTCGTCGAGCGCGTCGGATGCCTCGGCATCGCCCTGTTCGGCGGCGAGCGCGGCCTGCGCCGCCTGGTACTCGGCGAGACGCTCGGCCCACGGCACCCATTCGGGGGCCAGCAGCGCGCCTTCGCCGGGCAGCAGCTCGGCTTCGAGCACGGTCGGCTCGGCGCCTTCGACCGCGGCCACGCTGACCGTCCAGAACCAGTTCGGGTAGCCGGGCATGGTGTTCGCGAAGCGCAGCGACACGGCGCCGTCGTCTTCGAGCGTGTAGCCCGCGGGCGCGCCGACCGTCGAGGCCGGCGTGATCTCGTGCAACGCGGCGAGCGCGAGGTCGTGCGCCTCGATCAGACGCGCGTCGACGGCGACCTCGGCCGCGGCGGACAGGTCGATCTCGGCCGTCTCGTTCTCGGGAGTCTCGTGCTCGGGCGTCTCGTGCTCAGGCGTCGAGGTCATCGGCCACCTTGCGCAGGATCGCGGCGATCTTCGTGCCCTGACCGGCGTTCGGGTAGTGGCCGCGGCGCAGGTCGCCGCCCACCTTGTCGAGCAGCTTCACGAGGTCTTCGACGATGATCGCCATGTCGTCGGGCTTCGGGCGGTTGCGCTTGGTGAGGCTGACGGGCGCGTCGAGCACCCGCACCGCGAGCGCCTGCAGACCGCGCTTGCCGTCGGCGACGCCGAACTCGAGCCGCGTGCCGGTCTTCACGACCGTTCCCGCAGGAAGGGCCGTGGCGTGCAAAAAGACGTCTTGGCCGTCATCGGTGGTGATGAAGCCGAAGCCCTTCTCGTCGTCGTAGAACCTGACCTTGCCGGTGGGCATCTGAACCTCGCTGATCGTGCGCGCCGCAGCGTCGGTGACGACATGCGCGCGCAGGTGATGAGGGGCGGTCGCCCCCACCCTCCAGCCTAGTTCACGGCCGCACGCGCCGGGCGTGACGCACTAGGCTGGTGCCGATGTCGCCTTCCACGCCCCGCAGCCCCGCTGCCTCCGATGACCTTCCCGTGCGTCGGATCGACCGCGTGCTGGCGTTCATGTCGTTCGGGTTGCTGCTGCTGTCGATCATCTGCTTCGTCGCGATCATGATCGGGTCGGCCTCGGGTATGACGCACGACGACTTCGGGGCGGGAATCTGGCCCGCCGTCGGCACAACGGTCTACATCGCACCGATCGTCGCGTTCCTGCTGCTCGTGACGGTGCTGATCATGACGTTCATTCGAAAGGCGCGGGCCGGCACGCGCCGCTGACCGTGGCCGCCTCAGACGCCCGCACGCTCGCTCGCCGCCTCTCCGCCCGCAGCGACGAGTCGCTCGCGGCGCTGTTCGCGGCGCGGGGTATCTCCCCCGCCGCTCCCTGGAACGACGCGTTCGACGCTGCCGAGCAGCTGCTCGATCCCGCATCGGTGTCCCGCGCGATCACGGGGCTGACGGCAGCCGAGGCGGCGGCCCTGCACGCCGCGGTGGCGGACGGCACGCCCGTCGACGGCCCCACCCGCGACACGCTGACCGCGCGCGCACTGATCGACGACGACGGCACTGCGTGGGATGCCACGGCCACCGCCCTCCGCGCCGCGACTCCCGTCGCGGCCTCGCTTCGTGAACCCCGCGACCCCGGCGCCGCGTCCCCCACCGCAGCCGACTCCGACGACGCGGCCGCCGAACGCGCGTTCACGGCGGTGGCCTCGCTCGCCGACGTGCTGCAGACCGCCCTCACCGCTCCGCTCGGGCGGATCGGCGCGGGCACGCTCGGCGCCGCCGACCGCCGTCGCCTTCTCGACGCGGGAGCCGTCACCGATGCCCCGACCGCCGACGACCTCGTCGCCATCGCCGAGCGGGCAGGCCTGCTCGCGTCCGAGGGGCGGGCGCTGCTCGTCACCCCGCGCGGGCTCGCCTGGCTGCATTCGAGCACGATCGACCGGTGGACCGCCGTCGCCACGGCCCTCATCGCCCAGGTGCCGCCGGCCGTGGGTCGCGGCGGGGCAGGCTGGATCGACACGGATGCCTGGGCCGGCGCCCACCCCTACGACCCGGCCTGGCCCGCACGGGCCGAGGCGCACCGTGCCGCCCTCGAGCGCTGGGCCGTGATCGAGACAGACGGCACCGCCCCCGCCTGGACGAGCGCCGCCGCGGCCGGCGGCGACATCGACAGCAGCACCCTCGCGGCGCTGCTCCCCCCCGAGGTCGACCGCGTCTATCTGCAGAACGACCTCACCGCGATCGCCCCGGGTTCACTCGCGCCGCATCTAGACATGCGCCTGCGGTCGATGGCTCGGCGCGAGTCGCGCGCCCAGGCATCCTCGTACCGGTTCACCGCCGATTCACTCGCCGACGCACTGACCGCCGGTGAGACGGCGGAGACGCTGCGGACCTTTCTCGAAGAGCTGTCGCTCACGGGGCTGCCGCAGCCCCTGGCCTATGAGATCGAACGCTCGGCGAGCCGCCACGGCGCCCTGCGCGTGGGCCCCGACGAGACGGGGCACGCACGCGTGACGAGCGACGACGATGCGCTGCTTCAGACGATCGCCGTCGATCAGGCGCTCCGCCCCCTCGGCCTCGTGCCCGACCCGCTCGACCCCCTCGCTCCGCGCGGCGGCGCGCTCGTGACGCGGTCGAGCCCCGACACCGCGTTCTGGATGATCGCCGACGCCCGCTACCCCGTCGTCGCCGTCGACGCCGACGGGCAGCGCCGAACGCTCGACCGGCACCGCCTCGCCGCCGACGCTGAACCCGCCCCCGCCGCCGTCGAGGTCTACGCCGACCTGCTCGCACGGTTGCGCGCCGCCGAAGAGGGCGATGCCGACGCCGCGTGGCTCGGCCGCGAACTCGAACAGGCGGTGCGTGCGCGCGAGACGATCGTCGTCGCTGTGCGCCTGCCCGACGGCACCGAGCGCGAGTTCACGATCGAGGCGACCGGGCTCGGCGGCGGGCGCCTGCGCGGCCTCGACCGCATGGTCGACGTCGAGCGCACGCTCCCCGTCTCGAGCATCACCCGCATCGGCCCCGCCTGAGCAGCGACCCTCGCCTGAGCAGGCCCGGCCTGAGCACGCGCCGAGGCGATCGCGCGCCGGTAGGATTGTCCGTTATGGCTGACGGACCCCTCATCGTGCAGAGCGACCGTACCGTGCTGCTCGAGGTCGCCCACCCCGACGCCGAGAGCGCCCGCCACGAGCTCGCGATCTTCGCCGAGCTCGAGCGCGCCCCCGAGCACATCCACACCTACCGCATCACGCGCCTGGGCCTGTGGAACGCCCGCGCGGCGGGGCACACCGCCGACGACATGCTCACGACCCTCGATCGCTGGTCGCGCTTTCCCGTGCCGGCATCCGTCTCGATCGACATCCGTGAGACCGTGAACCGCTACGGGCGCCTCGTCATCGAACGCGACGACGAGGGAACCCTGATCCTTCGCGCGACCGACACGGCGGTGCTCGCCGAGGTCGCGAAGAACAAGCGCATCCAGCCCTTGCTCACCGGTCACCCCTCCCCGGGCGTCTTCACCGTGGATGCCTGGGCGCGCGGCCACATCAAGCAGGAGCTTCTCAAGGTCGGCTGGCCCGCCGAAGACCACGCCGGCTACACGCCCGGAACGCCGCACGAGATCGAGCTGGCCGAAGACGGCTGGACGCTGCGCCCCTACCAGCGCAAGGCGGTCGACATCTTCACCGAGGGCGGCTCGGGAGTCGTGGTGCTCCCCTGCGGCGCGGGCAAGACCCTCGTCGGGGCGGCCGCGATGGCCGACACGAAGACGACGACGCTGATCCTCGTGACCAACACCGTGAGCGCGCGGCAGTGGCGCGACGAGCTGCTCAAGCGCACGTCGCTGACGCCCGAAGAGATCGGCGAATACTCCGGGCAGGCAAAAGAGGTCAAGCCCGTCACGATCGCGACGTACCAGATCCTCACCGCGAAGCGGAAGGGCGAGTACGCGCACCTGGCGCTCTTGGATGCCCTGGACTGGGGCCTCATCGTCTACGACGAGGTGCACCTGCTGCCGGCGCCGGTGTTCAAGCTCACGGCCGACCTGCAGGCGCGGCGACGCCTCGGCCTGACCGCGACACTCGTGCGCGAAGACGGGCGCGAAGGCGACGTGTTCAGCCTCATCGGCCCCAAGCGCTTCGACGCACCGTGGAAGGAGATCGAGGCGCAGGGGTTCATCTCACCCGCGATCTGCTACGAGGTGCGCGTCGACCTGCCCCCGGGCGACCGCATGGAGTATGCGGCCGCCGCCGACGACGAGCGCTACCGGCTCGCCGCCACGGCGCACGCGAAGATCCAGGTCGTGAAAGACCTCGTCACGCGGCACGCGGGTGAGCAGATCCTCGTGATCGGCCAGTACCTCGACCAGATCGACATCCTCGCCGACGCTCTGGACGCACCGCAGATCACGGGTGCGACGCCGGTCGACGAGCGCGAAGAGCTGTACGGCGCGTTCCGCGAGGGGCGCATTCCGGTGCTCGTCGTCTCGAAGGTCGCGAACTTCTCGATCGACCTGCCCGAGGCATCCGTCGCCATTCAGGTGTCGGGATCGTTCGGGTCGCGGCAAGAAGAGGCGCAGCGCCTCGGCCGGCTGCTGCGCCCCAAGACGAGCGGTCACACCGCGAGCTTCTACACGCTGATCGCCCGCGACACCGTCGACCAGGACTTCGCGCAGAACCGGCAGCGGTTCCTCGCCGAGCAGGGCTACAGCTACACCATCCTCGACGCCGAAGGCATCGCCGCCGCCTGATAGGGCGCGGCCGGCGGCGTGAGCACGAGCGTGCGCGGCAGGGGTCGGCCTTGCGCCGCGCGGCGGTGCAGCACCCACTCCACGAGCGCCGTGTAGCCCCCGATCAGCAGGAACGACCACAGAAAGCTCACCCAGCCGGTCGACGACTCGGTGGGGTCGGAGCCCGCCCCGAGCGACAGCAGGAACCCCGTCACGTTGTTGACGACGTGCAGCGCGATCGCGGCCTCGAGCCCGCCGGTGCGCCACGTGAGCCAGCCCGCCGCCACCGCGAACAGTCCGACGCTGAGTTGGCCGAGCAGGTCGTAGAGGTGCCCCATGACGAACAGCGGCACCGGCAGCAGAATGGCGAACGCCGGATGCCGCAGCCACCGCCCGATCGTCTGCATGAGGTACCCGCGGAAGATGTACTCCTCCGCCGCCGACTGCAGCGGCACGAGCACGATGATGATCGCCAGCGACACCGCCCAGAGCGGGTTCGGGCCCGCGGTCCCGCCCGCGTCCGCCGCGCCGGGCAGCACGAACGAGACGGCGGTGAGCACCGCCGAAACGGCGATCGCGATACCGCCGCAGGCGAGCATCCAGCGCCAGCGCAGCCGGCCCGCGGCCGACGAGATGAGGCCCACCCGCTTGCCGTTGACGATCAGCGAGGCCAGCACGTAGGCGGGCAGCATGAGCACGATCGTGCCGAGCAGGAACACGAGCAGAAGCGGGTCGCGCAGGTCGAACGCCGGATTCTCGGTCAGCGCCATCATGCGCTCGAGCAGAGTGGGATCGCTGAGCGCCGCGATGATCATCAGCACCATCACGACGACGAGCATCACGAGGTAGAACACGATGCCGAGCCCGCCCACCGCGAGTGGGGTCCACCATCCGCTCCGGCGACGCGCGAAGATCAGGCGGTGGAAGGCGAGACCGCCCGCGGTGGCGTCGACGGGAAGGGGCCTGGCGACCGGGGCGGACGCGGGTGCGGGGAACGGCGCGGGGGACGTCATGCGACCATCCTCTCGGATATCGGGCGAACCGATATCCAGCGAACAGAAGGATTCCGGTGCCAGGATGGGGCTATGACCGCACCACGCATCCTCGTTGTCGACGACGAGCCGAACATCCGCGACCTGCTGGTGACGAGCCTGCGCTTCGCCGGCTACCAGGTGCGCGCCGTCGGCAACGGCGCGCAGACGATCTCCGCCGTGCTCGAAGAAGAGCCCGACCTGATCATCCTCGACGTCATGCTGCCCGACATGAACGGGTTCAGCGTCACCAAGCGCCTGCGCGGGGCCGGTTACACCGCCCCCATCCTGTTCCTCACCGCCAAAGACGAGACCGAAGACAAGATCGAGGGCCTGAACGCCGGCGGTGACGACTACGTCACCAAGCCCTTCTCGCTCGACGAGATCGTCGCCCGTCTGCAGGCCATCCTCCGCCGCACGATGCAGGCCGACGAGGAGTCGACCATCAAGGCCGGCGAACTCACGATGGATCAAGACACGCACGACGTGATGGTCGGCGACGTGTCGATCGACCTGTCGCCCACCGAGTTCAAGCTGCTGCGCTATCTGATGCTCAACCCCAACCGGGTGCTCTCGAAGGCGCAGATCCTCGACCACGTGTGGGAGTACGACTTCAACGGCGACGCCGGCATCGTCGAGAGCTACATCTCCTACCTCCGCCGCAAGATCGACCCGTACTCGACCGAGCCGCTCATCCAGACCAAGCGCGGCTTCGGCTACATGCTGAAGGCCGGCAAGACGGGCTGACACAGCCCATGGCATCCGTTCACGCCCTCCACGCCGCGCACGCCCGTCGCGGCGACCGGGTCACTTCCTGGTGGCGCGGAACGAGCCTGCGCGCCAAGGTCACCGGCGTCACGGTGGCGGTGCTCGCCGTGGGGCTGCTGGCCGCGGGCCTCGGCACCGGGGTGTTCCTGCGGAACGCCCAGATCGCGGCGCTCGATCAGAACCTGCTGCAGCTCGCGCCGACCGACGTGGCCTCGACCCTCATGACCGTCGAGGTGATCGACGGCGTGCCCCACTTCGCCGAGGCGGGCACCACGGCCACCCAGTACTTCGTGGCCGTCTACGGCCCCGACGGCAGGTTCATCGCCAGCGCGGGCGGCACCGGCTCGGCGCCCGCCTTTCCCGAGACGTTCACGATCCAGCAGACCCTGGCGATGCAGAGCCAGATCATGGAGCTGTCGACGGTCGACGGCTCGGGGCGCTTCCACGCGAGCGCCGACTACCTGCCGCCGATCGAGGGTGTCACCGACAACTACACCCAGATGGTCGCCCTCCCCCTCTCGGGCGTCAACCAGACGGTCGCCAACTACATCGGCATCTACATGTTTCTGGCGCTCCTGACGATCATCGCCGGAGCCCTCGCGACGCGCTGGCTCGTCACCCTCGCCTTCCGCAGTCTCGGGCAGGTCGAAGACACCGCGATGTCGATCGCCGCGGGCGACTTCAGCCAGCGCATGGGCGACATCTCCCCCGGCACCGAGGTGGGGCGGCTGAAGACCGCGATCAACGCGATGCTCGACCGCATCGACCAGGCGCTCGGGCAGCGCGACGCGACCGTGCAGCAGATGCGCCGGTTCATCGGCGACGCGAGTCACGAACTGCGCACCCCGCTCGTGACGGTCCGCGGCTACGCCGAGCTCTACCGCATGGGCGCGATCTCGGGCGACGAGCAGACGGCGCAGTCGATGGAGCGGATCGAGAAAGAGGCGATCCGCATGGGTGGGCTCGTCGAAGACCTGCTCGCCCTCGCCCGCCTCGACGAACGCCGCGACATCGTCGTGACCGCCGTCGACCTCCGCCCCATCGCCCGCGACGCGGCCCTCGACGCGCGCGCCACCTCCCCCGAGCGCGAGGTGACGGTGAAGGATGCCACGCCGCCGCGACCCGTCCGTTCCCCCACCGAGCAGACGACCTCGACGACGGCCACGACCGCGTCGGTGCGCCGAGGCAGCATCGCGGGCGCGACGCGGTCGCTGCTGCGCCGCCGCCCGAAGCCCGCCGGGGGCGGCGACGTCGAGGCTCGCGCTGACGAGACGCGCCTCGCGGCGCCGCGCGACCCGATCGTGCTGGGCGATGAGAACCGCATCCGCCAGGTCGTCGCGAACCTCCTCGGCAACGCCCGCCGCTACACCCCCGCCGGCACCCCGATCGAACTCGCCACCGGCGTCGACGACGAGGCCGGCATGGGCTGGATCGCCGTCGTCGACCACGGCGACGGCATTCCCGCGCAGCTGCGCGAGAAGATCTTCCAGCGGTTCTGGCGCGCCGACACCTCGCGCACGCGCGAGACGGGCGGTTCGGGCCTGGGACTGTCGATCGTGGCATCCGTCGTCGAAGCACTGCACGGTTCGATCGAGGTCACCGACACTCCCGGTGGCGGAGCGACCTTCCGCGTGGCTTTCCCGCTCGTTCAGGGCCGGGCCGCGGTCGAGCATCTGTTCATCCAGACGCAGCCCCTGCGGCGCCTCGACGCGACGGATGCCGGTGCGCCGGGCCTCGACGCGGGCGAGCGCTGACACCGGCTCCTCCCCAACCGGGCGTTTCGCCGCACTGTCCACCGATCCGCCTCGGGGCCGCCCGGCGGCCGGGCGGGCCACCTAGCGTTGCTGGCAACCGATCCGAAGGGAAACCCGCTCATGACCGCTTTCTCCGTCGATTCCGACGCCGTCCTCTCCGCCACCGGCGCCATTCGCGCCACCGCCGACCGCCTGCAGGGCGAAACGGCCGCGATGCTCGGGCAGCTGACGCAGCTGCAGGGCGCGTGGACGGGCTCGGCCGCCATCGCCTTCCAGTCGGTCATCGACCGCTGGCGCGTCACGCAGCGCGAGCTCGAGGCGTCGCTCGGCGACATCGGCGTCGCGCTCGCCCACGCCGGCAACCAGTACGCGCAGACCGAAGTCGCCGCGGCGGGCCTGTTCCGCTGACCCGACGGCGCGGCCCCGCGCGCGGGCATGAGAAAGGGCCCCTCCGAAGAGGGGCCCTTTCTGTCAGGCGTGACTCAGAGACTCAGAAGTCCATGCCACCCGTGGGGTCGCCCGCGGGGAGCGGCGCCTTCTCGGGCTTGTCGGCGACGACGGCCTCGGTCGTGAGGAACAGACCCGCGATCGACGCGGCGTTCTGCAGCGCCGAACGGGTGACCTTGGCCGGGTCGATGATGCCGGCGGCGAACATGTCGACGTACTCGCCGGTGGCCGCATTGAGGCCCTGGCCGGCGGGGAGGTCGGCGACCTTGTTCGCGACGACACCGGGCTCGAGGCCCGCGTTCAGCGCGATCTGCTTGAGCGGAGCCTCGATCGCGACACGCACGATGTTCGCACCCGTCGCCTCGTCACCCTGCAGCTCGAGCGTGCCGAAGACCTTCTGGCCGGCCTGGATGAGCGCGACGCCACCACCGGGGACGATGCCCTCTTCGACGGCCGCCTTCGCGTTGCGGACGGCGTCTTCGATGCGGTGCTTGCGCTCCTTCAGCTCGACCTCGGTGGCCGCACCCGCCTTGATGACGGCAACGCCGCCGGCGAGCTTGGCGAGGCGCTCCTGCAGCTTCTCGCGGTCGTAGTCGCTGTCGGTGTTCTCGATCTCGCGCTTGATCTGGGTCACGCGACCCTCGATCTGCGCCGAGTCGCCGGCACCCTCGACGATCGTGGTCTCGTCCTTGGTGACGATGACCTTGCGCGCCTTGCCGAGCAGGTCGGTGGTCGCGTTCTCGAGCTTGAGGCCCACCTCTTCGGTGATGACCTGGCCGCCGGTGAGGATCGCGATGTCCTGCAGCTGCGCCTTGCGGCGGTCACCGAAGCCGGGGGCCTTGACGGCGACCGACTTGAAGATGCCGCGGATCTTGTTCAGCACCAGGGTCGCGAGGGCTTCACCCTCGACGTCCTCGGCGATGATGACGAGCTCCTTGCCCTCCTGGATCACCTTGTCGACGATCGGCAGAAGGTCCTTGATGTTCGAGATCTTCTGGTTGGCGATCAGGATGTACGGGTCTTCGAAGACCGCCTCCTGACGCTCGGGGTCGGTGACGAAGTAGGGGTTGATGTAGCCCTTGTCGAAGCGCATGCCCTCGGTGAGCTCGAGCTCGGTGCCGAAGGTGTTCGACTCCTCGACGGTGACGACGCCCTCCTTGCCGACCTTGTCGATCGCCTCGGCGATCAGCTCGCCGATCTCGGGGTCGGCGGCGGAGATGGATGCCGTGGCGGCGATCTCTTCCTTCGTCTCGACCTCCTTGGCCGAGGCGAGCAGCTCGTCGGAGATGGCCTTGACGGCCTTCTCGATGCCCTTCTTCAGCGAGATGGGGTCGGAGCCGGCCGCGACGTTGCGCAGGCCCTCGCGCACGAGCGCCTGGGCGAGCACGGTCGCGGTGGTGGTGCCGTCACCGGCGACGTCGTCGGTCTTCTTGGCGACCTCCTTGACGAGCTCGGCGCCGATCTTCTCGAACGGCTCGTCGAGCTCGATCTCCTTGGCGATCGAGACGCCGTCGTTCGTGATGGTGGGGGCGCCCCACTTCTTCTCGAGCACGACGTTGCGGCCACGCGGGCCGAGCGTCACCTTGACGGCGTCGGCCAGGATGTTGAGGCCGCGCTCGAGGCCGCGGCGGGCCTCTTCGTCGAAAGCGATGATCTTTGCCATAAGTGTGTCGTCCCTCCCGGACGTGAGGATGAGTCTTTAGCACTCGCAATGATGGAGTGCTAACTCATTCTGGCACTCGGGCATGACGAGTGCAAGCCGGTCAGAGGGATGACCGAGGAGGACCGAGCCGCGGGTGAGGCGGCGGGAGAGCGGAAGGAACTCAGACGAGCAGGCGCACGGATTCGGCCTGCGGACCCTTCTGGCCGGCACCGACGGTGAACTCCACGGCCTGACCTTCTTCGAGCACCCGGAACCCCGACATGTCGATGTTCGAGTAGTGCACGAAGACATCCTGCCCGTCGTCGACGGTGATGAAGCCGAAACCCTTCTCGGCGTTGAACCACTTGACGATGCCTTGTGCCATGTCGGACTCCTGATGTTGCGGTGGGACGTGGCCATGCTAACCAGCGCACGCCGCGCCGGAACGCCGATCAGCCGACTGTTGACACGGGCGCATCGAAGAGTTCACACGCGTGAAACACGCGCCGTTTCCGCGCCGCGCGACGGCGGCCGCAGGCCTTCGGGCCGTCGAGCGATCAGGGGGTCGCCGAGGGTGCCCCGGCGTCGGTGCGGTCGAGGCCGATGACGATCACGAGCTGCTTGACGACGCTCTCATCGACGTCGGCGGTGTTGGGGTCGTCGGCCGGCTGGTACGCGTCGCTCAGCTGCACGACGGCGCCCCCGATCGCCTGCGCGAGGCCGCGTGCGGCTCCCTCGTCTTGCGGGAAGGCGTAGTAGATCGTCGTCTGGGGGAAGTCGTTGCTGCCCGCGTCGCCGTCGATGACCGAATCGGCCGGCCACCCCGCCGCGATGACCGTGTCGCGCATCGCGCCGGCCAGGCCGTTCTGCGAGGTCGCGTTCAGCACGACGACCGAATACGAGGTGTCGATCACCGGCTCGGCCGTGGGCACGACGCTGGCCGTCGGCTCGGGGGTCGGGGTGAGCGAGATGCGACCCGTCGCGAGCATGGTGCCGAACACGCCGAGCGCCACGAGAACGACGGTGGCGATCACCGACCAGAGCAGCACGAGACCGCCGCGGATGCGGGGGTTCTCGGCACGGTGGGCTCCGATGCGCCCGTGGTCGGCAGGAAGGTCGTCGAACCGATCCTTCGTCGGCGAGGTCTTGGGCACCAGAGAATGCTACCGGGCCGCGCCTGTGCGCACGGTTCCGCCCGCCACCCGCGCACTGCTCTGCCCAACCTGCGCACCGCTCCTGGCGGCGGGAACGGCCGTGCGGCGCGCGCGCTCGCGGGCGCGCTCGTCGCGCAGGCGACGCAGCCGGTGCACGAGCAGGGCGTCGTGCGCCGCGGCATCCGGCTCGTCGATCACACGTTCGAGCAGCTGGTAATAGCGGGCGGGCGTCAGGGCGAGCTCGCGGCGGATCGCCTCTTCTTTCGCGGCCCCGTGCCCGTTCCACCGCGACTCGAAGTCGAGCAGCGCACGGGAGCGGTCGGAGAGGGGCACGCCTCGAGGCTACGCGCGCCCGCGCCCGATGCACGGCAACGCCACACGGAACACCCAGCCGCCGCGGAACACGCGCGCCCGTCGTCGGGTTGAATAGAGCAGACGAAGGGACATGTCATGGCCTACGAGGTACAGAAGACCGACGAGCAGTGGCGGGCAGAGCTGAGCCCCGACCAGTACGCGGTGCTGCGACAGGCGGGCACCGAGCGCGCCTGGACCGGCGAACTGCTCGACGAGAGCCGTGCGGGCCTCTACACCTGTGCGGCGTGCGGGGCGGAGCTGTTCCAGAGCGGAACGAAGTTCGACTCGCACTGCGGGTGGCCGAGCTTCTACGAGTCGGTGCGGCCCGAAGCGGTCGAGCTGATCGAAGACCGCAGCCACGGCATGGTGCGCACCGAGGTGCGCTGCGCGAACTGCGGCTCGCACCTGGGGCACGTCTTCCCCGACGGGTTCGGCACGCCGACCGGCGACCGCTACTGCATGAACTCGCTGTCGCTGTCGTTCACGCCCGAGGCATGAGCGAGGCATCCATGAGCACCGCCGCCGCGCAGCCCGCGCTCGAGGCGGTGCGTTCGCGCCGGTCGTGGTCGAAGGTGACGGATGCCGCTCCCACGCGCTCCGAGCTGGTCACCCTGCTCTCGGCCGCCGGACGGGTCGCCGACCACTCGTCGCTGCGCCCGTGGCGCGCGATCGAGTTGCGCGGCGACGACCGGCTCGTGCTCGGCGCCGCGATCGCTGAGGCGTCGGGCGACAGCAAGCCGTCGACCAAGCCGTTGCGGGCGCCCCTGGTCATCGCGATCGTCGCGAGCTACAAGAAGAGCGACAAGGTGCCCCGGTGGGAGCAGGAGGCGGTCGCCTCGGGCGTCGCGCACACCCTCAGCCTGCTGCTCGACGAAGCCGGCTGGGGCGTCATCTGGCGCACCGGCGGCTACACGCGCAGCAAGGCCGTGGCCGCCGCACACGGCCTCGGTCACAACGAAGAGCTGCTCGGTTGGCTCTACGTCGGCGGCAAGCCTGAGAGCTCGAGGCCCGGCAGGCGCAAGGCCGTCGACGCACGGTCGCATCTGACGAGGATGCCCGGGGTCACGACCCTGCCCGACGAACTCGGCTCGTCGCACGACGACGATGCGGAACGGGCTTCGGCGGAGAAGGCGGCGAAGAAGAAGCGACAAGCGCAGAAGCACCAGAAGAAGTGCGCGAAGAAGAAGCAGAAGAAGGCCGAGAAGCCGGTCGACTGGGCGCAGAAAGCCAACAAGGCCGAGAAGAAGGCGCGGCACGCCGACAAGAAGGCGCGAAAGGCCCTGCGGCACGCCGAGAAGCGGGCGCAGAAGGCGCAGCGTGCGCGGGATCGGGTCGACGCCGATCAGCGCGGCGACGTCGTCGCGTAGCGGTCAGCGGCGGCGCGCCGCACCGGGCGCGGCGGCGATGACGACCCCCGCGCCCGCGACGATCACCATGAGCAGTTCGGTGGTCCACCCGGGAGAGGCGGCCGCCGGCCAGAGCGCGTCGAGCGCGAACGCGGTCACGAGCTGCCCGGCGACCGTGCCGAGACCGAGCAACAGCACGCCGGTGTGCACGACGAGGGCCGCCGACATGAAGATGTAGGTCACCCCGATGACCCCGCCGAGATAGAGCCACAGCTCGGTGGGCACGGCGGCGGGAGCGCCGACGAGTGCGACGTGCACCCCGGCGGCGATGACGAGCACGACCGTGCCGCCGAAGAAGTTGACGAGGGTGGCCGTCAGCGGCGTGCCGACCCGCTGACGCAGTCGGCCGTTCGTCGCCTGCTGCCACGCGATGCCTGCGCCTGCGATCACCGGCATGACGAGCATCCACCACGGCACGCGCTGGAGCACATCACCCTGCAGCGACACCCCCACGGCGACGAGGGCGAGCAGTCCGCCGATCAGGCGCGGCACGGTGATCGCCACGACACCGGCGGGGCCGTAGCCGGCGCGATCGAGCACGAGTCCCGAGACGGTCTGACCCGCAACGACGCCGACGGTGAACAGCGAGACACCGATGACAGCCACGGCGAGCCCCTGCGTCGCCACCGTGAACGCACCCGCGAGGCCGCCCGCGAGCATCCACCACGGGATCGTGCGGTCACGGATGCCAGCGCGCAGGCGCCCGAAACCGCGTCTCCCGGCGGGGAGGATCGCCGAGAGAGCGACGAGTACGACGAACCCCGATGAGAACGAGATCGCGGCGGCGACGAAGCCGTCGCCGAGGCGCAACCCCAGCTGGCCGTTGATGCGGGCCTGCAGGGCGGTGAGGACTCCGACCAGCACCGCTCCGCCGAGAGCCACCGCGGGCGACAGCGCACGCGGCTGTCGACTGCTCGGCTCGGGGGTCACGGGCATTCAGCCTATCCCGCGGCCCGGGATGGTCCCCGCGGGTCAGGACTCAGTCGTAACCGAGGATGCAGATCGCCTCGGTGATGGTCTCCGGCTCTGCGCAAGGGTTCGGGTCGTCCACGCAAACGAGAGTATCGGCCCGCGGCGGTGGCGGTGAGTCCGCCTCGCCGGGAATAACGGCGGCGGCCCCCGGGCGCATCAGCGCCGCGGAGAACGCCGCCGCACGATGAGGCACAGCGCGCTCGCGACGATGCCGGCCGTCGCGGCGAGCATGATGACCGCCGTCCAACCGCCGCCTTGCCAGAGTTGTGTCGACGCCGCCCCCGACAGCGTGCTGCCGAGGTAGTAGACGAGCAGATACGCGCTGGAGGCGCGTGCGGTCGACCGCCCGACGTCGTGCGCACGCTCCACGACCCAGCCGCTCAGGATCGAATGCGTCCCGAGAAAGGCGAAGGTCAGCAGGCCGAGGCCGACGAAGATCGTGATGACGCTCGGCGCGATGAGCAGCGCCGTCGCGGCGAGAAGTCCTCCGAGGCCGAGCAGCGTCGCCGCTCCGCGCCCCCGCCGGGTCGCGACCCGCCGGAAGACGGCCGGCGCCGCGATGCCGAGCGGGTACGCGAGGTATACGAGCACCTCCGCAGCGCCGAGCGAGAAGGGCGGTGCGTCGAGCCGGAACGGGATCGCGTTGTAGAGGCCGACGAACACGGCCATGCTGAGCCCGCCGATGATGCACAGTGCGAGGATCACCGGGTCGCGCAGCGACGACACCGCTCCCCCGAGCACATCGCCCGCGCGCAGCGGCTTCGGGTCTGCCCCATCGCGCGGCAACAGCATCCACACGAGCACACCGACAACGACGCTCAGCGCACCGAGCACGACGGTGACGAGCTGCCAGCCACCCACGGCGGCGAGCGGAAGGGGCGCCAGGCGTCCGACCGCTCCGCCGAGGGCCGTGCCCGAGATGTAGATGGAGTTGGCCTCGAGCTGTGCGTCGTCATGGACGACATCGCGCAGGTAGGCGAGGGCGACGGCGGGCAGCACGGCGAGGGTGAGCCCGGCCCCGGCGCGGAGCAGCAGAAAGACCTCCCACGTCGGGGCGAGCGCGCCGGCCGCGCAGAACAGCCCCGCGAGCACCAGCGACGCCCCCATCGCGGGCACGCGCCCGATACGGTCCGAGACGGGCGCGGCGACGACGAGGCCGACGAGCATCGCGGCGGTCGCCACCGACAGGGCGAGCCCGGTCGCCCCGGGCGGCACCGCGAACGCCGAAGCGAGCTGCGGCAGCAGCGGCTGCGGAAAGTAGACGACCGCGAAGTTGGCCAGCCCGCCCGCCGCGAGCACGAGAAGAATGCGTCGATACCGGCTCGTCCGCGCGGCGATGCGCGCGATCGAGCCCGTTTGCGTGAGATCGAGCATCGCGGCCATGACCGCCACTCTCGCGCACTCCCGCTGATCTTCTAAATGACGCAGGATGCCTTTTTGATGCGTTGTCCGCATTTCGCCGTTAGCCTGAGCGCATGGACGAGCAGGCCCTGCGTGCGTTCCTCTCGCTCGCGCAGACCGAGAACACCCGCGACACCGCCGCCGAGCTGGCTGTCAACCAGTCGAACGTGTCTCGCGCGCTGGCGCGGCTCGAGGCATCCATCGGCATGCCGCTGTTCGCGCGACACGGCAAGCGTCTCGAACTCAACGCGAACGGTGTCGCCTTCCGCGCCGACGCCGCCGCCGTGCTCGACGCCTACGAGTCGGCGCGCCGGCATGCCGAGACGATCGCCGACGCGGGCCGCCTGCTGCGCATCGGGTTTCTGCATTCGCTCGCCCGCTGGCTCGTCCCCGACGTCGTCGGCACCTTTCGTGCGTCGCAGCCCGACGTGCGTGTGACGCTGCGGCAGGGATTCAGCCGCGACCTGCAGGGCTGGCTCGCCCTCGACGCGATCGACGTCGCGCTGTGCACCGCGCCGCCCGCGACGAGCGGAGCGCAATGGATGCCTCTGGCCGAAGAACCGCTGTGCGTCGCCGTTCCGGAGTGGCACCCGCTCGCGAGACGTGAGCGCGTCGAACTCACCGCATTGCGGGGCGAGGACTTCATCGGGTTCTCACGCATCACCGAGATGCGACCGATCATCTCCGGCATCCTCGCCGATGCCGGCGTCGCCGTGAACGTCACGTTCGAAAGCAGCGAGATCGACACGATGCGCAGCCTCGTCGCCGGTGGGCTCGGCCTGTCGATCCTGCCGCGGACCCCCGGCCGCAGCGATCCGGGCGTCGTCTACGTGCCCTTCGACCCGCCGTTCGCGCGCATCCTCGGCATCTCGTGGAGCGAGAGCGCCCAGGGCGCCGCCCTTGCTCGCGAGTTGGTCGCCGCGCTGCGCGCGGCACACACCTGAACCCGTCTCGCGCGATCACGCTGAGACTGTTTACGGTGCCGGCTACAGGACTTGAACCTGCAACCCCCTGTTTACAAGACAGGTGCGCTACCAATTGCGCCAAGCCGGCGAGGCATCCCTCAGTCTAACCGGGCGCGCGGCGCACCCCGCGGCGCGCTACGGCGTGACCGAGGGTGTCGGCGTGGGAGTCGGCGTCTGGTTCTTCGCGCTCTTGCCGCTCGCGCTGGTCAGCACGAACTGCGAGAACTCTGCGGGGTCGGTCATCTCGCCCTGGTAGGCCTGGCCGTTGACGAGGACCATCGCGTTGCCGGTGAGCGAGAGTGCGTCGGTGCCCTCGATTCCGGCGACGGCGCGCTCGGTGGCCGCCTTCGCCCACGAGGCGTAGGTCTCGGTCTCGATGCATTCGCGCAGCTTCTTCGGCTCGTCGCCGGTGCCGTTGGCCGACGCGATGTCGGCGAGGTCCTTGTCGGAGAACCCGTCGGAGTCGACCGCCGGCTGACGCTTGAGCAGGTCGCTGTTGAACTGGAAGAACGATGCGGGAGCGTAGGTCGCGACACACGCGGCGGCGCTCGCGGCGCGCAGCGAATACTTCGTGCCGTTCGACTTGGCGGTGAGCATCGCCACCGGGTGATAAGTGAGCGTCGCGGCACCCTCGGCGACCCACGACGACAGGTTCGACTCGTTCGCCAGCTGCCATTCGCGTGCCGACGGCGAGAGGTAATCGACGTAGACGTGGATCTGCACCGGTGCAGCCGTGGATGCCGTGGTGCTCGGCGTCGGCGTCGCTTCGGCCGCGGCCGACGGCGTCGCGTCGTCGGGCGAGGTCACGGCGCCTGAACCGGCGCTCGAGATCGAGGTCACGACGAACCCGTCGTGATCGGTGCCGTCGGGCGACAGCTGCGGCTTGCTGGCCGCCCGACCGACCGTCATACCCACGACGATCGCGACCGCAGCGACCACGACCACCGCGCCCGTGATCCAGGCGGCGCTGCGTACCATCCGCGCGCGCGACTGACGCACCTGCACCTGCTGCGCCTTCTCGCGCACGGCCTCACGGCGCCCCGCGGCGGTCGGCGTTCCGCCCGTCGACGTGATCTCGCTCGAAGCCGAGTCGCCCGTGGACGGCGCATTCGTGGAGTCGTCGCTGGACATGGAACCTCTCGGAAAGACTGTGCTGATGCGCGTCGGCGTCTGGTCGGAGCGCTGATCGCCCCGGGGATGGCGACCCTCACGATGCTAGAACCACACCCTGGGAAATGCCCAGATGCAGCCATGAGCTGGGCCGTTCGCGCGATGCTTTCGGGCCATGCGTGCGATACTGAGAAGTGCACCCAGCGTCGGGTGTGCGGGGATAGCCCCCCGCTCATTCCATCACTACGGATCGTCCGGCACGTACCTGCCGGTGAAGGAGAAGAAAACATGGCATCCGTCACGTTCGACAACGCCACCCGCCTGTACCCCGGCGGCACGCGCCCGGCCGTCGACAAGCTGAACCTCGAGGTCGCCGACGGCGAGTTCCTGGTTCTCGTCGGCCCCTCCGGTTGCGGAAAGTCCACCTCGCTGCGCATGCTGGCCGGCCTCGAAGAGGTCAACTCGGGCCGCATCCTCATCGGCGACCGCGATGTCACCGACATCCCGCCGAAAGACCGCGACATCGCGATGGTCTTCCAGAACTACGCGCTCTACCCGCACATGACGGTCGCCGAGAACATGGGCTTCGCCCTGAAGATCGCCGGCGTCGGCAAGGAAGAGCGCGCCCAGCGCGTGCTCGAGGCCGCGAAGCTGCTCGACCTCGAGGAGTACCTGACCCGCAAGCCGAAGGCCCTCTCGGGTGGTCAGCGTCAGCGTGTCGCCATGGGTCGCGCCATCGTGCGCCAGCCCCAGGTCTTCCTCATGGACGAGCCGCTGTCGAACCTCGACGCCAAGCTGCGTGTGCAGACGCGCACACAGATCGCGTCGCTGCAGCGCCGCCTCGGTGTCACCACGGTCTACGTCACGCACGACCAGACCGAGGCGCTCACCATGGGTGACCGCATCGCCGTGCTCAAGGACGGCATCCTGCAGCAGGTCGGCACGCCCCGCGACCTGTACGAGAAGCCGAACAACGTCTTCGTGGCCGGCTTCATCGGCTCGCCCGCGATGAACCTGTTCCCCGTCGACCTGGCGAGCGCCGGTGGCATCCAGTTCGGTACCGCCGTCGTCGACGCCGACATCGACAAGCCCACCAACGCGACCCAGGTCACCGCCGGTGTGCGCCCCGAAGACATCGTCGTGAACCCGGCTGACGGCCGGGGCCTCACGGTGACGGTCGACCTCGTCGAAGAGCTCGGCGCCGACGGCTACCTGTACGGCCACACCGAGATCAACGGCAAGCGCACCGACATCGTCGCGCGCGTCGACGGCCGCAGCCACCCGAACGCCGGCGAGAAGGTCGTTCTGGCGCCGGTGCCGCACCACGTGCACGCCTTCGACATCGAGTCGGGCGAGCGCCTCACCAAGAAGGCCATCGCCTCGGCCTGATCGGCGATCGACGCGGCGCGGGCGGCTCACACGAGCCCCCGCGCCGCGTCGCATCCCGACACACGCACGAAAGTCGGACGAACGTGGTCGAACCTCTCAGCATCACCGCCAGCAGCATCGACGCCGGATTGCTGGCCCTGCCCTGGTCGACGCCGCTCGACGAGTGGAAGAGCGACCACATCGTGTCGCTGCCCAAGGGCCTCTCGCGACACCTGGTGCGTTTCGCCAACCTGTCGGGCCGTGTCGTCGCGGTCAAAGAGACGACCGGCGAGATGGCCCGCCGCGAGTACGAGATGCTCGGCATGCTCGCCCGCCTCGACGTCCCCTGCGTCAGCCGGGTCGCCGTCATCGACGGCCGTCGTACGCCGAAGGGCGAGCCCCTCCCGGCTGCCCTCGTCACGGCGCACCTGAAGTTCTCGCTCCCCTACCGGGCCCTGTTCACGCAGACGCTCCGGCCCGACACCGCCGGCCGACTCGTCGACGCCCTCGCCGCCCTCCTCGTGCGCCTGCACACCGTCGGCTTCTTCTGGGGCGACGTGTCGCTGTCGAACACGCTGTTCCGTCGCGACGCGGGGGCGTTCGCCGCCTACCTCGTCGACGCCGAGACCGGCGAGCTGCACGAGGGCGGCCTCACCGTCGGCCAGCGCGAGCACGACCTCGACGTCGCCCGCACGAACATCGCCGGCGAGATCATGGACCTCGAGGCCGGCGGGCGGCTCGAAGGCGGGGTCGATGCCGTGGCCATCGCCGACGGCATCGTCTCGTCGTACCGCTCGCTGTGGGCGGCGCTCACCGACCAGGAGACCTTCGCCGCGGGCGAGGCCTGGCACATCACCGAACGCGTGCAGCGCCTCAACGACCTGGGGTTCGACATCGACGAGATGTCGATCGAGCAGACCGCCGACGGCACGCGCGTGTCGATCCAGCCGAAGGTCGTGGATGCCGGGCACCACCAGCGACGGCTGCTGCGGCTGACCGGTCTCGATGTCGAGGAGAATCAGGCCCGGCGCCTGCTCAACGACATGGACGAGTTCCGCGCCCGGGTCTCGCGCCTCGGCTCGGACGAGGAGATGGTCGCGCACGAGTGGCTCACCCGCGTGTTCGAGCCCGTGATCAAGGCGATCCCGTGGGATCTGCGCAGCAAGCTCGAGCCCGCCGAGGTGTTCCACCAGGTGCTCGAGCACCGGTGGTACATGTCGCAGGCCCGGGGCCGCTCGGTGCCGATCGCCGAGGTGCTCTCGTCGTACATCGACACGGTGCTGCGGCACCGGCGCGACGAGGCGACGCTGATGGGCCCGCCCACCGAGACGATGTCGATCCCGGTCGTCACCGCGCCCGTCGACACCCTCGACGATGACGACGAGGACATCGACTGGCGAGACCTGGTCTGACAGAGCGGGTCGGCGCCGCGACGGCGCCGACCCGCTCGAGAGTCAGTAGTGGGCGTCAGTAACCGACGGTGAAGCGCTCGCGGGAGTGCTTCGGGTTCTCGATCTCGTCGACCACGGCCGCCGCGAAATCTTCGCCCGAGATGAACGACTCACCGTTCTCGTCGACGACGAGCACATCGCCGCCGTCGCGGTAGGTGCCGCGGCGCTCACCGGGGTTGAACCCCCCGAAGCCGCCGGCGGGGTGGATGAAGAACCAGTCGCGCGACGACTGCTCGGCCTGCAGGTCGTCGAGCACGCCGACCATCTCGAGGGCCTCTGCCTTGAACGCCTCGGGAAAGTCGGTGTCGACCAGGCGCGGTCCACCGGGGGCGACCAGGCTGCCGCCGGCACCGCCGACGACACCGAGACGCACGTCATCGGGGAGCGTCGAGGCGAGGGCCTCGACGTTGGGGCGCACGAGGCCCTCCATCTCGCCGCGCGGCGAGACCGCGATGACCACGGCATCCACACCCTGCAGCTCGGTGAGCAGGCTCGGCACGTCGAGGAGCGTTCCCTCGACGTAGGTCACGCCCGCCACACGGTCGCCGGCGACCTTGCGCGAGACGGAGAGCACGGTGTGACCGCGGCCGGCGGCCTCGGCGACGATGTGGCGGCCGGCGTAGCCGGTGCCACCGATGACGGCGATGGTTGACATGGGAGTCCTTTCCTCGGTTTCCACCTGGGTTCCCCAGTGACAAGGCGTCATCGCGGGAGCCTATTCCCGCGGCGGGTCACTCGCTCGCAGCGCGAATGGATGCCACCTGGTAGAGCGCGACCGATGCCGCGATGCCGGCGTTCAGCGACTCGGTCGCCGACGAGATCGGGATCGACACGACTTGGTCGCACGTCTCGGTGACAAGGCGCGACAGCCCCTTGCCCTCCGAGCCCACGACGATCACGACGGGCCGGTCGGCCAGCTCGAGCGCGGGCAGCGACACGTCTCCCCCGCCGTCGAGACCGAGCACGAACACGCCCTGCTTCTTGAACTCTTTCAGCGTCGTGGTGAGGTTCGGCGCCATCGCCACGGGAATGCGCGCCGCGGCGCCCGCGCTCGTCTTCCACGCGGCCGAGTTGACGCCGGCCGAACGCCGCTGCGGAATGATCAGGCCCTGGCCGCCGAACGCGGCGGTCGAGCGGATGATCGCACCGAGGTTGCGCGGGTCGGTGATGCCGTCGAGGGCGACCAGCAGCGGCGTCTGGCCACGGTCGACGATCTGCTCGAGCAGGTCTTGCGGGTGCGCGTACTCGTACGGCGGCACCTTCAGCGCGACGCCCTGGTGCACCCCGTCGAAGCCGGCCATGCGGTCGAGCTCGGGACGGGTGACTTCCATCACCGGAATGCCGCGCTGCGTCGCGATCGACAGCATCTCTTTCACCCGGTCGTCCATCTCGACGCGCTGGGCGATGTAGAACGCCGTCGCGGGGATCTTGGCCCGCAGCGCCTCGAGCACGGAGTTGCGGCCCGTCACGTTCTCGGTGTCGTCGCCGGCTTTCGCCTTCGGCGCACGCTGCGACGCCGGGCGCTGACCGGGCTTTCCCTTGCCGCCGGCGGCGGCGTAACGCTCGGCGGCGGCCTTGCGCTTGCCGGCCGGGTGCCAGGCCCGGTCTTCAGCCTTCGGGGTCGGCCCGCGCCCCTCGAGCGCCCGGCGGCCGTTGCCGCCCGTGCCCTTCGTGGGGCCCTTCTTCTTGCCCTTGCCCGCTGAGGGGTTGCCCGGCTTAGCCACGGTTCACGCTCCAATGGGTCCCGTCGGGACCGTCTTCGAGGACGATGCCGGCATCTGCGATCGCGTCGCGGATGCGGTCGGCGGCCGCCCAGTCTTTGCCCGCGCGCGCGTCGGCGCGCTGGGCGATCAGTTCTTGCACGAGCACATCGAGAGCCCGGGACTGCGCCCCGTCGGCATCTGTCAGCCACTGCGGGTCTGTGGGATTGAGCCCGAGGATGCCTGTCATGCGGCCGACCTCGACGAGGGCGCGCGCCGCGGCGTCGCGGTCGCCCTGATCGAGCGCCGCGTTGCCCGCGCGCACCGTCTCGTGCACGACGGCGAGCGCCTGCGGCACCCCGAGATCGTCGTCGAGAGCGTCGGCGAACGCCTGCGGCAGATCGGCGGCCACGAGCGGCAGCGCCGTGCCGAGCGCGCGCGCCGCGCGCTGCTGGAAGGCGCGGATGCGCCCGAGGGCGGCGTCGGCCTCAGCGAAGGTCGAGGGTGCGATCTCGAGCGACGAGCGGTAGTGCGCGGCGGCGAGGGCGTAGCGCACCACGAGCGGGTCGGTGTCTCGCAACACATCTTCGGCGAGCAAGAAGTTGCCGAGTGACTTCGACATCTTCTGGTCGCCGACGGTCACGAGGCCGTTGTGCAGCCAGTACCGCGCGAACGGATCGCCCGCCGCCGTCGACTGGGCGAGCTCGTTCTCGTGGTGCGGAAAGCGCAGGTCGATGCCGCCGCCGTGGATGTCGAACTGCGGCCCGAGGTAGCGCCGGCTCATCGCCGAGCACTCGATGTGCCAGCCGGGTCGCCCCGGGCCCCAGGGCGAGTGCCACGTGGCATCCGCTGGCTCACCCGCCTTCGCCGCCTTCCACAGTGCGAAATCGTGCGGGTCGCGCTTGGCGCTCGCGGCCGTGTCTGCGGTGGCCTCGCCCGGCTCCATCGCGTCGATGCTCTGGTGGGTCAGTGACCCGTACGACGGCCACGAGCGCACGTCGAAGTACACGTCGCCGCCCGCCGCGTAGGCGTGGCCCCGCTCGATGAGGGTCTCGATGAGCTCCTGCATCTGCGGGATCGACGCCGTCGCGCGCGGCTCGTACGTCGGGGGGAGGATGCCGATCGCCGCATACGCCGCCGTGAACTCGCGCTCCATGCGGTACGCGAGCGCCCACCACGGCTCGGTCGGCGTCGCATTGGCGAGCACCTTGTCGTCGATGTCGGTCACGTTGCGCACGAACGTGACCCGCCCGTAGCGGCGCACCAGCCAGCGCCGCATCAGGTCGAACGCGAGCGCCGCACGAAGGTGGTGGATGCCGGGCCCCGACTGCACCGTCGGGCCGCACACGTACATGGTGACGTTCGACGGGTCGAGCGGCGCGAACTCGCGCAGGGCTTGCGCCTGAGTGTCATAGAACCGGACCGTCACCCGACCAGCCTACCGGCGGGGGCCCGCGACGACGGGTGCTGTGACGACTGGGGGCGCGCGCTGGCGCGCCCGCGCCGACGTGCGCGAACGACACCCATGCGGTACAAGGGTGAGTGTGCTCTCTGTGATCGCCATTCTCGCCGCCGCCGTGCTGTTCGGCACGACCGGCACGGCGCAGGCGCTCGGACCGCACGAGACCACCCCGCTCGCGGTCGGGGTCATGCGCATGGTCGTCGGGGGCACCGGCCTCGCCGTGGTCGCCTTCACCCTCGCCCGGCAGCATCGCCGGCGCTCCCCCATTCCCGGGCGCGGGCGCCCCGGCATCCGTCCCCTGCTGCTGATGAGTCTCACGGGCGTGTGCCTCGCGGTCTATCAGTCGCTGTTCTTTCTCGGCACGGCCCGCAACGGCGTCGCGGTGAGCACCGTGATCGCGCTCGGCTCGGCGCCCGTGCTGGCGGGCCTGCTGGAGTGGGCGCTCACGAGGCGGGTTCCCTCGCGTGCCTGGATCGTCGCGACGGCGCTCGCGACCGTGGGTGTGGTGCTGCTCGGGTTGGGTGGTGCGAGCGGCGCAGGGGGCACCGACCCGGTCGGCGTCGCGGGCGCGATCGGCGCCGGGGCATCCTTCGCTGTCATCGCCAACGTGCAGCGACGGCTGCTCGACGACGGGTGGGACGCCTTCACCGTCGTCGGGGGCATGGGCGCGAGCGCCGCGATCGTGAGCGCTCTCGCCCTGTCGTTCGTCGACGTGTCGTGGGTGGCGCAGCCGCGCGGGCTGGGCCTCGTGCTGTGGCTCGGGCTCGCGACGATCTCGGTCGCCTACGTGCTGTTCACGTGGGGCCTCCAGGGCGTTTCGGCGGCGACAGCGGCCACCCTCACCCTCGCCGAACCCCTGACCGCGGCCCTCCTCGGCCTCACCGTGCTCGGCGAGCACCTGTCGCCGCTCGCCGTGGCGGGTCTCGTCGTGCTCGCGGCGGGCCTCGCGCTGCTCGCCTGGGGTTCGCGCGCGTCGCGCGCCGCGCGCGCCGCCGATCTGCCGAGCGACCCGGCCCCCTACGCCGTCGAGGGCTGAGTGCTCCCCGGCATCCGCGCTCGCGACGCCGCCGGCCCGAACTGCAAGGGTTCCTGCCCGACACGCCGCATCACGGGACCGAATCCCCGCGTGTCGCCCACAATCCCTTGCAGTTGCGCGCCCGCCGGCTGAATGACGCTGCGATCAGCGCGGCACGACGAGGGCGACCGCGAAGGCGGCGACCCCTTCGCCTGTGCCGGTGAACCCGAGGCCGTCGGTCGTGGTCGCCGAGAGAGCGACGGGGGCGCCGAGCGCTGCGGTGAGCACCGCCTCGGCTTCGCCGCGCCGTGCCGACAGCCGCGGCCGGCGGGCCTGAACCTGCACCGACACGTTGCCGATGGTGAAGCCGGCCGCCTCGACGAGCTGCCTCGTGCGGGCGAGGAACGCGGCCGCGTGCGCGCCGGCGTACTCGGGCTGGTCGGTGCCGAAGTGCGTGCCGATGTCGCCGAGCCCCGCGGCGGCGAGCACGGCGTCGACGATCGCGTGCGCTACCGCATCCCCGTCGGAGTGCCCGTGCAGGGCCTGTTCCCCCGGCCACTCGAGCCCGGCGAGCCACAGCGCGCCCTCTCCGCCGACCGCGTGCACGTCGGTGCCGATCCCCACCCGCGGAATCGCCACGGTGGCCGGGGCCGGGCGCGAGGCATCCCCGTCGCCCGTCGCCTCAGCGCCAAGCAGCGCGCGCGCACGGTCGAGGTCACCGGGGGTCGTGATCTTGAAGGCGCGCTCGTCGCCCGCGACGGTCCAGACGTCGCCGCCCGCAGCCTGCACAAGCGCAGCGTCGTCGGTGTGGTCGACGGATGCCTCGGCATACGCCTCGTCGAGCACCACCCGGCGGAAGCCCTGCGGCGTCTGCGCGGCGGCGAGGGCCGAGCGGTCGACCGCCTCGACCACGGCACCCGCGTCGACGCGTTTGATCGTGTCGATCACCGGCAGCACGGGGAGCACGGCGTCGTGGCCGGCGCGGAGCGCCCCGACCACCCGCTCGAAGACCTCGGGCGGAGTGAGGGCGCGGGCCGCGTCGTGCACGAGCACGAGGTCGACGTCGGCCCACACGGCGTGAAGGCCCGCGGCGACCGACTGCTGGCGTGTGTCACCGCCGGCCACGACGCTCACGAGGTCGTGGCGCTCGCCCGCCGCCGCCCGCGCGTCGGTGAGGGCATCGCCGACCCGCTCCGCCGGCGCGACGACGACGACCTGCGCGAGGGGACCCGCGAACACGCCGTCGACGGCGTGGCGGAGGATCGTGCGATCGTCGAGCCCGACGAACGCCTTCGGCGCCGCACCGCGCAAGCGCGTGCCCGATCCGGCCGCCACCACGATGATCGCGAGGCGGGGCACGGGCAGGAGCGGATCGGTCGTCATGCCTGCGACCCTACCGACTGAGCGACGCGCTGCCGCGCGAACAGGCGGTGCCGCAGCAACAGCACGGCGATGCCGAGCAGCACCGCACCGAGCAGTGCGCTGGCGGGGCTCAAGAACCACTGCATGACGACGAACGGCGGCACGAACGCGCACAGCCACGCGACGGCGACGACCGCGCGCGACGGGGCGGGCCCGAGCACGCCGAGCGCCTCCCACCGCGCCACGAGCAACGACAGCGCGAGCACGCCGCCGAGCACCACGACGAACATCAGCGGACGCGTCCACCACCACGCGGGCGATGCGGGCTCGGGCGCGGCACCCGGGACGAGCAGGGTGATCCCCGAGATGACGAGGATCACCGGCAGGTGCCACAGGTACACCGTCATGAGCCGCGTACCCAGCACGAACGAGAAGCCACGCACCCACCGCACCCGCATGAGGCGTTCGAGCGCGGGGCGCAACAGACACAGGATGCACGCCTGCGCCAGCCCCAGCAGCACGAGCGGGAGCGTCGGCGGGTTGAGGTTGTCGAGCATCGACGTCGAGTAGGGGCCCCAAGCCGTCAGCGGCCACAGCATCGCGTAGCAGGCCACCGCGATCACGACGAGCGTCAGCGGGCTGCGGCGCGCGAACCAACCGTCGCGGTACCAGAACCCCAGTTGCTGCGCGAGCGGCCAGACCAACAGCAGGTTGAGGAGTCCCACCTCGGCGATCCCTGTCGAGAACCGCACGACGTCGACGAGCACGACACCGGCGAAAAGCGCGATCACCGTGGCGCGGGGCGCGCGTGTGTGCAGCGTGAACAGCGGCGGCACGAGCGCCTGACAGAGCAGGTACGCGGCCAGGAACCACAGCGGCGACCCGGCGCCGACCGCTGCCGCCGAGACGACGTCGGAGGGAGCGCCGACGAGCACCGCCGCGCCGAGCACGACCGCGAAGAAGACGAACAGCGGCCACGCCGGTTGCGCGAGCCGCAGCGTGCGGGTGCGCACGAACCCCGTGGCATCCCCGCCGCGACCTCGCCACGACTCCCACCCCGCCGCCGAGGCGAATCCACCCACGACGAAGAAGAGCGGCATCACCTGACCCGCCCACGTGGCCGCGTCGAACCACGGCTGCGCTTCGGCCGGGCGCGAGGTCACGAGCGAGCCATCGGGCGCACGCCCGATGCCCACCTGCAGCAGGTGGATGACGATCACGAGGACGACGCAGGCGATCCGCGCGAGATCGAGGGTGAGGTCACGGCCCGACAGATCGGGCGACGACGTCGTCGCGGCAGCCGCACTCATGAGTGCCATCTTGGCGCACCCGCGACACGGATGCCGGGAGCGTCAGCTCGCGAGCACCTCGTCGAGCACGCCGCCGGCGTGCTCTTCGTCGGCCTTGAGCGCGAGCGCGATCTCGGAGACGAGGATCTGGCGCGCCTTGGCGAGCATCCGCTTCTCTCCGGCCGACAGGCCGCGGTCCTGGTCGCGACGCCACAGGTCGCGCACGACCTCGGACACCTTGATCACGTCACCCGAGGCGAGCTTCTCGAGGTTCGCCTTGTATCGGCGCGACCAGTTCGTGGGCTCTTCGGTGAACGCGGCGCGCAGCACGTCGAAGACGCGCTCGAGCCCGTCTTTGCCGATCACGTCGCGAACGCCGACCAGGTCGACGTTGTCCGCCGGAACCTCGATGATGAGGTCTCCCTGCGTGACATTCAGCTTCAGGTACTTCTTGGTCTCGCCCTTGATGATCCGGTCTTTGACCTCGATGATCGTCGCGGCGCCGTGGTGCGGATAGACGACCGTCTCGCCAACCTCAAAAAGCATGCAGTTATGTCCTTTCGGCAACCTCAAGGATACCACAGCCGACATACGCTAAGGTTCGCCGGCTGGCCGCTGCGACGCACCCGCGGCACTCACGCGCGCACCCTAGAATGGTGAGGCACCGCCCCCGCGGCGGGTGCCCCGCACCGTCACCTGGAGGACCCGTGAACACGCGCCGCCTCGCGCCCGTCGCCCTCGCCGCCGCCGTCCTGCTGGGCGTGACCGGTTGCGCCATGATCTCGCCCCAGGCGACGACCATCCCCTACTCCCCCGCCGACGGGGTGAACGTTCCTGCGTCGGGCCCCCTGAAGGTGCGGAACGCCCTGTTCGTCGCCGACAAGGCGGGCGAGAACGCGAACTTCCTCGCCGCGATCGTCAACGACACCGACAAGGCGCAGACCCTGCTGGTCGGTGTCGACGGCGCCAACAAGAGCGTGCGCGTTCCGGCCCGTTCGACGGTGAGCCTCGGCTTCGACGACGCCGAGCCCCTGCTGTTCGAGGGTCTCGACACTCCCGCCGGCGCCGACGTCGACGTGACCTTCCAGTCGGGCGACGGCGAGGGCGTGCTCCAGTCGGTGCCCGTGCTCGACGGCACCCTGCACTACCTCGCCGACTTCGTCCCGAAGAGCTGACCGCGACCGGCAGGCGGCGCGGCCGGTAACTGACGCGGGCCTCAGGCCTCGAAGCGGTATCCCAGCCCGCGCACGGTGAGCAGCATGACCGGCTCCGACGGGTTCTTCTCGATGCGCGAGCGGATCCGCTTGATGTGCACGTCGAGCGTCTTCGTGTCGCCGAAGTAGTCACTGCCCCACACCCGGTCGATCAGCTGGCCGCGTGTGAGCACCCGCCCGGCGTTGCGCATGAGCACCTCGAGCAGTTCGAATTCCTTGAGCGGCATGGGAATGACCTCGCCGTCGACGGCGACGGTGTGCCGGTCGATGTCGATCACGACGCGCCCACCGTCGACGACGCGCTCGTCGACGTCGACCTCTTGCGCGGCCGTGCGACGCAGCACCGCCCGCATGCGCGCGAGCAGCTCGCGCGACGAATAGGGCTTCGTCACGTAGTCGTCGGCGCCGAGCTCGAGACCCACGACGATGTCGACCTCGGAGTCTTTCGCCGTCAGCATGATGATCGGGGTCTTGGCGGTCGTGCGGATGACTCGGCACACCTCGGTGCCGGGCATGCCGGGGAGCATCAGGTCGAGCAGCACGATGTCGGCGCCGCGCGTGGCGAACGCGTCGAGGGCGGCGGGACCGTCTTCGGCGATCTCGACGTCGAAACCCTCACGCTGCAGCAGGTACGCCAGCGGATCCGCCAGGTCGGGCTCGTCTTCGACGATCAGGACGCGGGTCATGACAGGTCTCCTTTCGTCCGCACGCCATCGCGGACCGCCTTCTTCTTGCTTTTCTGCTTCTTCGGCTTGGTGCGCCGGGTTCCCTTGATCGGGGTGTTCTCGGGCGGTTCGATCGCGCTGAGCCGCACCGTGAACGTCGAGCCTCTGCCGGGCCGCGACCAGAGCTCGACCTCGCCGCCGTGGCGCTGCACGGCGTGCTTCACGATCGAGAGGCCGAGTCCCGTGCCGCCGGTGCGGCGGGAGCGCGCCTGGTCGGCACGGTAGAACCGCTCGAACACGCGCTGCTGTTCGCTCTCGGGAATGCCGATGCCGCGATCGGTGACGGCGATCTCGACGACGCTCTCGTCGGCCTTCACCCCCACCCCCACCTGCGCGCCCGGCGGCGAGTAGGCGACGGCGTTGGCCATGAGGTTGCCGATCGCCTCGGTGAGCACCTGCACGTCGCCGCGCACGTACGCGCCGCGTACGCCGCCGCGGACGATAGAGATGCCGGCGGCCCCCGCGGCGATCGACTGCGACTCGATGGCGGCAGCGACGACCTCGTCGACCGAGACGTCGCGCAGTTCGGTGAGGTCGTCGGCGGACTGCAGGCGCGACAGGTTCATGATGCGCGAGGTGAGCTGACCCAGACGGGATGCCTCGGCGCTCAGCCGCGCCGCGAAGCGGCGCACCTGCTCCGGGTCTTCGGCGGCCGAGTCGATGGCTTCGGCGAGGAGGGTGATCGCCCCCACCGGCGTCTTCAGCTCGTGGCTCGTGTTCGACACGAAGTCGCGCCGCATCTCTTCGACGCGCTCGTGCTCGGTGATGTCGCGGATGACGATGAGGGCCAGGCGCGGCGTGATGATGCTCGCGCGTGCGGTGACCAGGCGCAACTCAACCCCGCGCCGCAGGCGCAGGGTCGCGCTTTCGGGGCGGTCCGCCCGGCGCGCCGTGCGCACGAGGGTGCGCAGTTCGTCGCCGGGGAGCGTCGACCCCTCGTGCATGCCGAACAGTTCCGCCGGCGCCGAGGCGGCGGCGATCAGCAGCGACGCGTCGATGACGACGGCGACCTCGTCCATGCCCTGCAGCACCGACCGGGTGCCGTCGGGGAGTTCGAGCGACGCCTCGACGCGGGCGCGGTCGCGGGCGCGCAGCGCCAGCAGCACGAGAGCCGCCAGTCCACCGCCCAGAAGCGCCCCGATCGCCAGGGCGACGGTCGCCAGCTGCGTCGAGTCCATGTCTCCAGCGTAGGGTGGGCAGAAGGCGGCGCCTGACGCAGATCAGCCCCGCGCTCGCGCGCCGGAGCACTGTTCACCGCTCCGGCACCGTTCGTTAACCTTCGATGGTTAACTTCGCGGGAGGCTTGGCGCGGCCGGTGACCGCAGGTCACACACACCCCTGGCATCCGTGCCGCCCCGACGTTCGAGGAGAGACCGAAGATGCGCGAAGTTTTCCACCAGTCGCTGGAGGACGTGCAGTCCCGCCTGGTCGAGATCAGCGAGCTCGTGATCGTTGCGATCGACAAGGCGACGCGCGCGTTCAGCACGAGCGATGTGGGCTTGGCCGAAGAGGTGATCGAAGAAGACCAGGTGATCGACGACAAGGCGATCGCCCTCGATGAGTTGGCGATCCAGATCCTCGCCCGCCAGCAGCCGGTCGCGCGTGACCTTCGCATCGTCGTGGCGGCGCTGCGCGTGAGCGCCTCGCTCGAGCGCATGGGCGACATCGCCGAGCACATCGCGCAGCTGACCCGCATGCGCTTCCCGGAGCGCGCGATCCCCAAGGGCCTGAAGAACACCTTCACCCAGATGGGCGAGCTCGACGTCGAGGTGGCGCGCACCCTCACCGAGCTGCTGCGCACCGAAGACCTCTCCCTCGTCGAGACGCTTCGCAACCTCGACGACCAGCTCGACGACCGCCACCTGGCCGTCTTCGAGAAGGTGCTGAGCGACAACTGGCAGGGCGAGGCGGCCGCGACCGTCGACGCGACCCTCGCGAGCCGCTACCTCGAGCGTTTCGCCGACCACGCCGTGTCGGTCGCGAAGAAGGTCGCCTACCTCGCGACCGGCGACTGGACGCCCGACACCGACGCGATCGCCGTCATCGTCGGCGGCGGCGAGCCGCCGCTCGACTGACCATCGAAACGACGAAGAGGGGATGCCGCGTGGCATCCCCTCTTCGTCGTTCAGGTCAGTGCTTGCCCTGGTTCGCGACCGCGGCCGCGCCGGCAGCGGCGGCCTCGGGGTCGAGGTAGCGGGCGGGCTCGATCGGCTCGAAGTTCTCGTCGAGCGTGTAGACGAGGGGAATGCCGGTCGGGATGTTGAGCTCGGCGATGTCGGCGTCGCTGATCTTGTCGAGGTGCTTCACGAGGCCGCGCAGCGAGTTGCCGTGCGCCGCGACGAGCACGGTCTTGCCGCTCGCGAGGTCGGGCTTGATCTCCGCCTCCCAGTACGGCAGCAGGCGGTCGATGACCATCTTCAGCGACTCGGTGCGGGGCACCTCGCCGTCGATGTCGGCATAGCGCGGGTCGTGGATCTGGCTGTACGGGGAGTCGTCGTCCAGCGGCGGCGGCGGCACATCGAACGAGCGGCGCCACAGCATGAACTGCTCGTTGCCGAACTCCTCGAGGGTCTCGGCCTTGTCCTTGCCCTGCAGGGCGCCGTAGTGGCGCTCGTTGAGGCGCCACGAGCGCTTCACCGGGATCCACAGCCGGTCGGCGGTGTCGAGGGCGATGTTCGCCGTCTGGATCGCACGGCTGAGCACAGACGTGTGCAGCACGTCGGGCAGGATGCCCGACTCTTTCAGCAGCTCGCCGCCGCGGGCGGCCTCGCCGCGCCCCTGCTCGGTGAGGCGCACATCGACCCAGCCCGTGAACTGGTTCGTCTTGTTCCACTCGCTCTGCCCGTGGCGGAGGAGGATCAGCGTGTAGGGAGCGGTCATGACCGTCATCCTACCGAGCACAGCGCTGACAAAATCGGGTTATGTCGCCGGAAAAACCGCCCTGCGCACGCGGCGGTGCCGGCGGGGCGGCCGTGGTCGGGCAGATCACCCGCGGCACCACCAACACGAACCGTCTGCGCCGCGTCGACCGGTGGATCGCGCGGCACCCCGTGCTGCGTCGCACAGACGACCCGCTCGTGGTCGATCTGGGCTACGGCGCGAGCGGCGTGACGGCCTTCGAGCTCGAGGCGCGGCTGCGCCGGGCGCGCCCCGACGTCGAGGTCGTGGGCCTCGAGATCGACCCGGCGCGCGTCGCCCGCGCCGAGGCGCAGCTTGTCGAGGTGCGCGCGGGGCGCACCCCGTTCGCGGCCGATGCGCACGTCTCGTTCGCCCGCGGCGGCTTCGAGGTTCCCCTCGCCGCCCAACCGGCGTCGCGGCGGCCGGCGGTCATCCGGGCGTTCAACGTGCTGCGCCAATACGACGAGGGCGATGTCGCCGCGGCGTGGGCGCGCATGGCGGCGCGGCTGCAGCCGGGCGGAATGCTCGTCGAGGGCACGTGCGATGAGCTCGGCCGGGTGTGCACGTGGATCGAGGTGGGGGCGGATGCCGCGCCGCGCTCGCTCACGCTGTCGCTGCGCCTCACGGGGCTCGACTCCCCCACGATCGCCGCCGAACGGCTGCCGAAGGCGCTCATCCACCGGAACGTGCCCGGCGAGCGGGTGCACGCGTTCCTCGAGGCGCTCGATGCCGAGTGGGTGCGCGCCGTGGCATCCGCCCCGTTCGGCGCCGAGCAGCGCTGGCGCACTGCGCTGCAGGCCCTCGCCGACGCCGGCTGGCCCGTGCAGGGCCGCGCCCGGTGGCGCCTCGGCGAGGTGACGGTGCCCTGGGCCACCGTCGCCCCGCGCTGACCGCCTAGCCCGCCGACGCGTCAGACCCGCGGGAGCGCGGCGCGGGCGTCGTCGGCGGGCATGCCGGCCGCCGTCATCAGGTCGACGGCGAGCGGGCGGAACGCGCCGATGAGGTTCTGGTCGACGCTCGACCGGCCCGCGGCGATGACGACCGGGTCGAGCCGCGTCGCGACCGAGCGCACCGCCTCGCGCGCGACCGGCTCGTACGAGATGTCGGTGAGCACGTCGGCGAGCAGCCGACCCGCCGTGGCGAGCTCGGCGAGCAGATCGGCGGCGACCGGGCGCGGCGACCCGTCGTCGCAGAGATACACGACGCGTCGCGCGATGACGCGCAGGTTGCGGGTGGCGAGATCGAGGTGGGTGCGCACCCGTTCCTGGCGCTCGAACTCGCTGCGCTGGCGCCGCACGAACGGTGAGATGCGGGCGATGGCGGCCGCCGACTCGATGCTCTGCCGCCAGGCATCCAACGGCGCTTGCAGCGCCCGGGCCTTCTCGAGTCCGCGCGCGGCGCGACGCGGGTCGCCCCGGCGGAGCGCCTGCACGAGCGTCAGCACCGCGTCGTCGAAGGCCGCGATCACGGCGGCGCCTTCGTGCGCGACCTGACGCAGGGGGCTCCGCGGCACGAGCGCGGTCACCAGGAGCGCTGCGACGCCACCCACGATCCCGTCGACGAGGCGCAGGAACGGCACGCTCGCCGGAATCACCATGACGATCGCCGCCTGGATCGCCGCCGCGATCGCGAACGCGGGCTGGTCGGCGAGAAAACGGGCGACGACGAGACTGACGGCGAGGGTGATCCCCAGCTGCCACCAGCCGATGCCGGCGACCAGCACGATGAGTTCGGCGATGAGGATGCCGATGATCATGCCGATCACGGTTTCGAGCACGCGCCGCGGGCGCGCGTCGCGCACCAGGCCGAGACTCGACACCGTCACGGTCGCCGCGAGCAGCGGGGTCGCATGCCCGAGCGCGTAGTGGGCGAACGCGAACGCCGCCGTCGCGGCGATGACGATCTGGGTGATCGCCCCCGCCGAATCACGCACCCGCTCGAGACCGCGCCGCGGCGAGAGGCGCGCCCGCCAGCCGGTGCGCACCGCGACCGTGGTGGTGTGGGGATCGGATCCGCTCATCGTCGCCTCGCTCAGCGGCGGCGCGAAAGCCGCGGCAGGCGCGGCACGGCGGCGGTGCGCCCGGCCTCGGGCGGCACGATGACCTCTTGCGCGGCCGCGACGGCGCCGTCGCCGGTCGCGACCACGAGTGCCGCATCGACGGGCGTCGTGCGGCGCACGAGCGCCAGCGCGATCGGGCCCTCGTCGTGGTGGCGCGCGACCGACGTCACGACCCCCACGACCTGTGCGCTCGCGGCGTCGTCGCCGTCGCCTGCGACCGGCACCAGCGACACGGCGGCGCCGACGGAGGGCAGCACCGCGTCGCTGCCGTCGAGCTGCAGCAGCACGAGCCTGCGGGGAGGATGCCCCAGGTTGTGCACCTTCGCCACCGTCTCCTGCCCCCGGTAGCAGCCCTTGTCGAGATGGACCGCGGTGCGCAGCCAATCGACCTCGTGCGGCAGGGTGCGCGCGTCGCCCTCCGACCCCGCCTCTCGGTCGGCGCGCGGCCGCCACGCCGCGACGCGCAGGGCGTCAGCGGCGAGGTGCCCCGCGACCGGCTGAGCGCCCGAGGCGGCTGCGGCCGCAAGGGCGTCGTACTCGGCGGTCTCGACGATCGCCTCCGACCAGTCGCGCTCAGCGCCCGGGTGCGGCTCGGTCACGGCGTAACCCCAGCCGCCGCCGGAGACGCCGGGCCACGGGTCGTGCCAGACGGCGGCGGCGCGAAGCGGCGCGATCGCCGCGGCGGTTCCGCCGACGACGCGGTGCGTGTCAGAGGCATCCTGCACCTCGACCCGCAGCCGGAACCTCATGCGGGTGAGCCAGGCCGCGAGACTCGCCGCGCGGGCACGGTCGACGATGAGCCAGGTGCGGTCGCCGTCGTCGACGACGGATGCCGCGTGCTCGATGTGCCCCTGCGGGTCGAGCACGAGCAGCTCGGTGCTCTCGCCGGGGGCGAGCCCCGCGAGGGCCTGCGACGTGATCGAGTCGAGCCAGGTGAGCCGGTCGGGGCCCGAGACCGTGAGGACGGTGCGCGCGGCCAGCGGTGCGAGGGCGCGACCTGCGGCGAGGGCGCGCTGCTCGCCGTTCGGAGACCCGACGTGCGCGAGCCCCTCGTCGTCGACGACGGCGCCCGGCGCCGCC
>NZ_JAAGRY010000015.1 GCF_015707995.1 Microbacterium paulum
CTTCCGATCTGCCGTGCGGGTGCTCGCGGCCGAGGGGGCCCGGGTGATCGCGGTCGGCCGCGACGACGCGCGGCTCGCGCCGCTCCGGGCACTCGGCGCTCAGACCGCCGTGTGCGACCTGGGCGACGAGGCACCCGTCACCGCGCTCGCCGCGCGGCTGCACGCCGAGGGAGTGCGGATCGACGGAGTGCTGCACCTCGTCGGCGGGTGGCGCGGCGGCGGCGGGCTGCCGGGTCAGACCGACGCCGACTTTCGCTTTCTCGAGGGCGGGCTCACCGCCCTGCGGCACGTGACGCGGGCGTTCTGGGCAGACCTTCTCGCGTCGCCCGCGGCGCGCGTGGCGATCGTCTCGTCGACCGCGGTCGCGCGGCCACTCGCCGGCGGCGCGAACTACGCAGCCGTGAAAGCCGCCGAAGAGGCGTGGGCTCGCGCCCTCGCGCAGGGGTTCGCGAAAGAGGCCCGCGACGGCGGGCACGCGCTGCGCGCGGCATCCACGGTGTTCCGCGTGCGCGCCCTCGACGGGTTCGAGACCGAACTGGCCCACGCGTTCTGCGGACTGTGGAGCGCCGCGGCCCCCGACGTCAACGACCGCATCATCGACCTCGCCGGCGCCTGACGCCCCGCACCACCCGCACGCTCACCGCCCGTTCCGGGCCCGAACTAGGCTGGATACCCGTGACCACCCTGCATGACACCGCCGTCCGCGGCTTCGCCAGTGACAACTACTCCGGCGTGCACCCCGAGGTACTCGCGGCGATCGCCGCCGCCAACGACGGGCACCAGATCGCCTACGGCGAAGACGCCTACACCGCCCGTCTGCAAGAGGTGTTCGCCCACCACTTCGGCGAGGGCGTAGAGGCCTTCCCCGTCTTCAACGGCACGGGCGCGAACGTCACGGGGCTGCAGTCGATGCTGCCGCGGTGGGGCGCCGTGATCGCCGCGTCGACCGCGCACATCAACGTCGACGAGGGCGGGGCGCCCGAGCGGGTCGCGGGGATCAAGATCCTGAATGTGCCGACCGATGACGGAAAGCTGACGCCCGAACTCGTCGACCGCGAGGCGTGGGGCTGGGGCGACGAGCACCGCGCCCAGCCGCTCGTCGTGTCGATCACGCAGTCGACCGAGCTCGGCACGCTGTACACGCCCGACGAGATCCGCGCGCTCGGCGATCACGCGCACGAGCGGGGCATGCGCCTGCACCTCGACGGGGCGCGACTGTCGAACGCGGCGGCCGCCCTCGACCTGCCGCTGCGCGCGTTCACGACCGACGTCGGCGTCGACGTGCTGAGCTTCGGCGGCACGAAGAACGGCGCTCTGGGCGGCGAAGCCGTCGTGGTGCTCGACCCCGCGGCATCCGACGGCCTGCTGTTCCTGCGCAAGCTCAACATGCAGCTCGCCTCGAAGATGCGGTTCATCTCGGCGCAGCTGATCGCCCTGCTCGAGCCCTCGACCGATCCCGCCGGCGAGCTGTATCTGCGGAACGCCCGGCACGCGAACGCGATGGCGGCGCGGCTGCGCGCCGGCGTCGAGGCGGGCCTCGCCGACGGCTCGATCGCGGGCGTCGCCTTCAGCCAGCCCACACAGTCGAACGGCGTGTTCGCGACCCTGCCGGTGGGCGTCGCCGACGAGCTGCGCAAGGCGTTCCGCTTCTACGACTGGGACGCGTCGAAGAACGAGGTGCGCTGGATGTGCTCGTTCGACACGACCGAAGACGACGTCGACGCGTTCGTCGCAGAGCTCGCCCGGCTCACCTGAGGCCTTCGCGGGGTCTGCGGCCGCGCCCGCCTCGTTCGAACCGTTACTCGGCACGGCCTCGGAACGTGGAGACGGGGCCGAACGTAGACCACCCGAGGGTCTCGTAGAGCTTGCGTCCGCTGACGCTCGCCGTGAGGACGCCCGTCGTCGCGTGATGGTCCGCTGTCCAGGCGGCGAGGCCTGTCATGACCTGGCGTCCGAGGCCACGGCGGCGGAACGCGGGCATCGTCTCGATGCGATCGAACACCGCGTGAACCGCCTGCACAGCCACTTGGCCGCGCGCAGCCAGCTCCCCGTCGATATCGATTCGCGCATGGGCGACCGGACCGTCATGCTCGATCACGACACCAGCGGGAACGCTGCCCGGCTCCACACGTGCGGTCATCATGCATTCACTCCCGGACACGCGGTCGAGAGAACCCACAGCGGCACCTACGGACGCATGAATCTCGCCGATGAACGTCAGCCACACGTCGGGAGGCGGTCGTCGCCTCGACAAGGCGGTGGGCTTCCGCAAGCGACGGGCTCGCAGCGATGCGCTCCTGAGAACGAGTCTCTGCCGCAACCTCGACGAGCCAGCTCTCACCGTCCCGACTCCACGACATCTGCCGGGAAAGACACCACCCCGTCACCCGTCGCCCCACCAATGCGCTCGTCATCGTCGTCCTTTTCGTCTCGTCAGGGGCAGGTGGCGCGGACCAGCGGCCTTTCGCTGACCTACCGTCAGCTAGCGGACTCACCGTCACGCTCCCCGCGAGCGACTCCCGTCCGCCTCACGGATCGTCGGATCGGTGGTGCGGATGTCACCGAGTGGGGCACACCAGACGACACCAGCCCCACGGCTCCGACGGATGGTGACGTGGGCGCCACCCGAACCAGGCATCGCCCGGAGGCGTCAGGCCTCGGTGGTCTCGTCGAGGCCCGAGTCGGCGAGCGGCGGCTCGGCGGCGGCCTCGAGCACGGCGGATGCCGCGTCGCCGGCGCCCTCGGAGCGCATGAGCTCCTTGACCTCGGCCATGAAGCTCGTCAGCTGCTGCTGCTGCCAGCGCAGGCTGCGGGTGCGGTCTTCGGCGTCGCGCAGCACCGACTGCGAGTGCTGGGTGACCGTGTCGATGATCTTCTGCGCCTTGGTGCTGGCACGGTCGAGGATCTCGCGCGAGCGCAGCTTGGCGTCGGCCTCGAGCTGCTGCGACTGCGCGCGCATGAGCTTGTCGAAGTCGTCGGCCTTCGCCGTGATGCGCTGAGCATGCTCGATCGACGCCGTGACCTGGTCGTTCGCGTCGGCGGTGATGCGCTCGGCGTGCGCGACGGCCTGGTTGTGCAACACGAGGAACTCCTGCTGCGCGTCGTCTTGCCGGCGGGTCAGCGCCTCTTCGAATTCGAGGGCGCGCATGCGCTGCTCGCGCACGGCCTCATCGGCCTCGGCGCGCGACTGCTCGCTCTCGCGGGCGACGAGCGACCGCAGGGCCGCGGCACCCTTCTCGGCTTCGGTGCGGATCGCGGCCGCCTCTTGATCGGCCTGCGCCACCTTCTCGGCGGCGTGCGCCGCTTCGCGCTCGAGCTGGGCGCTGTGGGCGGTCAGCTCGGTCTCGATGCGCAGCCGCGCCTGCGCGGCGTCGGTCTCGGCCTGCGAGCGCAGCGTGTCGGCGTCGGCCTGTGCGGCGGCACGCTGCGCGGCGATCTCGTCGCGGGCGGCCTCGAGCAGGCGGTCGGCCTGCACGCTGGCGTTCTTGATGATGACGGATGCCTGGTCTTCGGCGACCCGCAGCACCTCTTCGAACCGTTCCCGGCCCTTGGTCGATTCGTCGGCGGCGTTGACGAGCTCGTCGGAGAGGGTCTGCACCTTGTCTTCGGCGTTGGTGGCGCGCGCCTGCTCGACCGCGAGATCGGCCTCGAGGCTCGACAGCTTCGCCTCGAGCTCTTCGATGGTCGAGAGGTGGGTCTTGACCGTGAGGGCTGCGCGACGGTACTTGTCCTTCAGCTGGGCGAGCTCTTCGGAGCTGCCGTTGTGCCGGCGGGTGAGCTCGGCGATCGCGGCGTCGACCTCGGCCTTGTCGTAGCCGCGGAACGTCGTCGTGAACTCGACCTGGCCGCCCTGACCGCTCTGACCTGCGCGCGCCGGAGCCGGCCCCACAGACCCCGCGGTTGCGCCGGCCATCAGCTCGTCGAACGGCGACACCGACGAATCGCTCGTGCCGGCGGCTCGCGCGGCGGGGTTCTCGGTGTTTTCTGGCAGGTCGGACACGGGAACTCCGCTTCGAGGCAGGCGCCGCAGGCGCCGGGGTGGGGGATGGCGGCTCGGGTAGGCCGACACACGAATCGTACCCGAACGACGCCGTCTTTCCGCGGCCTCGCGCCGTGAATGGGCGGGCGCCGGTCACGACGAAGTCACGCTCCGGCGAGCCACTCCCGATATGCGTCGAACGCGAAGGGGCGGCCGAGGAATTGCTCGACGAGATCGGCGGCGTCGCGGCTGCCGCCGGGCTCGAGGATCTCGCGGCGATAGCGCTTCGCGGCCTCGGCGTTCAGGAGGTCGCCGCCGAAGCCCGACAGCAGGTCGCGGGCGATCACGAGGCTCCACTGGTACGTGTAGTAGCAGGCGCCGTAACCGGTCAGGTGCCCGAACCCGGCGTAGGAGTGCACCCCGGGGAGCGGCTGCACGGGCGAGGTCACCCGGTACCAGTGTTCGGTCGCGGCCTGCAGGTCGGCGGGGCGGTCGACGTGCAGGTGGTATGACACGTTCGCGTGGCCGAGCTGACGGCGCACCTCCAGGGCGCGCCCGAAGCGATCGGCGACGACCATCTTCTCGACGAGCTCGGCGGGGATCGGCTCACCCGCCGCGTTCGCGGTGAAGGTCGCGAGCACCTCGGCATCCCACGCCCACTCCTCGAGCAGCTGGCTGGGCGCCTCGACGAAGTCCCACTCGGTGGCCACGCCCGAGAACCGGGCGAAGCGCTGCGCGCCGCCGAGGATGTCGTGCACGAGGTGCCCGAACTCGTGGAAGAACGTCGTGACCTCGTCGTGGGTCATGAGCCCGCGCGAGAAGTTGCACAGAAGCGCCGCCTCGGGGACGACGCGGCCAGTGATCCCGGGCGCGATGCCGAAGCACGCCGCGTGGTTGTACTTTCCCTCGCGCGGGTGCAGGTCGAGGTGGATGCGGCCGAGAAGCTCGCCGTCGCGCACGACGTCGTACGAGTGCACATCGGCGTGCCACGTGGGCACATCGACCGGCACGTATTCGATGTCGAACAGCCGCCCCGTGATGGCGAGCACCCCCGGCAGCACCCGGTCGAAGGGGAAGTACGAGCGCACGAGCTGCGCGTCGACGTCGTGCCGCTCGCGGCGGAGCGCCCCGAGCAGGTAGAAGAAGTCGGCGATGGTGACTTCGGATGCCTCGGGCTCGTCTTCGCGCAGACGCGCGAGCAACACGGGGTACTCCGCGGCGGCTGCGGCGGCGGATGCCTCGTCGAGCCGCGCCAAGAAGTCGGCGATCGCCGCTCCGCCGCCGGGGCCCGCACTCCCGCCCGCGGCGCCGGTGCCCGCGCCGCGCCCGATCATGCGCGTCTCGGTCTCGTAGTCGGCCCACGAGCCGTAGCCGAGAAGGGCGGCGAGCTCGGCGCGCACCGCGAGGAGCTCGGCGAGCACGGCATCGTTCTCGGACCAGGCGAGGTCGTTGTACGCGGCGACGATGGCCGTGCGGGTCGCCCGATCGACGGCGTACTCGCGCACCGGCATGAAGTCGGGGTAGTCGGTCGTGAGCACGACGAGCCCGTCGTCGCCGGCGGGGTGCTCGTCGAGGAAGTCTTGCGGAAGCCCCGCGAGCGCCTCGGGTGCGACGCGGATCTCGCGGCGACTCTCGCGCAGATTGCGCGAGAACTCGAGGCTCAACTCGGTCTCGCGCTCGGTGAGGGCGCGCACGCGGGCACGCTCGGGCTCGGGCAGATCGACGCCGCCGCGGCGGAAGTCGCGCAGCACCTCGTCGAGCAGGCGCCGCTGCTCCGCGTCGAGGTTCGCGCGCGCCTCGTCGGTGTCGACGGCGGCGAACGCCGCGAACAGGGCGGGTTCGAGCAGGCGGCCCGCCGACAGGGTTTCGAGCTGCTGCACACGCTCTTCGGCGACGGCACGCACCACGGCATCCGGGTGGGACTCGCTCAGCAGGTGCACCTCGCTCGTCGCCTGGCGGAGGGCCAGATCGGCGTCGTTCCAGAGGTCGAGGCGCGCCGCGGCATCCACGTCGTTATCGCCGGCGCGCGTCAGTCGCTCGTCGACGGCGGCGACCAGCTCGACCGCCGCGGCGGGCCGTTCGGCGACGAACGCGAACCACCCGTCGAGGTCGGTCGGATAGGCGATCGGCGCGGGAGAAGTCATGGTTCCGAGCCTACGCGCCGGGCCCGACACCGCCACGGCGCGCGCGGCCGGCCGGCCGCCAGCGAGGCGAGTAGGTCAGCGACGCCGCAGAATCATCTCGGTGACGCTCGGCGTGAACCGGCGGGCCACATACGAGACCGCCTCGTCGACCCCGAAGGCCCGCGTCGAATTCCCCACGCGCACCCACAGTTCGGTGCTGCCGCCCGCGCTCACGAAGACCGGTTCGGCCGCACGCGGGCACCGCACGATGCAGATCTCGGCCCCGTCGACCCGCGCGAAGCGCAGACGCGGCAGCGCGGCGGCGTTCTTGCCGAGCGACGAGGCCAGCATGTCGCGCAGCCACAGCTCGAACCGGTCGGCGTCGGGCGTCCGCAGCGTCGCGTAGTCACGGTCGAGCCCGATCGGCGTGCCCGCGTCGTCGACGCCGACCACGAGCGTGCCGCCCGCACTGTTGAGGAAGGCGGCGACGGTCTTGGCGACCACCTGCTCCATGCGCGCGTCTTTCTTCTCTTCGCGCACATTCCAGCGGGCCGTCTCTTTGAACTCGACCCGGTCGCTCTCGCCCGCCGCGAGCATCGCGGGAACGTCGGCGTTCCCCGATCCCCCGGTGATCACGGCGGCGATTCCCGCCGCGAGGAACGACAGCCCCACGCTGCACGCGAAAGCGAGCACGATCGTCGTCGGCATCCACAGCCGCAGACCCGAAAACAGGCTGCCCGCCAGCAGCATGCCCGCGCTGAGCCCCAGGATCGACACGAGGATCATGACCGACAGCGGCAGCGACAGCCGCCGGCGGAACACGCGCTGCACGACCCATGCGATGCCCGTCGCGACGAGCAGCGCGATCGGCAGGGCGATGCCGAACTCGATCAGCGCGTCACTGCGCCCCATCAGCGCAGCGCGCCGACCGACGCGAGCGCCTGGCGCACGAGGATCGAGCGACCGCCCTCCATCTCAGAGGCGAGGGATTCGGACGACGCCTCTTCGGGCGACATCCAGGTCACTTCGAGCGCGTCTTGGCGCGGCTCGCACGTGCCGGTGACGGGCACCACGAACGCGAGCGACACGGCGTGCTGACGGTCGTCGTGGAACGCGGTCATGCCCGGCAGCGGAAAGTACTCGGCGACCGTGAACGGCACCGGCTGGGGCGGCAGCAGCGGGAAGGCCATCGGGCCCAGGTCGTTCTCGAGGTGGCGGAACAGCGCGTCGCGCACGGTCTCGCCGTAGCGCACCCGGCCCGACACGATCGAGCGGGTGATCTCGCCGAGCGGGGTCGCCCGCAGCAGCACGCCCACCTGCGTCACCTGGCCCATGCCGTCGGTGCGCACGGGGATCGCCTCGACGTAGAGGATCGGCAGGCGCCGACGCGCCTCGGCCAGTTCGACCTCGGTGAGCCAGCCGGGGTTCGCGGCGTTGCCGGGAGCGGGCGAGCCGAACGAGCCGTCGCCGAGTGGATGCCCCGGAGAGCCCGCGCCCCCGCCGCCGAAGCCTCCGCCGCCGAGTCCGCGCAGCGGATCGCGCGGGTTCCCGTCGTCGTCGCGCTCGTTCGGATCGGGGTCGGGGGTGCGGACGGCCATGCCTCCTGTATACCCCGAAGCCCGACCTGTGCGGGACATCCGTGCGGGACTTCCATGCACGAGGTCGCACCCTCCTGTCAGGATGTCGGAATGAGCGATGCACCCCACGACATCGGCGCGGCGGGCGGCCTGGGCGCCGACTCGGCCGCCGACGCGCCGCAGCTCGACGACGCCGCCGTGCTGTGGTCGGCGCCGCCCGAAGAGCGCGCGGGCAGGCCGCTGCTGGTGCTGCTGCACGGTTACGGCTCGAACGAGCGGGACCTCTTCGGGCTCGTGCCCCATCTGCCGCAGGAGTTCGTCTACGCCGCGGTGCGCGCGCCGCTCTCGCCGCCTTTCCCGGCGCCGGGCTGGTCGTGGTTTCCGATCGAGGGTCTGCACGCGAGCGACCCGGCCGCTGCGACCGCGGCAGCCGTCGCGTTCGCCGACTGGGTGTCGCGGGCGACGGATGCCGAGACGCCCGTGGGCCTGCTCGGGTTCTCGCAGGGCTCGGTCATCGCCCTGCAGGCGCTGCGGCTTCACCCCGACCGCTTCTCGTTCGTCGTGAACCTCGCCGGCTTCGTCGCCGACGGCGACCTGCCGACCGACGCGGCCCTCGCCGAGCGCCGACCGCCCGTGTTCTGGGGGCGCGGAGCGCGCGACGAGGTGATCCCGGCCGACCGGGTCGCCCACACGATCGAGTGGCTGCCCCGCCACGTCGAACTCAGCGGACGGGTCTACCCCGGCCTCACCCACAGCGTGTCCGAAGAAGAGCTCGCCGACGTCGTCGCATTCCTCGGCACACGGCTCGACGCGCTCTGAGCGCGCGAGGTCGGGGACCGGCTCGCGCGCAGAGGGCGCGAGGCGGCGGTCTGTCGCGGGTGCGAGGCATCCGTTAGGCTGTTCCGCGTTCCCCGTCCCGAGTGTGAGGAAGACCGTTGAAGGGTTTCGACGCCGCGCTGTGATCTCGCGCTGAGCCGTCGACCCTCCGTTCACTCCCACGGGCACCCGTTTTTCCGGGTCATCGACGCGCCTGCGCACCCACCCCCGCGCCGGCCGTCGACCCTCCGCCTCCCGCGCCGCGCGCTCGCTCTGCGAGCCCTTCGCCGCCTCGGAGCCGCCCGGTGTCGCCGCGCCTCGCGCCCCGACACTCCGGAGGACACCATGCCCGCACATCCCACCACCCCCTCGGTCGCCCTCGACCGCGTCACCTTCACCTGGCCCGACGGCACCCCCGCCCTGCAGCAGCTCTCCGGAGCGTTCGGCGCGGGCCGCACCGGTCTCATCGGGCGCAACGGCTCGGGCAAATCGACCCTGCTCTCGCTCATCGCCGGGGTGCACGCCCCGGCATCCGGCACCCTCGCGGTCGCGGGAGACGTCGACCTGCTGCCGCAGCGCCTCACCCTGCAGACCGATCGCCGCGTCGCCGATGTGCTCGGGGTTGGCGACGCCCTCGACGCCGTGCGCGCCATCGCCGACGGCGACGTCGACGCCCGGCACTTCGACACGATCGGCGACGACTGGGACGTCGAGGCGCGCGCGACCGCCGCACTCGACGAGGCGGGCCTTCCCGCCGGCGCCCTCGACCGCCGCATCGGCGAGCTGTCGGGCGGCGAAGCGGTGCTCGTCGCGCTCGTCGGCGTGCGCCTGCGCGGGCGGCCGATCGCCCTGCTCGACGAGCCCACGAACAACCTCGACCGAAGCGCGCGGGCGCGCGTCTACGGCCTCGTGCGGCAGTGGCGCGGCGCCCTCATCGTCGTCAGCCACGACCTCGCGCTGCTCGAGCTGATGGACGAGACCGCCGAGCTGTACGGCGGCACGCTGTCGACCTTCGGAGGCCCCTACTCGCAGTGGCGCGACGCGATGGATGCCGAGCAGGCGGCGGCCCGTCAGGCCGAGAGCGCGGCGCGGCAGGCGGTGCGGCGCGAGAAGCGCGACCGCATCCACCAGGAGCAGGTCATCTCGTCGCGCGCGGCGATGGGGCGCAAGGCCGCCGTCGAGAAACGGGTGCCGGGCATCGTCGCGAACGCGCGCAAGCGCGCGGCGCAGGAATCGGCCGGGAGGCTGCGCGTCGAGGCAGCCGCCAAGGCGGCCGACGCGCGCGCCGCGCTCGACCTCGCGGAGCGGCGCGTGCGCGACGACGACACCGTGCGCATCGACCTGCCCGACCCCGGCGTCGGCGCGGGCCGGCGGCTCGCGACGCTCGCCTCGGAGGAACGCGCGTGGGTGCTGCAGGGGCCTGAGCGTGTCGCACTCGTCGGCCCGAACGGCGCGGGCAAGACCACGCTGCTGCGCCGGCTGGTGGCCGCAGGCTCGGGGGCTTCGAGGGTGGCATCAGCAGGGCGAATCGACCCTTCGGGGCCCGCCGAGGCCCCCGGTGACCGGTTCGCCCTGCTGTCGCCCCGGATCGAGGCCCACACCGACCGCGTCGGCTACTTGTCGCAGCGGGTGGACGGGCTCGACGACGCGGCGTCGCCGCTCGAGAATCTGCGGCGCGCGGCGCCGGGTGTGGGCGACGTCGAGCTGCGGAACCGGCTCGCCCGGTTCCTGCTGCGCGGCGACACGGTGCTGCGCCCCGTCGCGGCGCTGTCGGGCGGCGAGCGGTTCCGGCTGGCGCTCGCGTGCGTGCTCATGGCCGACCCGCCGCCGCAGCTGCTCGTGCTCGACGAGCCGACGAACAACCTCGACCTCGACACCGTCGACCAGCTCGTCGGCGCCCTCGCCGCCTACCGCGGGGGCGTGCTCGTGGTGAGCCACGACGACGCATTCCTCGCGCGCCTCGAGCCGAGCCTCATGCTCGAGCTGCGCGAGGGCCGCCTGGCCGAGGTACAGCTCGGCGGCGAGCGCGCCGGCTGAGCGGCGCGACGTACCGTATTCAGTCTCAGCGCGCGGGCCCGGCGAGCGCGGCCGCACAATCCCGCGGCCGCATCGCCGCCGCGCCCGCGCGCAGACTGAATACCGTACGCGGGCCCGCCCCGACCTCCGCCCAGCCCCCGCCCGACCCCTGCCGCAGAGGTCAGTCGCCGGCGCTCGCGGCCCACAGCGTGCCCGAGGTGAGCGGCGTGAGTCCGGGGTAGCCGGGCGTGAGGGCCGCCGGTTCGGTGGCGTTCAAGATCACGATCGCGAGCTTCTTGTCGGGGCAGTACGCCGCGGTCCCGTTCGAGCCGGGGATCGCGCCCGCGTGACCGTGACAGGTGCCGACGCCGGGCACCTGCCAGGTCGCGAGGCCCGCGCCCTCGCCGAGCTGCACGTGCGGCACACCTGATGCGTCGTAGGCCGCGGAGTAGAACTCCGACGACAGCGGCGTGATCGTCAGCATCTCGTCGAGGTGCGCGGCATCGACGACGTCGCCGCCGACGAGCGCGCGGATCCAGACCGCCTGGTCGGCGGCAGAGCTCACCATGCTGCCCGCCGCCCACGCCCCCGGCTACTGCGGCGAGGGTTCCTGCGCCTCGACGGTGCCGTTCTTGCCGGCGCACGCGGCGCCCTCACCCCCGGCGCACGTGAGCACGAAGCCGTTCACGGCGTCCTGGCCCGACCCCTCACCGTCGAGGTAGGTGTGCGTCAGCCCGAGCGGTTCGATGAACCGCGTGCGGACGAGCTCTTCGTAAGGGCATCCGCGGCGATCTCCGCGATGCGGCCGAGCATGATGTAGCCGGCGTTCAGGACCAGCGCCAGCGCGATGACGGGGATCGCGAGGCCGCCGCCGGTCGCGGGGAGACAATCCACCATGAGATCAGTGTCCTGATCCGTCCATACGGCTGACAAGAACCTCTTGCGGACGTGTCCGCTACAGGACAATCTGGGGCGATGGATGACGCCTCTCTCCTGGCCCTCGCCTACCGCGGCCGCCCCGCGACGGTCGCCGAGCTGGCGACCCTCGCCCAGCTTCCGGTCACAGGCATCCACGATGCGGTGGCGCGGCTGCGCGATCGCGGACGGCTCGGCGGGCAGGGCGACGACCTCGTCTACGCGAATCCGGCCGACTGGGCGGCGGAGTCGGTTGCCGCGCGCGCGGCGGAACTGCGCGAGACCGCACGCGACCTGCTCGGCGAGATCGAGCGGGTCGTGACGGAGCTCCCCGGCATGATCGGGCACTGGTCGATCGGCCAGACGACGGCCGATCCGATGCCGGTCGTCACCCGCCACGGGCCGCGTGCGTCAGAAGACGTCTGGTTCGAGTTCGGGCGCCGCGACGTCGGCACGCTCGATGCCGTGCTGCCCGACATCGACCGCTTTCTGACGAGCCCCGACGAGCGGGTCGCCCGGTTCTCGGCGGCGTTCCGCGCCAAAGACGCCGTCCGCGTCATCCTTCCGACGGCGGTCGCCGACGACCCCCGCATGGCCGCCCTGCTCACCGCCTTCACGGCCGCCGGCATGGAGTACCGGTTTCTCGACGACCCGCCGAGCTGGTTCTGGATCGACGGCGACCAGATCGCGATCCCCTACGAGTGGGGCGAGCATCGGCCGACGAGCGTCGTGAGCGTGCGCAGCGGCGCCCTGGCGGGAATGCTCTCGGCCTATTTCAGCTCGCTCTGGCGCACGGCGACGCCGGCGACGACCTCCTCCGAGCCGTGGACGGGGCTGCTCCTCCTCATGCGTCGGGGGCTCACGCTCGACGCGGCATCGCGCCAGATCGGCGTCAATCCGCGCACGGGGCGGCGGCGGATCGCCGCGGCCATGAGCCACTACGGGGTGTCGACGCTGTTCGCGCTGGGGGCGGCGTGGGCGGCCGACGGCGCGCATACCACCCGGGCCCGCTGAGCCGGCGGGCGCGGGCGCTGTCGGCGAACACCCGCGCCGATGTCGGAGGGGCGCGCGAAGATGGATCGATGAGCGACGTGCTCGAGCGATTCGGTCCTGCGACCCAGGACTGGTTCCGTGGCGCCTTCGCGCAGCCGACGGCGGCGCAGGCCGGCGCGTGGGAGGCGATCTCGCACGGTCGGCACGCCCTCGTCGTCGCGCCGACGGGGTCGGGCAAGACGCTGTCGGCGTTCCTGTGGGCGATCGACCGGGTGTTCCGCGAGCGGCCGCCGGCGCCCCCGGTCGACGACGCGACGCCCGCGGACCCCGCCGCGAAGCCGGGCGCGAAGCGCACGAAGAAGCCCAAGGCGGATGCCGCGCGCACGAGCATCCTCTACGTCTCGCCCCTCAAGGCGCTCGGCGTCGACGTCGAGCGGAACCTGCGCTCACCGCTCGTCGGCATCGGTCAGTCGGCGCGGCGACTCGGCATCGCGGTGCCCGACGTGACGGTCGGGGTGCGCTCGGGCGACACGCCGTCGGCCGATCGCCGCAAGCTCATCGCCGAACCGCCCGACATCCTCATCACGACGCCCGAATCGCTGTACCTGATGCTCACGAGCCAGGCATCCGAGACCCTTCGCGGCGTGCACACCGTCATCGTCGACGAGGTGCACGCGGTCGCGGCCACCAAGCGCGGCGCGCACCTGGCGGTGAGCCTCGAACGGCTCGACGCGCTGCTCGAGCAGCCCGCGCAGCGCATCGGGCTCTCGGCGACCGTGCGACCGATCGACGAGGTCGCGCGCTTTCTCGGCGGATCGGCGCCGGTCGAGATCGTCGCCCCGCGGGCGACCAAGGCCTTCGATCTCACCGTCGTCGTGCCGATCGACGATATGCTCCACCCGCCGCCCCCGCCGAGTGCCGGCGTCGAGGCCGATGATGAGGCCGAGACGGATGCCACGGCAGGCGCCGGCGACAGCGGCGACGGCGACTGGTTCTCCGCGCCGTCGCAGCCGTCGGAGGTCACCGGGTCGGTGTGGCCGCACGTCGAAGAGGCGATCGTCGACCGCGTGCTCGCGCACCGCTCCACGATCGTGTTCGCCAACTCGCGACGCCTCGCCGAGCGCCTCACCGGGCGCCTCAACGAGATCTACGCCGAACGGCTCGGGCTCGAGACACCCGAGCCGGCGGTCCCCGCCGCCATGATGGCGCAGGCTGGAGCGTCGGCGGGCGCCGAGCCCGTGCTCGCGAAGGCGCACCACGGGTCGGTGTCGAAAGAGCAGCGTGCGCAGGTCGAAGACGAGCTGAAGAGCGGCGTGCTGCGCTGCGTCGTCGCGACGAGCTCGCTCGAACTCGGCATAGACATGGGGGCGGTCGACCTCGTCATCCAGGTCGAGGCGCCGCCGTCCGCGGCATCAGGCCTGCAGCGCGTCGGGCGCGCGGGCCACCAGGTCGGCGAGATCAGTCGCGCGGCGCTCTTTCCCAAGCACCGCGGCGACGTGCTGCACACCGCCGTCGTCACCGAGCGGATGCTCGCCGGTCAGATCGAGGCGATCGCGGTGCCCGCGAACCCGCTCGACATCCTCGCGCAGCAGACGATCGCGGCGTGCGCGACGGGCGCCATCGACGTCGAGGAATGGTTCGAGACTGTCCGCCGCTCGGCGCCCTTCCGCACGCTGCCGCGCTCGGCCTACGAGGCGACGCTCGACCTGCTCGCCGGCAAGTACCCGTCCGACGAGTTCGCCGAGCTGCGGCCGCGCGTCGTGTGGGATCGCGATCACGGCACGCTCACCGGCCGCCCCGGCGCGCAGCGCGTCGCGGTGACGAGCGGCGGCACCATCCCCGACCGCGGCCTGTTCGGCGTCTTCGTCGCGGGTGAGACCCGGAACGCCCGCGTGGGCGAGCTCGACGAAGAGATGGTCTACGAGTCGCGCGTGAACGATGTGTTCACCCTCGGCACGACGAGTTGGCGGATCGTCGAGATCACCCACGACCGCGTCAACGTGCTGCCCGCGTTCGGCCAGCCCGGAAAGCTGCCGTTCTGGCACGGCGACGGGCTCGGCCGGCCCGCCGAACTGGGCGAGGCGCTCGGCCGGTTCTCGCGCGAGGTCGCGGGCTCGGCCCCCGAGAAGGCCACCGCGAGGCTGCGCGAATCGGGGCTCGACGACAACGCGATCGGCAATCTGCTCGCCTACCTCTCCGAGCAGAAAGAGGCGACGGGCACGCTGCCGACCGACCGCACGCTGACCGTCGAGCGCTCACGCGACGAGGTCGGCGACTGGCGCATCATCTTGCATTCCCCGTACGGCATGCATGTGCACGGGCCGTGGGCCCTTGCCGTGAACGCGCGCATCCGTGAGCGACTCGGCGTCGATGGATCGGCGGTCGCGAGCGACGACGGCATCATCGTGCGGGTGCCCGACGCCGAAAGCGAGCCACCGGGTGCCGAGCTGTTCGTGTTCGAGCCCGACGAGCTCGAGCAGATCGTGACCGACGAGGTCGGGGGCTCTGCCCTGTTCGCCTCTCGCTTCCGCGAGTGCGCGGCGCGCGCCCTGCTGCTGCCGCGGCTGAATCCGAACAAGCGCTCGCCCCTGTGGCAGCAGCGCCAGAAGTCGGCGCAACTGCTCGAGGTGGCGAAGAACCACCCGACGTTCCCGATCATCCTCGAGACGCTGCGCGAGGTGCTGCAAGACGTCTACGACCTGCCGTCGCTGCTGCGCATCGCGCGATCGATCGGCGACCGCCGCATCCGTCTCGTCGAGACGACCACGTCACAGCCGTCGCCCTTCGCACGCGACCTGCTGTTCGGATATGTCGGCGCGTTCATGTACGAGGGCGACTCGCCGCTCGCCGAGCGTCGCGCGGCCGCGCTGTCGGTCGACCCGGCTCTGCTCAGTGAGCTGCTCGGCAAGGTCGAGATGCGCGAACTGCTCGACCCGGGCGTCATCGCGCGGTTCGAAGCCGAGGCGCAGCGCCTCGCCCCCGACCGGCGCGTGCGCGGCGTGGAAGGCATCGCCGACCTGCTTCGCCTGCTCGGACCGCTCAGCGCCGACGAGGTCGCGCTGCGTCTGCAAGCCGACAAGCAGGGCGAACGGCAGGGCGAGAAGACGGATGCCGAGGCCGCCGCCCCCCCGCCGGCCGACGAACGCACCGCGGCCGCGTACCTCGACGAGCTGGTGACCGCGCGCCGCGCGATCCCCGTGGCGATCGCGGGGGCGCAGCGGGTGGCGCAGATCGAAGACGCCGGGAGGCTCCGTAACGCCCTCGGGGCGGCGCTGCCCGTCGGCATCCCGAACGCGTTCCTCGAGCCGGTCGTCGATCCGCTCGCCGACCTCGTCGCGCGCTTGGCGCGCACCCACGGACCGTTCCGCACGGCAGACGTCGCCGCGCGCTTCGGCCTCGGCACGGCCGTCGCCCGCCAGACGCTGCAACGGCTCGAGTCGCAGGGCCGTCTTGCGAGCGGATTCTTCCTCCCCAGCCCCGGCGCGGGCGCAACGGGCGGTGCAAGCGCGGGAGACGACCTCGAGTGGTGCGACGCCGAGGTGCTGCGCCGATTGCGGCTGCGCTCGCTCGCGGCCATCCGCGGCACCGTCGAGCCCGTGCCGCCGCAGGCGTTCGCCCGCTTCCTCCCTTCGTGGCAGCACGTTGCGGGGTCGGCGGGCGGGCGGCCGCTCGAGGGCATCGACGGCGTGCTCGCCGCGATCGAGCAGCTGGCCGGAGTGCCGCTGCCCGCGAGCGCGTGGGAGTCGCTGATCCTGCCCGCGCGGGTGTCGGACTACCGCTCGACCATGCTCGACGAGCTGACGGCGACCGGCGAGGTGGTCTGGTCGGGTCACGGCTCGCTGCCCGGCCGCGACGGCTGGATCGCCCTGCACCCGGCCGACACCGTGGCCCTCACCCTGACCCCGCCCGACGACCCCGAGCCGCCGACCGACCTCGAGCAGCGCGTGCTCGACCAGCTCACGAACGGCGGCGCGTACTTCGCGGGGCAGCTCGCCGCGGCGGCGGGCGCCGAGAACGAGCAGTCCGTCATCGACGCCCTCTGGAACCTCACCTGGACGGGCCGCGTCACCAACGACACCTTCGCCCCCGTGCGCGCCCTGCTCGGCGGCGGATCGCAGGCGCACCGCACCGTGCGGCGCACGCCGCGCGCGCGGATGTTCCGAGGGATGCCGCTGCCCACCCGCCCGGCCGGGGCCACAGCTGCCCCGCAGCGGCCTCCCTTGATCGGCGGCCGGTGGTCGATCCTGCCCGCACCGAGCGGCGACGACGTGCTGCGGGCCACGGCCGCCGCCGGCCTGCTGCTCGACCGCTACGGGGTCGTCACCCGCGGCAGCGTGCAGGCCGAGGGGATGCCGGGCGGTTTCGCGCAGGCGTACCGGATTCTCGCCGGGTTCGAAGACTCGGGTCACACCCGTCGCGGCTACTTCATCGAGCAGCTCGGCGCGGCGCAGTTCGCGGCCTCGGCCACGGTCGACCGGCTGCGCGAGTTCGCCGCGCTACCCGACCCTGCGCCGCTCGGCGCTCTGACCCTCGCCGCGACCGATCCGGCCAACCCTTACGGCGCCGCGCTGGCCTGGCCGGCCCTCGACGGCGTCGGGCACCGCCCGGGGCGCAAGGCGGGCGGCCTCGTGACGCTCGTCGACGGCGCGCTCGTGCTCTACCTCGAGCGCGGCGGCCGGTCGGCGCTCGCGTTCAGCGAGAACGAAGAGGTGCTCGCCGCCGCGGCGCGCTCGCTCGTCGAGACGTCGCGCGCCCACCGGCTCGACACCCTCACCGTCGAACAGGTGTCGGGCGCGTTCGTCTACGGCACCCCGGTCGGGCGCGCGCTGCTCGCGGCGGGCTTCGTCGAGTCGAGCCGCGGGCTGACGCTGCGGCGCGCGCGATGACGGCCCGGGCCGGGGAACGGGGCACCCGTGCCCGAGGGTGACACCGTCTTCCGCGCCGCGCGCCGCCTCGACGAGGCGCTCGCAGGCCACGAGGTCACGCGCTTCGACATCCGCGTACCGGCGCACGCGACCGCCGACCTCACCGGCGAGACGGTGCAGGCCGTGGTGCCGCGCGGCAAGCACCTGCTGATGCGCATCGGTGACTACACGCTGCACTCGCACCTCAAGATGGAGGGCCGCTGGCTCGTCTTCGCGCCGGGCGAGCGCTGGCGATCCCCCGCCTTCCAGGCGCGCGCGATCGTCGGCACCGAGCACGCGGTCGCCGTCGGATTCGAGATTGCGATGGTCGATCTCGTGCGCACCACCGACGAAGACGCGCTCGTCGGCCATCTCGGCCCCGACCTGCTGGGCCCCGATTGGGACGCCGCCGAGGCAGCGCGGCGCGTGGCATCCGACCCCAGGCCCGTGCACGTGGCGATCCTCGACCAACGCAACCTCGCCGGGCTCGGCAACGAGTACGCCAACGAGCTGCTGTTCGTGCGCGGCCTGCTGCCCATGCGGCCGGCGAGCGAGCTGGATGCCCCGGTCGTCGCGGGCCTCGTCGACACGGCCGCCCGCATGATCCGCGCGAACCGCGACCGCAACGGGCGCACCTTCACGGGGAACACGCGACCCGGCCAGCAGAACTGGGTCTACCGCCGCGAGCGCCGCCCGTGCCGGCGCTGCGGCACCCCCATCCGCCGCACCGAACTCGGTGCGACCGAAACGAGCGAGCGCATCGTGTTCTGGTGCCCCGTGTGCCAGACTTGACGGCGCGGTCAGTGCCCGAGGTACCGCCCCGGCCGGTGGTTGAGGGCGAGCACGAGGTTCAGCAGCACCGCGCCGGCCGCGCTCATCACGACGTTCGGCCACGGAATGACCCACAGCGCGCACAGGATGATCACGAGGTCGAAGATCATCATCGTCCAGCCGGCGCGAAAGCCGGTGCGGTCCTGCACTTCGAGGCCGATGATGTTGATGCCGCCGATGCTCGAGCGGTGGCGGAACAGGATCAGCACGCCGACGCCGGCGAGCAGGTTGCCGGCGAGCGTGCCGTACCAGGGTTCGATCCACCCGATCGGGAACAGCGCGTCGTGCACGGGCGCCCACACCGAGACGAGCACGATCGAGATCACCGTGCGGATCGTGAAGCTCCACCCGCGCCGCCACACCGCGAGCAGGGCGAACGGCACGTTGATGAGGGTGAACAGCGCCCAGAATGGCCAACCGGTCGCATAGCCGAGCAGCAGCGACAGGCCCGCGGTGCCGCCGGTGACGGCGTGCGCCGCGTGCAGCAGGTGCAGCCCGAGCGAGGCGAGGACGGTGCCGGTCACAATCCCGAGCACGTCCTCTGCCACCGAGTGCGCGTTCGCGCGGTCGTCGAAGACCAGCGACGGCGCGGTCGTCGGGTCGGGTGGGGAGGCGTCGGTCACGGCATCCATCATCCCAAGCCGCGCCCGCGCGCGGCGCACCGCCCGCGCCGCACTGCATAGGCCTCGCATAGCCTGTGCTTCGATCCCGCCTGAGAACACGGCGAACACTGGGGGGCATGAACAGACGACTCAAGCGCAGCATCATCGCCGGGTCGGTCGTGCTGGCTCTCACCGTGACCGGCGGTACCGCCTGGGCCCTCGACCGATTCGTGGTCCCCCACGTCGTCGTCTCCGACGTCGCGGCCTACGAGGCCGCGCAGAACGCCACCGCGGCGGCGACCGCGACCCCGAGCGCCACGGCGACCGATGAGGCGACGGATGCCACGGCATCCACACCTGTCACGACCGCGACGAGCTACACCTCCGACGACACGTCGATCTCGATCACCACCTACACGCAGGGCACCGGCGATGACACGATCACCTACTACGTCGCCGACCTGACGCTGAGTGACGCGACGAGCCTGCGCGGCGCGTTCGCGAACAACCAGTTCGGCGAGAACATCACTGCCCTGGTCAGCGAGACGGCGACGGCGAACAATGCGATCCTCGCCGTGAACGGCGACTACTACGGGTTCCGCGACAGCGGCATCGTGATCCGCAACGGCGTCGTCTTCCGCGATTCGGGGGCACGCGAGGGCCTCGCGATGTACCGCGACGGCACAGTCAAGGTCTACGACGAGACACAGACCACCGCCGCGCAACTCGTCGCCGACGGGGTGTGGAACACCCTCAGCTTCGGGCCCGCGATCGTCGAGAGCGGCGCAGCGGTGTCGGGCATCGACCAGGTCGAGGTCGACACGAACGTCGGCAACCACTCGATCCAAGGCGAGCAGCCCCGCACCGCGATCGGCGTCGCCGCCGACGGCCACATTCTGCTCGTCGTCGTCGACGGCCGGGACCCCGGCTACAGTCGCGGAGCGACGCTGCCGGAACTCGCCGACATCATGATCTCGCTCGGCGCGACGACGGCCTACAACCTCGACGGCGGCGGCTCGAGCGAGCTGTGGTTCAACGGCGTCGTCGTCAACCAGCCCTCGAACGGCGGCGAGCGCGCCACGAGCGACATCCTCTACATCGCGGCGGAGTGATCCCGATGTCTCTCGTCCTGATCCCCGCCTACGAACCCGACGACCGGCTCGTCGCCCTGGTCACATCGCTCCTGCCGCAGTACCCGGTTCTCGTCGTCGACGACGGCTCGGGCCCTGACTACGCCGCCGTCTTCTCGGAGTGCGCCCGGGCGGGCGCGCGGGTCGTGCACCACACGCACAACCGCGGCAAGGGCGCGGCCCTGCGCACGGGCTTCAGCATCGCTGAGCGCGATCTGGCGGGCGAAGACGTCGTGACCGCCGACGCCGACGGGCAGCACACGCCCGCCGACATCGCCCGCGTCGCCGAGGCGCTCGAGGCGGCGCGACCCGCTCCGGCGCTGGTCGCCGCGGGCGCCGCGAGTGCGGGATCGGGATCAGTCGCGGGATCGGGTTCGCGCGCGGGCAGCGGCACCGCCGTGGCATCCCCTGTCTCCTTCGCATCGCCCGCGCCGGCCGCGCCGGCGATCGTGCTGGGCGTGCGCAGCTTCACGGGGCCGGTGCCGCTGCGCAGCCGCGCCGGCAACGCGTTCACGCGGCGGATGTTCCGTCTCGCGACCGGGCGCGACGTGCGCGACACCCAGACCGGGCTGCGCGGGTTCCCCGCCCGCGTGCTCCCGTGGCTGCGTTCGCTGCCGGGCGACCGTTTCGAGTACGAGTTCCGGATGCTGCTGGCCGCCCCGGGCGCCGGAATCGACCTCGTCGAGGTGCCGATCTCGACCATCTATCTCGACGAGAACTCCGCGAGTCATTTCCGCCCCCTCGCCGATTCGGCGCGCATCTACGCGCCGCTGCTGCGCTTCTCGGCGTCGGCCCTGCTCGCCTTCCTCGTCGACACGGTGCTGCTGGTCGTGCTGCAGGCGGCGACCGGCTGGCTGCTCTTGTCGGTCGTGCTCGCGCGGGTGGCGAGTTCGGGCATGAACTTCGCGATCAACCGCGGCCTCGTCTTCGGGGCGGGGCGCGAGGTGCCGCTGCGCACCGCCGCGGCGCGCTACTTCTCACTCGCCGCCCTGCTGCTGACGGCGAGCTTCGGCATGCTGACGGCCCTGACCGACGCGGGTTTCGCGACTCTGCCCGCGAAGATCGTGACCGATCTGACCCTGTTCGCGGTGAGCTTCTCGGTGCAGCGCGCCGTCGTCTTCGCCCCGGTGCCGACGACCCTGCGGTCTCGCACGCATGCGCGGGAATGATCCCGGCCGCACCGCCGTTGCAGTCTGCAGGAGGATCTCTGTGGGCAAGAACTACGTCGACATCGAAGACGATCAGGGCCGCACGTTGCGCTATCGCAAGCACGTCAACGGACGGGGCCTCATCGCCAACGGCGCCAAGGTGCACGCGAGCGCGCTCGTCGAAGCGGGTGCGTACATAGAACCGGGCGCCCAGATCGCCGCGGGCGCGCACATCGGCCGCGGTGTGTGGGTCGAACCCGACGCCGTCATCGGCCCGAACGCCGAGATCGCACCGCACGCCCACATCGGATCGGGCGCTGCGATCGGCCCCTCGGCCAAGATCGGCGTGCGCGCCGTGGTCGGGGCGCACGCGCACGTCGCGGGCGGTTCGTTGATCGGCGACGACACCCAGATCGCCGACGGCGAGAAGGTCGCGACCGACCAGCGCGGCCTGCGCCTCGCGGCCTGACTCTCTCGCGCACGCACCGCGCGTGGACGCGGGCCGGGCGCCTCAGGGCACTGTGCCGCGGCATCGCGGCTACGCTGGCCCCATGGCAGCATCCGGCGCGCGTGACGGCCGCGGCGGCAAGAAGCCGCAGCGGGGATCCGGCGCACCGAAAGGCCGCTCCGGCGGGGCATCCAAGGCCGCGGCATCCAAAGCCGGCGCATCGCGCGGCAAGAATCCCGGCACGAAAAGCGGCAAGCACGCCGCTGCCCGCACCGGCGGAGCGAAGAAGACCGCTCCCGCCGCACCCGCGGCCCCGCGCACGGCACTGCCCGCGGGCCCGTTCCGACTCGGCGCGATCGAGGGCGCGACGCCCGGCAAGTGGATCGACGTCTGGAAAGAACGGATGCCAGGCATCCCCCTCGACCTCGTCGCCCTCGACCTCGGCGACCAGCGCGCAGCCCTGACCGACGGCGCTGTCGACGCCGCCCTCGTGCGGCTGCCGATCGACCGCACCGGACTGCAGGCGATCGCCCTCTACGACGAGGTGCCGGTGGTCGTCTGCGCCGCCGACTCGCACCTGACCGCCGCCAACGAACTCACGCTCGCCGACCTGGCCGGCGAAGTCGTGATCGTCCCGGAGCACCCGCCACTCGACGTCGTGGTCGCCGGCGCCGTGCCGCCGCGCTTCGCTCCGCCCGCCACCGTGGGCCAGGCGATCGAGACCGTGGCGGCGGGGGTGGGGGTCGTCATCGTGCCGATGTCGCTCGCCCGCCTGCACCACCGCAAAGACATCGCCTCGCGTCCGCTCGTGGATGCACCCGTGTCACCGGTCGCCCTCGCCTGGCCCGAGGGCGAGACGCCGCCGCTCGTCGAGGCATTCATCGGCATCGTGCGCGGGCGCACCGCCAACTCGTCGCGCTGATCCGCAACCACGCCCCGGACACCCGCCGACACCCACCACTGACCCGCCGGCGCCCCGCCGGCGCGAAGAAGGGGCCGGCGGCTCCCCAGCCCACCGGCCCCACGGCAGGCGCTGAAATCCTCCCGGCCGCACCCGCCGCGCGAAACGACCGGGTCGCCGTCCCCCAGCGGCGGCTCGTGACATCTCTGCGACGTCTGAAGCGGTCCTTCCACACAGGAGGAGCGCCCTCGGCGCCCTCTGATACACGCCAGATAAGAGTCTTTTCAGAATCCGTTTCCGTGGCACAGGAACGGGGCTCGGATGCCGGTGTGCTCCGCCGCGTCCGCGAGGGCCACCGCCGGCGACGCACCCTGCGCGAGCCCCGTGTGCAGCGCTCCGAGCAGGTCGCACGCGTCGTCGTCGGCGACCACGACGGGCGCCGCGATCACGGCTCGCACGCCGGCGTGCAGCCACGCCCGGGTCATCCCGACCGCTTCTTCCCCCCAGCGCACCGCGGAGCGCCCGGCCTCGCACGCCGACAAGACGACCACCTCGGGGACGGTCGCCATGCGGTCGATGTCGTAGCCGAACAAGGCGCCGTCGTGCAGCTGCAGACCCGAGAAGAGCGGGTTGTCGAGGGCGTGCCGGCCATGCGCGCTGAGGTGCAGCACCCGCGCCGCCCCCGCGGCCGTCGTCACCGCATCGACGGTCGCGTCGGCGCCGGCGAGCAGCGTGGCGTGCGGCCACGCGGAGGCCCCCGCGGCGGCCTCTTCGAGACCGCGCGCGACGCGGGGCCCCACGACGAACGTGGGACCGTCGCCCCGAGTGATCGGTTCTGCCGCCGACCCCACAGCCGCGGCGGCGCTCCCAGCACCCGAACGCCCGTAACCCGAGCGCCCGGCCCCCGAACGCCCCCCTAGCCGGCGCCCGTGCACCCAGCGCGAGGCCGACGCCGCGACCGTGATCGCGCGCGCCTGCACACCGGGCAGCATCGTCCACGGCAGCCCGGCGAGCACGCCGGGTGCGGTGATGACGAGCCGGGCGGCATCGATGCCGCGCAACGGCCCGTCGACGATGACCGCCGACAGCCGGTCGAGCCGGTCGGCGAGCGAGCGGCGCACGACGTCGGCCATAGGCCCCGAGCGCACCGCCGCGCTCATGTCGAGGTCTGATCTCAGTGCGGGCAGGTCGGTGCGCGCTTCGTTCCAGCCGCGCAGCGGCACCACGGTGGCCCCGGCCGCGGTCACCACGACGCACGACAGACCCGCGGGGCTGAACACGTACGACAGCAGTGCCGTGTCGCCGTCGAGGGCGGCGGATGCCTCGGCGAGACCCACCGGGTTCTCGATGCCCTCGGCGCCGGTGGTCGTCCACTGTCGCCGGCGCAGGCGTTCGCCGAGCTCGATCGCACGCGGTTCGTCGGTCCACTCGCCGCCGCCCGCATCGGCGCGCAGCATGCGCAGCTCGCTGAGCTCGGCGGCCTGCTCGGGATCGGCGGGCGGGCGCAGCGGCACGACCGCCAGGCTGAGGTGCCGGGCCCGCTCCGACCACTCGAACACGACCTCGGGGCGCCCCGATCGCACGGCGGCGCCGAGCCCGGTCAGCATGAGGGTGTTGCCGTGCATCGCGAGCGAGGTCTGCAGGTCGAGGCTGCCGAACGACGACCGCCACGCCGTGAGCTCGTCGAGGCCCGCCGCGGCGATGCGGCGGGACTGCGCGTCGGCGCCCGCTCGCGCCGCGCGCTCGGCGCGCACCTCGAACGCGAGCATGCGCACTTCGAGCGGCGCCGTGTCGGCGACCTGCGGAGCGCGACCCGCGCGCACCCCGTGCCGCGCCCGCCACAGCTCACGCGTGAGGCGCAGCGCCGTGGCATCCGAGGTGAAGCCGGCGTCGCCCAGCGCACGCGCGATCGCGGTGACCTCGGCATCGTCGATGCGGGAACCGCCGATCACGCGCCCGCGGCGATCGATGCCGCCCGCCGACAGCAGCGAGCGGGCGCGGATGCCGCGGGCCCGGTCGCCCCATGCGGTCGCGCCGAGCGCGTCGAAGTGCCGCGCGGCCTGCGCGGCGATCTTCGCCCCCTCACCCGGGTCGTGCCGCAGCAGCGACCACGCCAGGTGCAGTTCCGCCTCGGCGCGGGCCTGCGGCATGCCGTTCTTGCTGAACGCGCGGGCCGCGGCCCGCAGCAACCGCTCGGCCTCGGTCACGAGCCCGGCGTCGCGCAGCGCTTCGGCCATGTCGGCGTCGCAGATCGCAGCGTTCGCCTCAGAGGCCGCCGCGACCACGGGGCGGGCGGCGCCCATCTCGCGCAGCGCACGCACGAGGTCGCCCGCGAGAAGCGCCGTGTAGCCGAGGTTGTGACGCGCCTCGGCGACATCGACGGCGCTGCCGTGCGCCTCGAACGCCGCGATCGCGAGTTCGAGGTCGGCCGCGGCGGCCGCGAGGTCGCGCCGCTGCATGCCGACGAGGCTGCGGTTCATGCGCACGTTCGCCACCGCGAGCGGGTCGCCCGGGATCGTCGCGATCGCCCGGCCGAGCCCCGTGTCTGCTTCGTCGAGCCGGCCGCGGTGCAGCAGGATCGTGCCCAGCTGCCCCTCCACGACCCCGCGGGTATGCGCGCTCATCCGCGTCTCGCCCGCGAGCGTGGCGCGGCAGAGCGCCTCGGCCTCGTCGGGGCGGCCGAGTTGGTCGAGCACATACGCACGGGTGCCGGCGATGCGGGCGCGCAGGTCGTCGTCGGGGGCGGGAGATGCCTCGGCATCCGCGCCACCCTCGTGCGCGGGCGCCGGGGCTCCCGCTGCCGCGTCGAGCGCGGCCTCGGCCTCGTCGAGCGCCGCCGCAGCCTCGTCGAGCGCCGCCTCGGCCTCGCGGTAGCGGCGATCGTTCGCGAGCGCGCGCGCCGCTTCATAGCGGACGGCGGGGTCGACGGGCACGAACCCCAGCATGCCGTGTTCCGCACCCGACGGCGCGGTAGGGCGGCAGGTGGATCAGTCGAGTGTCGCGAGCACCGCGTCGGCGGCGCCCTGCGCGGCGGTCACGGCATCCGCCACCGCCTCCTTCTCGGCGGGCGAGAGCCGTGCCGCCACGAGCCCGGCTACGAGAGGGGCGGAGAACGACGTGCCGCTCCACACCGCAAACCCGCCGCGATAGTCCTCCGGGGCGATCGTGAGCCGCCGTCGGTGGTACCGATCGTCGCGCGCCGAGGCTTGAAGCCCACCCGTGAAGGCGGGCAGCGTGCTGAGCACGGCCGCGCCGATGGCGTAGGTGCGCACCCACGGTCCGACGTTGGAGAAGAGCGCCGTCGTGCGCGCGTCGGGGTTCAATGCGCCGACCGAGAGGTGCGGGGCGAGGCCGTCGGGGGCGAGCCCGTTGTCGGAGCCCGGCCACGGCCAGAGCGAGGCGGGGAAGGTCGGGCGGTCGGTCGCGTCGTTGCCCGCCGACACGACGACCGTCGTCCCGAGCCGGCGCAGCACGGCGAGCAGGTCGAAGAGGTCTTTCGTGTAGAGGCCGTCTTCGGGGGTCTCGTGGTAGTAGCCGAGCGAGAGGTTCACGACGTCGATCGGCCGGCCGTCGTCGCGCCCCTCCCGGTGACGCTGCACGAGCACGCCGAGGTCTTCGATCACCCGCAGCAGCATCGACTCTTCGACCACCCCCAGGGCGTCGGCGACGCGCACGGCGAGCAGGTCGGCGTCGGGCGCGATCTGGCGCACGATGCCGGCGATGAACGTGCCGTGACCGGCGACCGGGTCGAGTTCGCCGTCGAGCGGTCCGTACAGGTCGGGGTACACCTCGGGATTCGCGTCGTCGTCGAGCCCCACCGGCACGCCGTCGAGCCGCACGTCGCGGTCGACGAGCCCGTCGGGCAGCCACGCGTGCGCGCCGATGCCCGTGTCGAGCACCGCCACGACGGGGCGGCGGCACCCGCTCGCCGGGTCGCTGCGCACCGGCGCGGGCCCCACCCACGCCACGGGCTGCCGACCGCCCGACCCGCAGTCGCCGTACTCGCCCACCGGGTTGGTCTTCGTGAACGGGTTCGTCTTGGTGAACGGGTTGGTCTTCGTGAAGGGGTTCGTCTTCGTGAAGGGGTTGGTCTTCGTGAACGGATTGATGCCGATGGGATCGATCGTGAGGATGTGGTCGAGCCCGATGCGGTCGACGCCGGCGGCACGGAGCGCGGCACCGGCATCCGCGTTCCTCGCACCGCGCCGCGGCGCCTCGGGGTCGCGACGAGGCCGCTCGGGATCGCCGAGCACTCCCCGGCGCACCTGCTGCAGCACCCGCCACGCGTCGGGCAGGGCGGGCGACACGGCGTCGGCGCGCTCGGGGGTCGTCAGACGCACGCGGGTGATGACGGGTGCGCCCGGCAGCTGCCGCTCGGGCACCTCTTGGGCGCCGAGGCGCGTGCCGTCGAGGCGTTCGCGCACGACGCCCCACCCGAAGACCGCCGCGGCCTCCCGCACGCGGTCGACGTTGCGCTCGCCGAGCGACGCGTCGCCGCCGTCCGACATGAGCAGCCGGTCGGGCACGTACGCGGTCGCGAAGGCCTCGACGCCGTCGAGCGGTTCGGTGCCGGGGTCGAGGATCGTGGCGCGCACGACCGACCCGCGGGCCCGGTCGCGCCACGACCAGCCCCTCGGCTGGGCGGTGAGGTCGACGTCGTCGGTGGCCATGCGTGCTCCTCAGTGGATGCCGGGCGGTGGATGCCGGGTCGTGGGCGCCGGGTCGTGGATGCCGGGCGGTGCGTCAGATTTCGAAGCGCGGGGTCAGCAGTTCGGTCGAGCCGCCGGCCGCGGGCGGCGCCGAGAGCAGCACACGCAGGCGCGCGATGCCCGGGGCGACGTCGTCGAACGCGAACCGTCCACCGTCCGAGGCGGTGTGCCGTTCGATGCCCTCCTGCACGAGACGCACGTCGGCGACGTCTCCGTCGACCCAGCCGTCGAGGCGCCGGGCGTCGCGCTCGGCGGGCGTGATGTGCACGAGCACGTTCGTCTGCCCGTCGCTGAACTGCATCGTGAGCATGTCGGCGTCGCCGCGCACGGCCGAGGTCGCGTCGCTGACGACGAGGGTGAGCAGGGCGTATTCGCGACCGAGGTCGGCGCTCGCGACGGCGGCGACCACGTCGTCGATCAGCCCCGCGGGCACCGGATCGACGTGCTGCCACGTGCGCCGGAGCGCCGCGAACAGGGCGGCGTCATCGGCCGCATCGTGCGGCGCCGCGCCGGGGGTGCGGGGGTCAGAGGTCATGGGCCTCTCCTCTCCATCCGTCCGCCGCGAGGGCGGTGCGCAGCTTGCCGAGGCAGCGGCCGCGGGTGGGGCCGATCGAGCCGATCGGCATGGCCAGGTCTCGCGCGATGTGCGCGTAGTCGGGCCGCTCCTCGAAGGCGATGATGCGCAGCAGGCGCCGGCACCGGGCATCCAACATCTCGACCGCCGCCCACAGCCGCCGGTCGCGCTCGGCCTGGTGCACGCGCTCCTCAGCCGACGCATCGGCCTCGAGCAGCGGTTCGAGATCGACCGTGTCGGTGGCCCGCACGCGCTGGTGCGCACGGCCGCTGCGCCACGCTTCGCGGCGTGCGCACATCGTGAGCCACGCGCCGACCGCGTGCGGATCGTGGATCGACTCGTGCCGCCGCACGAACGTCATCCACGTCGCCTGCACGACGTCTTCGGCCAGCATGCGCTCGAGGCCGTACGCACGCACGACGTGCCACAGCACCGGCGTCATCAGGCGCACGAGCTCGTCCATCGCACGGCGGTCGCCGCGCTGCCAGCGGGCGAAGCTCGTTGCGGCGCGGTCCCAGAGGGTCGGCGCGGCGCCCGAGCCCTCCGCGTCGTGCGGGGGCCGGTGATCGGCGGCGGTCATAGCGCCCATTCTGGCCATACCTGAAGGAGCAGGCGAGAGGCCCGGTGATACATGACGGGACGTGCCCGGGGCGCGACCGCTTTAGACTCGTCGGCATGGCCCCGCTCGTGTACCTGTGCGCCCGCCCGCAGCAGGGCGCGGCCGCCGCCGAGTACGAGTCGCTCCGCACGGCGATGCGCCTCGACGAGAGCGGTCTCGAGCGGTGGGACCTCGTGCGAGACCCTCTGCCGGCCGACTTCGCGACGCGCTGGCGCGGCGCGGTCGTCGGGGGCAGTCCCTACAACGTCAGCGACCCCGAGTCGAGCAAGACCGATGCGCAGCGCGCGCTCGAAGAGGGCCTCGCCCGGCTCGCGCTGGCCGCGGCTTCCGGCGAGACGGCCGCGCTTTTCACGTGTTACGGCATCGGCGTGGCGACCCGGGCGCTCGGCGGCGAGGTCACCCGCGCCTACCCCGAAGACACCGGTCCGGCCGCGATCACCCTGACCGCCGATGGGCGCCGCGACCGGCTGTTCGGCGCGCTCGCGACCACCTTCACCGCCCTGACGGCGCACAAAGAGGGCACCGGAACTCTCCCCGCCGGAGCGGTGCTGCTCGCCGAGAACGACGGATGCCCCGTGCAGGCGTACCGCGTCGGCGACACCCTCTACGCGACCCAGTTCCACCCCGAGCCGACGGGGCGCGCCTTCACCGAGCGCATGGCCGTCTACCGCGACGACGGCTACTTCGACCGCGGCGACTACGACGCGATCGCCGCGCGCGTGCTCGCCGCCTCGCTGAGCGAGCCCCCGCGCATCCTCCGCGCCTTCGCCGAGACTTTCTGAGGCGGGCGGGCGGCGCCTCAGCGCAGGGCGGCGGGCGTGCGTGCGGGCACGCGTACGAACGGCGCCACGACGATCACCGCGGCGACCACGAACGCGGTCACGGCGACGCCGACCGTGTGCGGCTCGCCGGTGAGGCGGGCGACGCCGATCCAGAAGAGGCCCCACGCCATCGCGAGGGCCGGCGCGAGCCGCGTCACGAGCCCGGCGCCGCGGGTTCCGACGGCGATGCCGACACCGACCAGCGCCACGACGATAAGCAAGATCACGCCCCACAGCACCTGCGTGCGCTCGTCGACGGCGGGTACGACGTCGGCGGCGAGCCACGCGGTCACGTTCGCGACGGTCGCGAGCGACACCCAGCCGAGATGGATGCCGACGGTGACATCCATCAGCAGTCGATCGCCCCACCCGGCGGCGGGCACGATCACGAGCAGGCGGTACGTCGCGGCGAGCGCCGCGAGCAAGACGACGATCGCGATGACCGTGGCGGGGAGGGTCAGGAACTGCGCCGCAAGCAGCCAGCCGCCGTTCAACACCGCGGTCAGGGCGATCCACCACCCGGCACGGCGTTGGCGATCGCGTGCCCGCTGCCCGGGCAGCGCCTGCCACACGGCGTAGGCGATCATCAGGATGTAGATCACCGACCAGATCGAGAACGCCGACCGGCCCGGCGCGAGCACCGTGGCATCCGCATCGAGCGCCCCGCCCTGCAGGTCGCGCACATTCGTGCCGCCGAACAGGCCCACCCCGACCATCGCGGCGATGATCATGAACACCACCGCCGAGATGACGACGATCTGGCGGGCGAGGTCTGATCCGGTGGGCGCCGAGCGGTTCATGCCGTCAACGGTATGTGTCGCGCGCGCGGCGAGACAGCCTGCCGGGGCGCCAGCCGCGGGCCGATCACCGCGGCCGAGTCGGCCGAGAGTGTCAGCGGCCCCTGTTCCGCCGGCCCGTCGTGCGCCGTGGTCGTCGCGACCCAGACCTCCTGCCCGTCGCCGATCTCGACATCCCACGCTTCACCAGAGAGGTTCACATAGACGGATGCCTCGCCCCGCCGCAGCACCCAGCGGCCCGGCCCGACGTGCTCGCCCGTCTGCCCTGCGCGGTCGGGGTCGGTGAGTTCGGGGCGCTCGCGGCGCAGTCGCGCGAGGGCGCGATAGCACTCGAGGAGCCGGAGATGGTCGCCCTCCGACGCCTCGGCCCAGTGGAGCTTCGACCGCTCGAAGGTCGCCGGGTCGTTCGGGTCGGGCACGAGCGACTCGTCCCACCCCATCGCGGCGAACTCGGCGGTGCGCCCCTTACGGGTCGCCGCGGCGAGCTCGGGCTCGGGGTGCGACGTGAAGAACTGCCACGGCGTCGACGCGCCCCACTCCTCGCCCATGAACAGCATGGGGGTGCCCGGCGCGGTCATCGTCAGCACCGCCGCGACCTGCAGGCGGGCGATCGACAGCGTCTGGCTGAGCCGGTCGCCGGCGGCGCGGTTGCCGATCTGGTCGTGGTCCTGCGCGAACTCAATGAACCGCCACGAAGGCACCCCCGCCGGCACCGGCGCCCCCCAGTTCTTGCCGCGGAACGACGACCACGTGCCGTCGTGGTAGAAGCCGCCGTGCCACGTCTTGGGCAGCGCCTGCGGGTCGGCGAAGTCGGCGTAGTAGCCGGCCGTCTCACCCGTGAGGGCGACGTGCACGGCGTGGTGCCAGTCATCGACCCACTGCGCGTCGATGCCGTAGCCGCCGCTGCCCCGCGGCGCGATCATGATCGGATCGTTCAGGTCGCTCTCGGCGATGAGGGTCAGCGGGCGGCCGAGCTCGGCCTGGAGGGCGTCGACCCGCGCCGACAACTCGGCGAGGATGTGCACAGGCTGCTCCCCCGACTCGTGCAGCGCGTGCACCGCGTCGAGCCGCAGCCCGTCGACGTGCTGGTCGCGCAGCCACATGAGCGCATTCTCGACGATGCAATCGCGCACCGGGCGCTCGTCGAGGTTGACGCTCGCGCCCCACGTGGTGTTCTGGCCGTCGCGCAGATAGGGACCGTACTCGGGCAGGTAGTTCCCCGAGGGCCCGAGGTGGTTGTACACCACGTCTTGGATCACCGCGAGGCCCGCCGCATGCGCGGCATCCACGAAGCGCCGATACGCCGCAGGCCCCCCGTAGTCCTCTTGCACGGTGTACCAGAGCACGCCGTCGTAGCCCCAATTGTGGGTGCCGTTGAAGCCGTTGACCGGCAGCAGCTCGACATGCGTTACGCCCAGTTCGACGAGGTGCGGCAGCTTGCCGATCGCCGCGTCGAGCGTGCCCTCGGGGGTGAAGGTGCCGAGGTGCAGCTCGTAGATGAGACCGGATGCCAGGGCGCGCCCCGCCCACTCGCCGTCGGTCCACGCGAAGTCGGTCGGATCGTCCCACGCCGACAGCTCGTGCACCCCGCGCGGCTGACGCCGCGACCGCGGGTCGGGCCGCGCCGTGTCGCCGTCGCCCAGCACGAACCCGTACTCGTCGCCGCTCTCGAGCGCGACCGAGGTGGCCCACCACCCGGCATCCTTCGCGTCGAGCTCGACGTCTGCCTGCCCCGGTCGCCGCAGCCGCACCCGCGCCGCGCGCGGTGCCCACACCTCGATCGTCATGCGTCCATCCTGCCGCCCGCGCCGCGCCCCCGCGCACCCCCTTGACCTCGCCCTGTTGTGTGGGTGTGCTCACGGGCTCGCACCAGCACCGCCCCGAAAATGTCGGCGCCTATCGTCGCAACCCGCCGCCGTAGCAACCAGACGCGCCGACAACCCGGCACGTCAGACAACGGGAACGGCGAAGCAGGGCAGGGCAGCAGAGACCTGAGGCGCCTCACCCCTCCCAGCGGTAGGGGCCTCCGGAGGCGGCGAACTCGGCCGCCGCGGCGGCGCGCAGGGCGGGATCGGCGACGTAGTCGACGGCGGTCGCGGCGAGCGCTGCGGCGGCGTCGATCAAGGCGTCGAGGGCGGGCGGGAGCACCGTCAGATCGGCGAAGGCCGCGTTGTGCGGAAAGACCCCGACCGGGCCCCCGAGCCCGAGCGAGGGGTGGATCGACAGGACGATGCGACTGACGTTGCCCATGTCGGTCGAGGGTCCGCCCTGCGGCACCGCGGCGGGAGGGGCGGGAATCTCGTGTCCACGCGCGGCGAACGCCCGCGCCCAGCGGGTGGTGAAGGCGACGTTGGTCTCGAGCGGCAGGTAAGACGGCACCGGGTCGACGTCGATCTCGGCGCGCGTGCCGGTGATGCGCGCCGCCCCCTCGAGCACGGCGACGACCCGTTCGGTCAGGTCGCGGAGCCCGTCGACGTCGGCGGAGCGCACGTAGAACAGCGCCGCGGCCCGCTCGGGCACGATGTTCGGCGCCGCGCCGCCGTCGGTGATGATGCCGTGGATGCGGTCGGTCGGCAGGATGTGCTGCCGCAGCTGCGCGACCCCCAGATAGGCCGTGACGACCCCATCGAGGGCGTTGCGGCCGAGCCACGGCGCCCCCGCGGCGTACGCGGCACGGCCGTGATAGGTCACGGCGACACGCCGCACCCCGGTCGTGCGCTGGCCGAGCACCGAGCCGGTTCCCGACCCCGCGCCCGGGTGCACCATGCCGGCCGCGTCGACGTCGTCGAACCCGCCCGCGCGGATGATCAGCTCTTTGCCGCCGCCGTTCTCTTCGGCAGGCGTACCGATGAGCGACAGCCGTCCGCCGAGGCGCGCGACGATCGGCGCCGCCGCGAGAAAAGCGCCCACCGCGACCCCCGCGATGATGTTGTGCCCGCACGCGTGCCCGATCCCGGGCAGCGCGTCGTACTCGGCGATGATCGCGAAATGCGGGCCGGATGCCTCGGACTCGGATACGTCGGCCGACGACTCCGCCCCGGACGCCTCATGCCCGGATGCCCGGAACGCGGTCTCGAGCCCGAACGCGCCGACCTCGACGTCCACACCATGCGCGGCGAGGAGCGCTGCGATGCGCGCGACCGACCGGTGCTCGGCGAAGCCGATCTCGGGCTCGTCGTACAACTCGCGCACGAGTCGCGTGAGCTCGGGGCGGAGCGCCTCGAGGGTCGCCGCGACCTCGGCATCCACCGCGGCGGCACTCGCAGACCCGGCATCCACCCCCGCGGCCGAGCCGAAACCCGTGCCCGCCACGCCCGCGCCCACCCCGCTCACACCTCGACGAGTTCGCCGTCGGCGCGGCGCAGCGTGAGGCGGAAGCCCGATTCGGGCCCCGCCACGACTTCGGCCACTCCGTCGCCCAGCCCGAATGCCCCGAGCACGGCCTGAAGCGGCGCGGGGTCGGGCTCGGTGCGCGAGAGCGAGACGAGTTCGATCGAAGGGATGTCGCTGAGCCCCGGCTGCGGGGTCGTGCCCCAGTCGATGAGGAACGGCACGTCGAGCCGGCGCGACTCGCCGCGCGTGAGGCGCCATTCGAGCAGCGTGCCGTCGGGCGTGCGCCGCGACAGATCGCTCACGTCGCCCGGGTCGTAGCCGCCGGCGCGCGCCGCGGCGACGGTCGCCTCGATGTCGGCCGGGTGCACGGCATAGGCCTGCACGCTCGGGCTCTCGAGCGTCGAGGTGCCGAAGGTCGCGGGCAGCTCCGGTTCGGGGCGCTCGGGGTTCGGACCGATCAGCTCGATGTACTGCGGGCCGCGCTGCCCGTCGACCGTGAGGGCGACCAGTGCATTGGCGGTTCCGGTCGGGTGCGCGCCGCCGGGCGCGGCGATCACGCCGGTGCGTTCGGCGAACCAGTCGACGAGGGCCGCGAGGTCGGGCCCGGCGATGACGACGTGGTCGAGAAGGGTGGGGATGCTCATGAGGATGCCTGTCTGTCGGGAGGGTTCGAGGGTGCGGGCGGGCTCAGCGCTGCCGCGCCGGGACCTCGGGTTCACCGAGCGAGAGCATCAGCCTGTTCGCCCAGTTGAAGAATGCGGCGCCGCCGATCACGTCGACGATCTCGGCGTCGCCGAGCCCCGCGGCGCGCAGGCGCTCGATCTCGGCCACACCGAAATCGAGCGGGGTCTCGGCGAGCGCGACCGACGCGGCGACGACCGCGTTCCAGGTCTCGTCGCCGAGGTCTGCCGCCACGCCTTCGTCGAGCAGTCGCTGCACGTCGGCCTCGCGCCCCGATTCCCGGGTCGCGGCGGCAGCGTGCACCGACGCGCAGAAGACGCAGCCGTTGAGCCGCGAGGTCGCCGCGGCGGCGAGCTCGCGCTCGGCGCGGCCGATGCCCCCGGTGACGTTGAAGAAGATGTCGAGGTCGGTGAGGGTGCGGGCGCGCAGAGCCTCGGGGTCGCGCGCGAGCAGCCGGAAGTACGGCATCTTCGCGCGCGCGGGCTCGATCAGCGCGTCGCGCTGCAGGTCGGTGAGGTCGTCTTCGGCGACGGGCGCGAGCCACGGCACCCAGCCGAGCCCGCGCTGCGTGAACGCCTCGGGGCGGGCGAGCTCGTCGTATTCGGTGACGATCGCGGTCATGTCAGACTCCTCCGACGACAACGGATGCCGGCGCAGCGGCGGCAGAAACAACGGCAGACGCGACAGAAGCGGATGCCGCGGACCCGGCCGCGGCGAGCACGCGCAGCCCCCACGCCACCCGCAGCTGGAACGTGAGGAACGCGACCAGCTGAGAGAGCGACACGATGTCGTCGGCCGACCACCCGGCTTCCACGAGGGCCTGCAGGGCCTCTGCCCGCGCCTCGCGGGGGCGGAAGACGAGCAGGTGCGCGTGCGCGAGCGCCGTGGCGAGCCGTTCGCCGAGAGCGGCGGATGCCTCGGCATCCGGCGTCCAGCGCAGCCCCTCGACCGACTCGCCGGCGAGGGCCGGCTCGCGATACAGACCGTACGGGCCCGACGTGGCACTCGCCGCGGCAGCCGCGGCGACCGGAGCGACGAGCGCGGGCTCTTCGTCGCCGAGCAGGTCGCCGTAGAAGGCGGTCGCGGTGTCGAAGGCGTGGAGCTGCGCGACGTAGGCGGCGACGGCGTAGCGCTCGGCGAGCGGGAAGGTGCCGGGGGCGGCGGGTTCGAGCAGCGCCTCGAAGCTGCGCTGCGCGTTCTCGCGCGCCTGCGGGCGCTCGTCGCGCACGGCGGCGAGCGCGACGCCGCGCTCGCCGCCGGAGGTCAGGCCGGCGAGCAGGTCGATGATGTCGGCGGATGCGGTGGTCATGCGTTCTCTCCCGAGGGGGTGGCGGAGCCGGCGTGGGCGCCGGCGAGCGGAAGGTGAGCACGGCGCAGCGCTTCGGCCGCGTCGGGACCGGTGGCGAAGCCCAGGCGCGGCGCGACCTCGTCGCCGAGTAGCTGCAGCGAGCGCAGCGTCAGCTCGTGGGTCGCGGCGATCGAGTGCACCTGGAACGACACGTCGGTCGCGGCGTGCAGCGTCTCGTCGGCGGCGAGCGAGGCAACGACCTCGTCGACCGTGCCGACGTGGGTGTCGGTGATGCGCACGAGCTCGTCGATCGAAAGACCGTCGGTGTCGAGCCCGAACATCGAGCGGGCGAGGTCGCGCAGGCCCGCGTCGGCCAGTTCGAGCGCGCGCGTGCGGTTCTCGGGATCGACGACGAGGGCGGTCCGCGACGCCAGCACGCGCACCGGGGCGCCGTCCGGCAGCGCCGCGCGGTAGGCGTCGATGATCGGCAGCTGCAACTCGTGCAGGGGTGCGCCCGGGGCATCCGCCGGCCTCGGCTGCGTGCGCGAGAGCAGCAGCCCGTCGCCGCGCTCACCCGCCCGCCGGCCGCCGTCGGCCGAGAACGTCGCCTGCCAGATGCGCTCGCCGAGGTCGCCCGCGGCCGGGTAGATCTGCGAGGCGGTGCCGCGGATGCCACGACCGCCCAGCGCATCGAGCAGCACCTCGAAGTGCTCGGCGAAGATCTCGCGCCGACGGTCCGACTCACGCCCGAACGCCGTGAACGACGACGGCGTGCCGCCCGTCGCGAGGCCGAGCTGCACCCGCCCGCCGCTCAGCTGATCGAGCACGACGGCGTCTTCGGCGACCCGCAGCGGGTCGTCGATCGGCAGCGTGACCACTCCCGTGGCCAGCGCGATGCGCGACGTGCGCTCGGCCGCCGCGGCGAGCAGCACGAACGGCGACGGCAGGCCGCCCTCATGCTCGCCGAAGTGGTGCTGCGCGACCCACGCCGAGGCGAAGCCACTGCGCTCGGCCTGCTCGATCTGCTCGAGCGCGAAGCGGTAGCGGTCGGCGGCGGGCGCGTCTTCGAGCAGGCGGGTGAAGAACCCGAGTCGGGGGCCGGTCATGCGTGCACCTCTTCTGATGAGCGTTCGGGGTCGGGGGTCGCGCCGCCGCGTCCGGCAGCGTCGCCGCGCAGCGACGCCCCCGGGATCGCGGCGAGCAGCTGGCGCGTGTAGGCGTGCTGGGGGCGCTCGAACACGGCCTGCGCCGTGCCGTATTCGACCTGGCGTCCGCGCTGCAGCACCGACACCGTGTCGGAGATCTGCCGCACCACGGCGAGATCGTGCGAGATGAACACGTACGTGAGGCCCAGCTCTTCTTGCAGCCGGGCGAGCAGCCGCAGGATCTGCGCCTGCACGGTCACGTCGAGCGCCGAGACGGCCTCGTCGAGCACGACGAGTTCGGGTTCGACGATGAGCGCCCGCGCGATCGCGACCCGCTGGCGCTGCCCGCCGGAGAGTTCACGCGGATGCCTCGACGCGATCTCGGGCGCGAGCGAGACCAGTTCGAGGTGGTGCGCGACCCTGTCGGCCCGGTCGGCGCGCGTGCCGACCCCGAAGTTCCGGAGCGGCTCGGCGAGGATGTCGGCGATGCGCTGACGTGGATCGAGCGAGGCGTACGGGTTCTGGTACACGAGCTGCGTGTGGCGGTGCAGCCGTCGCCGCTCGGCCGCCGAGCGCAGCGCCGTGACGTCGGTCTCACCCACCCGGATCGTGCCGCTCGTCGGCCGGTTGAACCCGGCGATCGAGCGCCCCGTGGTCGTCTTTCCCGACCCCGACTCGCCGACGAGGGCGTGCGTCGTGCCGCGCGCGACCGTGAACGACACGTCGTCGACGGCGAGCAATGGAGAACGGCCGGGGCGCCGGAACTCCTGCGTGAGTGCCGTGACCTCGACGAGCGCGTCGGTGCGGGCTGTGGATGCCGAGGCATCCGGCGCCACGCGCTCGACGACCCGGGCGAGCGAGGGCGCGTCGGCGAGCAGTGTGCGGGTGTAGTCGGAGGCGGGGGCGGCGAGCACGGCGCGCGTCGCCCCCTGCTCTTGCACGAGTCCCCCGCGCATGACGACGATCTGGTCGGAGCGGTCGGCCGCGACGGCGAGATCGTGGGTGATGAACAGGATGCCGGTGCCCGACTCGGCCCGCAGGTCGTCGAGCAGGTCGAGCACGGTGCGCTGCACCGTGACGTCGAGGGCGCTCGTGGGTTCGTCGGCGATGATCAGCTCGGGTTCGAGCGCGAGCGCGGCGGCGATCAGCACCCGCTGGCGCATCCCGCCCGACAGCTCGTGCGGATACTGCCGGGCGCGCGCCTCGGGGTCGTCGATCCCCACGCGCTCCAGCAGATCGATGACCCGCGCCTGGATCTTGGCGCTGCTCTTCCAGCCGTGGATGCGCAGCGATTCGCCGACGCTCCACCCGATCGTGGCGACGGGGTTGAGCGAGTTGCCGGGGTCTTGCGGGATGAGCGCGATGCAACGGCCGCGCAGGTGCCGCCAGCGCCGCTCCGGCAGTCCGACGAGATCGGTGAGGCCGTCGGTGCGCTCGTTCAGGCGGATGCTGCCCGACGAGACGTGCCCGTTCGAGGCGAGCAGGCCGATGACCGACTGGGCGACCGTGGTCTTGCCCGACCCCGATTCGCCGACGAGCGCTGTGACAGCACCCGCCTCGACGTCGAACGAGACGCCGCGGACGGCGTCGACCGGGCCGCTGCGGGTGCGGTACTGCACCGCGAGGTCGCGGATCGACAGCAGTGGTGCGCGCGTGGTGTCGCTCACGAGGCATCCCCTCCCCGCAGCGCCTGGCTGAGGCGGTTGGTGGCGAGCACGACCAGGACGACGACGATACCCGGGAGCACCGTCAGCCACCACGCGGTCGCGACGTAGTTGCGACCCTCGGCGATGAGCAGGCCCCACTCGGGGGTCGGCGGCGGGGCGCCGTAGCCGAGAAAGCCGAGGGTCGAGATCTGCAGAATGGCCGAGCCGAACTGCAGCGCGGCGAGCGCGATGACGGGGGTGAGCGAATTGGGCAGGATGTGCCGCCACAGCACGCCGAAGAACGTGCCGCCCGAGCCGTACGCCGCCTCGACGAAATCGGTGACGCGCACGCTCACCACGCGGGAGCGCGCGAGGCGGGCGAACACCGCGATCGAGGTGACACCGACGGCGATCGCCGCGCTCGTCGTGCCGAAGCCGAGGAGGATCACGACGCTCAGCGACAGCAGCAGCGCGGGGATTGCGAGCAGCACGTCGACGACGCGCATGAGCACCTCGTCGACCGCGCCGCCGAGCGCTCCGGCCGCGAGCCCGATCGCGGTACCGACGATGAGGCCGACGAGTACCGCGACGAGGGCCCCGATGATCGACTGCGACGCCCCGTAGACGACGCGGGCGTAGAGGTCGCGGCCCGTGGCATCCGTGCCGAACCAGTGCTCGGCGCTCGGCGCCTGCAACGACGGCGCGACCGTCTCGGTCGGGCTCTGCCCGGTGAACAGCGCTGGAAAGAGCGCCCACGCGAGGGCGAGCACGATGACCAGCACCGGCACGATGAAGCCGAGGCGACCGAGCGCGCGGCCCGCGCGACCTTCGCGACCCGGTCGACCCGAGCGCGCACCGTCGCTGGCTCCGGTCTGGGCGCCGGCGCCGGGCTGAGCGCCGGACGCGCGGGCGGGCGTCGTCAGGCGGGCGGAGGCGTCGGGGGCGGCAAGGGTCATCGCGGGTCTCCGTCTGAGAGGCCGGCGGTGACGACCGCGGCCAGGTCGGGCTGGGTGGCGGGCACGTCGCCGTCGAGTTCAGACGCCGAGGTCAGCTCGCTGGCCACGGTCGTGGGGGCATTCCCGCGCGCCCGGCCGGGGCCCCGCAGCCGCGCGTCGAGCACGGGGTAGAGCAGGTCGACGATCAGATTGATCACGACGAAGGCGACCGTCGAGATCACGACGACGGCCAGGAGCACCGGGGTGTCGCGGTTGGCGACGGCCTGCGCGGTGAGCTGGCCGATGCCGGCGCGCGCGAACACCGTCTCGGTCACGACGGCGCCGCCGACGAGCTCACCGAACAGCAGCCCCGCCATCGTGAGGGTCGGGAGCATCGCGTTCCGGGCGACGTTTCTCCACAGCAACCACGAGGTCGAGGCGCCACGGGCGCGCACGACGGTCACGAACGGCTGCTCGCGCACCTCGTCGATCGAGCGCATCAGCACCTGGGCGAGGGGAGCGGCGATCGGGATCGCGAGGGTGATCACGGGCAGGATCAGCGCCTGCACCGGATCGGCGCCGATCACCGGCACCCAGCCGAGGCGGAACGAGAAGATCTGGATGAGGATGATGCCGATCCAGAACACCGGCAGCGAGACGAACAGCGGCGGGATGCCACGGAACACCCGGCGCAGCGGCTGTGTGGCGCCGTAGGTGGCGGTGAAGGCGATCGTCACGGCGAGGAGCACCGCGAGCATGAGCCCGAGCACCGCGAGGGTGAGGGTCGGCGGCAGCGCCGTCGCGATCAGGTCCGACACCGACGCACCGCTCGCGACCGAGTAGCCGAAGTCGCCGGTGAGGAACCCGGCGATCGAGCGCGCGTACTGCACGATCAGGGGCTGGTCGGCGCCGAGCGACTCGCGGATCGCCTGGATCTGCTCAGGGGTGAGACCGAGCTCGGGGCTCGCGTAGCGCGCGATGATCGCGTCGCCCGGCAGCGCCGCCAGCAGAAGATAGGCCGCCGTGTAGGCCAGGACGAGCACGAGGATCGCCTGGCCCACACGACGGAGGACGTACGCCATGAAGGGTCAGCCCACCAGCCAGGTCGAGTAGAACGAGGGACGTCCGACCGACTCGGTCTCGAAACCGTGCACCTTCGAGGTGAGGCCGAACACCTGCGGCTCTTCGAAGATCGGCAGGATGTAGGCGTTCTCGGCCAGGTACCTCTGCGACGCCTCGGAGGCCGCCTGACGCTCGTCGGTCGTCGGCTCGGAGGCGATCGCGAGCAGCAGCGTGTCGAGCTCGGGGTCGCCGATGGTCTGGTCGGCCGGGTTGAGGTTCAGCAGCGTATTGCGGTTCTTCGAGTAGTACTGCGACTTCAGCACGTCGAAGTCAGCGCGGCCGACCATCGAGTGGTACACCTGGATCGTCGACTGGTCGGTCGAGGCCTTCGTCTGTGCGGCCATGTCGCCGGCGAACAGCGACACCTCGATGCCGAGCTTGCCCAGCTGCTCCTGGATCAGCGTCACGACCTCTTTCGACCGCGGCTGCGGCAGTGCCTCGTTGAAGGTGAGCGACAGCTTCTCGCCGTCTTTCTGGCGCGTGCCGTCGCTGCCGAGCGTCCAACCGGCCTCGTCGAGCAGCTTCGCGGCCTTGTCGGGGTCGTACGTGTAGTACTCGGAGGTGTCGACGTAGCCGAGCGCAGTCTTGGCGAGCGCACCGGTCGCGAGCGGGTAGTTGGCGGTGAAGAGCGTGTCGACGATCTGCTGCCGGTCGATACCCGCGATGATCGCCTGGCGCACGCGCACGTCTTCGAGGCGGGGTTCGCGGAAGCGGAAACTCAGCCCGTTGTTGACGCCGTTCGTGGCGGCGGCGTGCAGCGACAGGCCGGATGCCGCGAACTGCGCCTCGTCGGGAGCGGGGATGTTCCGGGCGATGTCGGCCTGGCCGGCGACGACGGTGCCCACGCGCACGCTGTTCTCGGCCGCGACGACGTAGTCGACGCCGTCGAGGTAGGCCGCGCCCTGGTGCTTGAGCGATGCCGGTGCCCAGTCGTAGTCCTTGCGCGCGGTGACCGAGGTCTTCGTGCCGATCTCTTCGCCCGAGATCACGAACGGGCCGCTGCCGATGATGTCGGTCGCGTTGCCGGGGCCGAAGCCTTCGCTCGCGCGGTCGAGCGTGGCATCCGACAGCAGGCCCGAGTTGATCGTCGAGACCGCCTGGGCGAATCCGGGCGAGGGGGCGGTGAAGTGGAAGACCACCGTGTCGTCGTCGACGACCTCGCCGTGGTCGTAGTTGTTGATCGCCTCAGAGACGGGCAGGGCCCGGTCTTTGTCGCCCTTGCCGTAGAGGTCGATGTTCTTCACGACGTTCGCCGCGGTGAGCGGGGTGCCGTCGGAGTAGGTGACCCCCTGGCGCAGATCGAAGGTGTACTCGGTGGCGTCGTCGTTGACCGTGTAGTCGGTCGCGATCCACGGTTCGAGTTCGAGCGTCTCGGGGTTCTGGTAGAGCAGGCGGTCGGTGATGTTGTTCACGAGACCCCCGTTCGGGTAGAAGCCGGCCGACGGCGGATACAGCGTCGTCCAGGTCTGCGGCTCGAGATAGGTGAGCGTGCCGCCCTGCTGCGGCGCGGCGTCGGACTCAGAGGCGGCGGGTGTGCCGGCGCCCGAGGCGCAGCCGGTGATGAGGGCGAGGGCGGCGAGGGCGAATGCCCCCGCGAGCGCCGTGCGGGTGAAGCGGGACATGGGTGTCTCCTGGACTGCGCGGCCCTTGCGGGCGCGCGCTGCGGTGTGCGGGATGCCTCAGCCCACCACGCGCTCCACCCGGGCACCAGCCGGAGGTCACCGTTCGTTACGGTGCGTCACGGAACGTCACAAACCGCCGCGCCGGGGCGCGCGTCAGACCCGGGCGAGGAGGGCGACCGGGTAGCGGTCGAGCAGCGTCGCGAGCGGCACGAGACCACCGCTGACCTCGGCGCCGGTCAGTTCGTCGCGCCAGTCGCCGGTGGGCACGAGCACCGCGGTGTCGCCCCAGCCGCCGCGCGCGGCAAGACCCACGGGCAGGCGCGTCGCGACGGCGATCACGCCGCCGCGGTCGAACGCGAGCGCGTGCTCGCGTGCCGCACCGACCACCGGCAGCGGGGCGTAGCGCGCGAACAGCTCGGGCCGGTCGCGGCGCAGCCGCAGCGCCCGGGTCACGAGCAGCAGCTTGGCCGCACCCGTGTCGTCGACCTCAGGCATCCACCCTTCGTCGATGCGGGCGAGGAGGGCGCGGCGCACGTCGATGTCGACGAGCCGGCGGTTGTCGGGGTCGACGAGCGAGTGGTCCCAGAGCTCGGTGCCCTGGTACACGTCGGGCACGCCGGGGCCGGCGAGCTGCAGCAGCTTCGCGGCGAGACCGTTCGAGCGGCCGGGGGCCGCGATCTCGGCGACGAAGCGTTCCACGAGGGGGCGGGCGTGGCCCACCGCGGCGTCGACGAGGCCGCGCACGCGGGCCTCGAACGAGGCATCCGGGTCTTCCCACGTCGTGCCGACCCCGCCTTCGCGGGCGGCCTTCTCGGCGTAGGCGTGCAGGCGGTCGCCGAGGTCGGCGCCCGGCACCCACGCGCCGACGACGGCCTGCCACAGCAGGTTGTCGAGCGGTCCGTCACCGGTCGACGCGGCGGCGCGCAGTTCGCCGAGCACGGCGGCCCAGCGCTCGGGGAGCTCGGCGAGCACCGCGAGGCGCGCACGGGTGTCTTCGGAGCGCTTGGTGTCGTGCGTCGTCAGGGCGGTGAGGGCGTGCGGCCACGCCGCCTGCCGGCGCGCGAACGCCTCGTGCAGATCGGCGACCGTGGCGGCGAAGTGCGCGGGATCGCCGCCGACCTCGGTCAGCGAGGTGAGACGGCTGTAGCGGTAGAACGCGCGGTCTTCGACGCCCTTGGCCATGACCGGCCCGGTCGTCTGCATGAACCGGCGAGAGAACTCGGTGCCCGCCTCGGCGGCGAGCGGTGCGAGCGCGGCGATCGCGTCGGAGAGGTCGGGGCGACGGGTGGATGCCTCGGTCGCGGCGTGCGCGACGTGCTCGGTCCCTGCGGGCAGATACGCGCGGTAGACCGGGAAGGCGGCGAGCAATGCGGCGAGCGCGTCGCGCGCGACCGCGTCGCCGAGCTGCGCGCGGACGGACTCCGGGAGGGTGCGCACCAGCCGGCCCACTTCGGCGGCCTGCGAGGTGTCGGCGATCTCGCGCTTGGTCGTCGCGATGAGCTCGGCCCAGGCCTGCGGCGCCCCACGCAGCGCCGTGTCGAGGTCGGTGAGGGGCGCCTCGCCGGCCGGGTCGATGAGCACGCGGTCGATCTCGCCGAGCGCGTCGTACCCGGTCGTGCCGTCGGTGGTCCACCAGCCCGGCAGCTGCTCGCCCGGCTCGAGGATCTTCTCGATCGCGAGGTAGGGGCGGCGCGCCGGGGCGCCCGGTGCAAGGTCGGCGCCGGGGGCAACGCCGGCGGCGGCGCCCTCGGCGGCGGCGCGCGTCGCCTCGGCGGCGAGGCGGTCGAGGTAGCCGCCAGGGTCGGCGAGGCCGTCGGGGTGGTCGATGCGCAGGCCGTCGACGAGCCCCTCGCGCACCCACCGCAGCACCTCGGTGTGGCTCGCGTCGAACACGTCGGGCAGCTCCACCCGCACCCCGGCGAGCGAGGTCACGGTGAAAAAGCGCCGGTAGTTCAGCACCTCGGCGTCGCGACGCCAGAACGCGAGCGTCCAATGCTGGCGCGCGAGCACATCGCGCACGCCCGCCGCATCGCTCGTCACGTGCAGCGGCTCGGTGCCCGGCGCGAGCGGCAGCACCAGGTCGTAATACCGGGCCGTGCCGAACGCGTCGAGGTCGACCGCGGCCGCGGCATCCGTCTCACCCTCGAACGGGGCGCCGGCCGGAGCGACGGTCACTTCGCCCGCGGCGATCACCTCGTCGAGCTCGGCGCCGAGCACCGGGAGCACGACGCGACCGTCGCCGTGGTCCCAGTCGATGTCGAATGACTCGGCATGGCGCGAGGCGCGGCCGAAGGTGAGCACGTCCCACCACCACGGGTTCTGCATCGGCGCGGCGACACCCTGGTGGTTCGGCACGATGTCGACCAGCGTGCCGAGGCCTGCCGCGCGGGCCGCGGCCGAGAACCGGGCCAGGCCCTCGGGGCCGCCGCGCGAGGCATCCACGCGGGTGGGATCGACGACGTCGTAGCCGTGGTCCGACCCCTCGGTCGCCTGCAGGATCGGCGACAGGTACGCCCAGTCGACGCCGAGGTCGCGCAGGTACGGCACGACGTCCGCCGCGGCATCCAGGTCGAACTCCGCGCGCACCTGCAGGCGATAGGTCGATGCGGGCGCACTCTTCCGTCGAGGGCTCACGGGGATCAGTGGGCCAGTTCGGCTTGCGGGGCGGGAGCGGGAACGATGTCGATGGGCGTTGTCAGCGCCGTGAGCGAGGCGGCGACCGAGTGGTCGACCTCAGGCACGTCCGGTTCGTGCTCACACAGCACCATGAGCGATCGCGCTGCGACGTCAACCACGTCGCCGCCGCGCAGTGGCGCCTTGTCCGTGCGCTGACCCGCCGTGTCGACGAGCACTTCCCATTCGGGGCTGAACTCCGCCTTCGGGATCGTGAACTGCACGTCGTCGTCGCCGGCGTTGAACAGCACGAAGAAGTGCTGATCGTGGATCTCCTGGCCCCGCCGATCCCGCTCGCGGATGCCGTCGCCGTTCAAGAACACCCCGATCGCGCGCCCGAAGCCCGACTCCCAGTCATCCGGCTGCATCTCGGTGCCGTCGGGCCGCAGCCACGCGATGTCGGGGACGGGCGCCCCCGCCTCGCGGTGCACCGGCCGCCCGTTGAAGAAGCGGCTGCGCCGGAACGTCGGGTGCTCGCGGCGCAGGCGGGCCAGGGCGGCGGTGAACTCGATGAGCGGCTGGTCGATGTGCTCCCAGTCGACCCACGTGATCTCGTTGTCCTGCGCGTAGCCGTTGTTGTTGCCGCCCTGCGTGCGGCCGAGTTCGTCGCCGTGCGCGATCATCGGGACGCCCTGGCTGAGCAGCAGCGTCGCGAGGAAGTTCCGCTGCTGGCGGGCGCGCAGCGCGAGCACGCCCTGGTCGTCGGTCGGGCCTTCGACACCGCAGTTCCACGAGCGGTTGTGCGATTCGCCGTCGTTGTTGTCTTCGCCGTTGGCCTCGTTGTGCTTCTCGTTGTACGACACGAGGTCGCGCAGCGTGAAGCCGTCGTGGGCGGTGACGAAGTTGATGGATGCCACGGGCCGCCGCCCGTCGTGCTCGTAGAGATCGGCCGACCCGGTCAGCCGCGACGCGAACTCACCGAGGGTCGAGGGCTCGCCGCGCCAGAAGTCGCGCACGGTGTCGCGGTACTTGCCGTTCCACTCCGTCCACTGCGGGGGGAAGTTGCCCACCTGGTAGCCGCCGGGGCCGAGGTCCCACGGCTCGGCGATGAGCTTCACCTGGCTGATCACCGGGTCCTGCTGCACGATCTCGAAGAAGGCGGCGAGGCGATCGACCTCGTAGAACTCGCGGGCGAGGGTGGCCGCGAGGTCGAACCGGAAGCCGTCGACGTGCATCTCGAGCACCCAGTACCGCAGCGAGTCCATGATGAGCTGCAGCGTGTGCGGGTTGCCGACGTTCATGCTGTTGCCCGTGCCGGTGTAGTCCGTGTAATAGCGCTTGTCGGTCTCGTCGAGGCGGTAGTAGGCCTCGTTGTCGATGCCGCGCATCGACAGGGTCGGGCCCAGGTGGTTGCCTTCGGCGGTGTGGTTGTACACGACGTCGAGGATGACCTCGATGCCTGCCGCGTGCAGAGCCCGCACCATCCCCTTGAACTCCTGCACCTGCTGGCCCAGCTGGCCGGCCGAGGAGTAGGTGTTCTGCGGTGCGAGGAAGGCGATCGTGTTGTAGCCCCAGTAGTTCGACAGCCCTTTCTCCTGCAGCGTCGAGTCGTTGACGAACTGGTGCACCGGCATGAGCTCGATCGCCGTCACGCCGATCCGCTTGAGGTGCTCGATGATGACCGGATGCGCGATCGCGCTGTACGTCCCGCGGATCTCCTCCGGAATGTCCGGATGCCGCTCGGTGAGGCCCTTCACGTGCGCCTCGTAGATGACGCTCTCGGCGTAGGGCGTCTTCGGCTGCCGGTCACCCGCCCAGTCGAAGAACGGGTTGATCACGACGCCCTTCATCATCGCCTTCGCGGAGTCGTCGTCGTTGCGCGAGTCGGGATCGCCGAAGTCGTAGCCGAACACCGACTGGCCCCACTCGACCTGGCCATCGACGGCCTTGGCGTACGGGTCGAGCAGCAGCTTGTGCGGGTTGAACCGCTGCCCGTTCTCGGGATCGTTGGGCCCGTACACGCGGTAGCCGTAGCGCTGCCCGGGCTGCACGGTCGGCAGGTACGCGTGCCAGACGTGCGCGTCGACATCGCGCAGCTCGACGCGGGTCTCCTTCCCGCGGTCGCCGAACAGGCACAGCTCGACTTTCTCGGCGCGTTCGCTGAACAGCGCGAAGTTCGTGCCGCCGCCATCGAAGGTCGCCCCGAGGGGGTACGCGGATCCTGGCCAAACCTGCATGTGCATCTCCCCTGGCCTTCGTCGGTTGTGACGCCCTCAGCCTAGGGTCTGGATGTGTCCGGGAGATATCGCCTCCGCGGGCTGGACGCCGCCGCTCCGACGCGCTATACGCGACGCGGCGGTGCAGGTCAGCGCAGCGCGAGTTGCTCGTCGAGGTAGTCGGCGAGGGGGCGCGGGGCGCCCGTCGCACTCCAGCGCACGAGCACGGTGCCGCCTGGCGCTCCCCCGGCGATCGAGAGCGGGCCGGATGCCTCGCCATGGCGGAGCGCCTCGAGGTCGAGCCGCACGGCACCGAGGTGCACGACCTCACCGTCGGCGAAGCCACCGCGCGCGGCGGCCGCGGCGCGCTCCGACCTTTCACGCTGCGCCTGCGCGGTGTAGCCGCGCGGTGCTTCGGTGCGGGCGCGCAGCACCTCGCCGGTGGCGTAGACCTCGGCATCCGCGATCAGGAGCACCCCGACGTGCCACGCCTCGCCCACCGGCACGATCCGCGGCGCGCGCCCGAACCCGAGCAGCTTGCGCGCCTGCGCCCAATCGCCGAGCCGCTCACGGGGGGCTCCGGCGAGCCGGCGCCGCGCGTCGTCGAGCAGCGCGTCGAGCGCGGGGCTCGGCGCGCTCGACGGGTTCGACGCCCCGGAGTCGCCCGCCGTCACCGCGGGCCGGGCCGCACGCTCAGGTCGCTGATCACGGCATCGCGCGGCAGGTCGAGCGCCGTCATGATCGCGGTCGCCACCGACGCGGGGTCGATCCAGCGGTCGGCGTCGTACGCAGCGCCCTCCTGCTCGTGCACCTTCTCTTGCATGGGCGTCGCGGTGCGCCCGGGATACACCGTGGTCACCCGCACCCCGTGCGGCCCCTCTTCGCCGCGGAGCGCATCGGCGAGCGCCTTCAAGCCGTGTTTGGATGCCGCGTATGCCGCCCAGCCCGGATGCGCGTTCAGTCCCGCACCCGAGTTGACGAACAGCACGTGTCCGCGCGCCGCGCGGACGCGCGGCAGCAGCAGACGGGTGAGCTCTGCCGGAGCGACGAGGTTGACGGTGAGCTGGCTCGTCCAGGCATCCCGCGGCAGATCGGCGACCGCGCCGAGCTCGACGATGCCGGCGCCGTGCACGATGCCGTCGATCTCGGCGGGAAGGTCGGCCTCATCGATCGCCGCGGCGAGCGCGGACGGGTCGGCGAGGTCGGCGACGACGGCGGCCGATCCGGGGAAGGCGGCGATGAGTTCAGCGGCGCGGCGCGCGCTGCGGGCGAGCACGATCAGGGCGTCGCCGCGCGCGTGCAACCGCTCGGCGACGAGGCGGCCGATCCCCGAGCCGGCGCCCGTGATGACGTACGTGGACATGGCATCCATCCTCGCACCGCGGCACCGCCGAGGCCTCGGCGCCGCCGCTGGTCAGACGCCGCCGGTCAGATGCCGCCGTCGATCGAGCGCACGAAATCACCCGGCTCGTCGGGCACCATCACGGGGGTGCTGCGGTTGAGCGAGCGCCCCGAGAAGAACGGCTTCGAGCGCGGGAAGAGGTACCAGACGAACATCAGCACGACGCCGACCAGCAGCGCGCCGATCCCGACGACGAACGTGCCGCCGATGCCGAACAGCGTCGTGTAGCCGTAGTCGACGTCGTACATGTCGATCGCCGACTGCACGAACGCGAAGGTCAGCATGAGCGCGCCCAGCAGCGGGAAGATGCCCTTGAACCACAGATCCCGGGCCGACCGGCCGAGATCGCGCCGGTAGTACCAGACGCACGCGAACCCGGTGATGGCGTAGTAGAACGCGATCGCGAGACCGAGGGAGAGGATCGAGTCCTGCAGGATGTTGTCGCTGATCAGCGTCATGCCGACGTAGTAGCAGATCGCCACGACGCCCCCGACGATCGTCGAGAACGACGGCGTCTTGTACACCGGGTGGACGATCTTGAACCGGGCCGGCAACGCCCGGTAGACCCCCATCGCGAGCGTGCCGCGCGCGGTGGGCAGGATGGTCGTCTGGGTCGACGAGACCGCCGAGATGAGCACCGCGACCACCAGAAGCCATCCCCACGGACCGAGCAGTCCGTCTTTGATCGCGAGGAAGAAGTCATCGGCGTTCGCCTCGTTCGACAGTCCCGTGCCCGTGTCGCCGAGACCGGCGTACATCATCGCCGAGATCGTCACCGCGACGTACGTGAACAGCAGGATCACGGTCGTCAGCAGGGCCGCGCGGCCGGGTGTGCGCTTCGGGTCTTTCGTCTCTTCGTTGAGGGCGAGGCACGTGTCCCACCCCCAGTAGATGAACAGGGCCAGCAGCACCGCCTCGGTGAACCCGTGGAAGTCGGTGAAGGCGAACGGGTTGAGCCACTCCCACGAGAACGGCGTCGGATCGGGCGCCGTGCCCGTGAAGTAGCCGGTGAGCGAGACCACGACGAAGATCGCGAGCACGAGGTACTGCACCGCGAGCAGCACGTTCTGAATGCGCTCGCCGATCTCGACGCCCCGCCAGCTCACCCACGTCATCGCCGCGATGAAGGCGACGGCGACCAGCACGATGCGCCAGTCGTCGTTCTCCAACTCGAGACCGAAGAGGTCCCAGAAATACACCGACGCGATCTGCGCGAGGTTCGCGAGCACGACCATCCCCGCTACGGCGACGCCCCAGCCGCCCATCCAGCCCACCCACGGGCCGAACGCCTTCGTGCCCCACGTGAAGGTCGTGCCGCAGTCGGGCATCTCGTTGTTCAGCTCGCGGTACGCGAACGCGATGAACAGCATCGGCACGAACGCGATGATGAACGCGATCGGCGCCTGTGCTCCCACGGCGAGCACGACGAAGCCGAGAGTCGCCACGAGCGAATACACCGGAGCGGTGGATGCCAGGCCGATGACGGTCGACCCCCACAGGCCCAGCGTGCCGGTGGCGAGTCCCTTGCCCTCGCCGCGGTCGAGGTGGATCGGGGTGGTGGAGCCGAAATCGCTCATGCGAGCCTCCTGCGTCGACGGTCGGTGACGATCGGGTGGCGATCGGGTTGACGTGAGAGTAGCGGCATCGCGCGCGTCGCGGTTCTGGCCGCGGCGGCGAATGTGCGGCGCACGCTGGCCGCGATGTCCATCGAGCCGAATCTGTCGTCGTGTTTCAGTGTCTGCCGAAAGTTCACGATGACTCCCTTGCGCTCAGCGCCCCGAACGGGAACGGCTGAGAGCGGCGGTCCCGATGCGCGGACCGCAGTCCGATCCAGAATCGAGGAACCACATGTCTGAGAACGTCGTTGTGCTCACTTTTCCCACCCGGGAAGCGACGTACGAGGCGCTGACCGCCTTCCGCAACGCGTCGGGCGACTACGGCCTGCAATCGGCGGCGCTGGTCGAGCGTGACGCGTCGGGCGCCGTGAACGTCACCGACGGCGGCGACGACAAGGGCGGCACGGCCACGATCGGCGGCTCGCTGGTCGGCATGCTCGTGGGCGCCCTCGGCGGCCCGGTCGGTCTGCTGCTCGGCCTGTCGTTCCGCACGCTCGGCGGCGCCCTGGTCGACGGCTCGCGCCTCGACAAGGGCGACGACGTGCTGTCGCAGTTCGCCGGCACGGTCCCCCCGGGAACCAACGCGATCATCGCCGAGACGGTCGAAGAGGACACCTCGATCCTCGATAACGCCGTCGCGCAGCGCGGCGGTGTCGTCGTGCGCTGGACGCTCGACGAGGTGCTCGACGCGCTGGACGCGCAGCAGGATGCCGCTGAAGAGGCCTCGCACGCCGCTCACAATGCCCTGCGCGAGGAGCGCCACGAAGAGCACAAGCGTCGCGTGAGGAGCGCCTCGAGAAGCTCAAGGCGAAGTTCCACCACGACAAGTAAGTCGTGACGTGTCGGAGGGTCAGCCCACCGGGTGGGCGCGCACACCTGAGGTCAGGTTCACGCCGTTGACATCCAGGTAGAGCTGGCCCTCCGTCACCGACAGTGTGACGGTGTTGCGTCGCTCGACCGCTTCCGCGACGCTCTGCACGAACCCCGGGTCGAAGCTGTGCAGCACGATGTTCTCGGCGTCGTGGATCTTCTTGCCCGACCACTGCGGCACGACCCGCGCCGGATCACGGTGCGTGTAGATCGCGACGTGCCCGGTGAGCTTGCTGCCGTAGTGCAGCCGCTCGGCATCGGGCGATCCGACCTCGATCCACGCGGTCTGGCGCCCCGTCGCGTCGCGCACGAGCACGGCCGGCTCGTTGGTCGCGGCGACGCCCTCGCTGAACGCGATGCCCTCGGTGTATTCGAGGCAGTAGGCGAGCAGCCGCGTGACCATGAACTCCGCCGTCTCGGACGGGTGCTGCGCGAGGCGCAGCGTGAGATCTTCGTATACGCCGCGGTCGAGATCGGCCAGCTGCACGTCGAAGGTATGCATCACTACGCCGATCGCCATGCTGCGAGCCTACGCGGATAGTCTGGAGCAGCCCCCTTCCGAAGGCAGTGCCCGTGACGACAGCGACCGACACCCTCCGCACCGATGCGATCGCGCAGTATCGCGTTCTCGGCGAAGAGACCGATCCCGGTCTCGAAGCCCTCGCCCGTCTCGCGGCGACGGTGTGCGCGACGTCTGCAGCCGCGGTCAACCTCATCGACGACCGCCTTCAGCACACGGTCGCGGTCGTCGGCATCCAGCCCGGCGTCTGCAGCCGCGACGACTCGATGTGCGCGGTGGTCTTCGAGGACGGTCAGACCGTGGTCGTCGACGATGCCCGCGCCGACGCGCGATTCGCCGACAACCCGTTCGTCACGGGACCACTCGGGCACGTCCGCTTTTACGCCTCGAGCCCGCTGATCACACCCGACGGTGTCGCGATCGGCACTCTCTGCGTCTTCGACGACGACGTCGCCGAGCTCAACGCGACCCAAGCCGAGGGACTCGAGCTTCTCGCCCGCCAGGCGGTCGACGTGCTCGAGCTACGTCGCCACTCCCACGAACTCGTGCGCTCCAACGATCAGCTCACGCAATTCGCGGCGCGCATCAGCCACGACCTGCGGAACCCCCTGACGGCCATCGCGGGCCAGATCGAACTGGCCGCCGACGCCCTCGCCGCCGATGACACCGAGGGGGCGACCCGGTCGCTGAGCCACGCCGAGGCCGCCGCGGGGCGGATGGACGGCATGATCACGAGCCTGCTCGCGTTCGCGCGACTGGGCGGCGCGCGCCCGCAGCGAGCGGCGGTTCGGCTGTCAGACATCGTCGCCGACGCCCTGGACGACCTCGAGAGCGCCATCGAGGGCACGCACGCCGTCGTCACCGTCGATGCGCCGAGCGACGGGCTCGTCTCCGGAGACCCGGCGCTCCTGCGCGTGCTCGTGCAGAATCTCGTGGCCAACGCGGTCAAGTTCACTCAGGCGGCAGGGGTCTCCCCCGTCATCGATATCGCCGCACGCCCTTCCGGCGATGCGTGGACGATCACGATCGACGACAACGGCCCGGGCGTCGCACCCGAGCTGCGTGAGCGGGCGTTTTCGCTGCTCGATCGCGGGAATGCGGGCGACGTGCCCGGCCTGGGACTGGGGCTCGCCACCAGCCGCCTCATCGTCGGCGCCCACGACGGTCGCATCGTGCTCGACGACTCACCCCTCGGCGGGGCACGGGTGCGGGTGACCCTGCCGAGCGCACCCGTACTCACGCCGTGAGCACGCCAGACACCCCGCGCCACCGCGGAACCTACGCGAAGGGCGTGGCGCGGCGGCAGGAGATCCTCGACCGGGCGATCGAGGTGTTCGCCCAGCGGGGCGGCAGCCGCACGAGCCTGCGCGCGATCGCGCAAGAGGTCGGGGTCACCCACGCGGCGCTCACCCACTACTTCGGCTCGCTCGACGAGCTGCTCGTCGCGGTCTACCGCGACGGATCAGAGCGCCCCCGCGAGGCAGAGGCCCCCGAGCGCCCGGGCGATCCGCCGCCCGCCGAGGCCGATCGCACCAGCCCCGCCGAGATGATGCGCGGCTCCGCCGCCGCGAACCGCGAGATCCCGGGCATGGTGCAGCTGTATTCGACGCTCGTGTCGTCGGCCCTCGACGGCACCCACCCCGCGGCGCACGACTTCGTCACCGAACGCTTCGCACGCCTGCGCAGCGAGCTCGGCGAGCGGGTGCGTGCGCTGCAGGCATCCGGTGCTCTGCGCGCCGACGTGCCACCCGACCTCGTCGCGGCCCTCGTGATCGCCGCGTCGGACGGCCTGCAGACCCAGTGGCTGCTCGACGGCGACGTCGACCACGAGGCCGCACTCGCCCTGCTCGACCGGCTGCTCGCCCCGCCCCACCCCTGATCCCCTGGTCGCCACCCCCGGGGGCGGGGGTTGTCCCCTTCGGGGCGGGGGTTGTCCCACAAGTGGCTGCTTCACGCCCCTGAAAACGACCACAAGTGGGACATGCTCCACGGGGGCCGGCTCAGACGAACCGCACGACCGACTGCAGGCGGGTGCGCACGTCGAACAGCTCGTTGCCGCCGATGTCGCGTGCTCCGGTGAGCCCGCGCCGCAGCACGGTCGACAGCGCCGAGCGCCGCACGACCGCGACCGGCAGGCCGCGCACCTTGCCGATCTCGTCGATCGCGGTCGCCACGTCGTCGTCGGGCAGCACCGCGATCACCCCGCTGAAGCGCACCCGCGCGGCGCGCGCGACGGCGCGAGTCGCCGCCACGAGGTCGCCCACGGGCGACCCCGGCACCCCGTCGCCGATCAGTTCGCCGCGGCGCACCCGCACCGCTCCGCCGAAGTCTTCGCTGAGCACCGCGTAGAGGCCGCTCGGCCCGAGCACGATGTGATCGAGCTTGAGATCCGGATCCCGCGGGTCGGCCGCGACGTCGTGCCACACCGTGTAGCCCATGCCGAGGTCGGCGACGATGCGCGCCGTCGCCTCTTCGGCGAGCGCGTCGGCCAGCAGCCGCTTGAGCTCGCGCGGTGCCGTGCGCACGAGCGCCGGATCGTACGGGTCGGCGAGCTCCGCGCCGCGCCCCACCCATTCGCGCATGAGGGTCAGGTAGCGCTCCCGGCGCCAGCCGCCGGGCTGGCCGAACGACCGGGCCCGCGGCCGGGTGTCGGCGGGGCGGTGCGG
>NZ_JAAGRY010000016.1 GCF_015707995.1 Microbacterium paulum
CGCCGGTGCGGCGGGCGCGGTGCTCGTCGCGTGCGATCTGGATGCGCTCACTGCCACCGTGCGGGTGAGTGTGGGGGCGGGTCCGTTCGCCGCCGAGGCGCGGGCGCGCGCGGGCCCTCCGCCGAGTTCCGCGCCGTGACGAGGGCAGTCGCGGCGCCCGCGTGTCGCTGCGCCGGCGGTGGAACGTCCGGCCGCTCACAGCCACTTCATGTGCGGCACGTGTGTATGGTGTGCATCGAAGAAAGGACGCCACGTGGCTCAGAGCACAAAGGCATCGGCATCGACGGGTAAGACAGGAAAGACCCTCGTCATCGTCGAGTCGCCGACCAAGATGCGGTCGATCCAGGGGTACCTGGGCGACGGCTACGAGGTGCTCAGCTCGGTGGGCCACATCCGCGACCTCGCCGACAAGAAAGACATCCCGGCAGAGCTCAAGAAGACCTCGGTCGGCAAGTACTCGATCGACATCGAGAACGGCTTCACTCCTCTTTACGTCGAGAGCGACCGCGGCAAGAAGACCGTCGCCGAACTCAAGCGCGCCCTGAAAGATGCCGACGAGCTCCTGCTCGCCACCGATGAAGACCGCGAGGGCGAGGCCATCGCGTGGCACCTGCTGCAGGCGCTGAAGCCCAAGGTGCCGGTCAAGCGCATGGTGTTCCACGAGATCACGAAAGACGCGATCCAGGCCGCCGTCGGCAAGACGCGCGAGCTCGACCTGGCCCTCGTCGACGCGCAAGAGACCCGCCGCATCCTCGACCGCCTCTACGGGTGGGACGTCTCCGACGTCACCCGCCGCAAGGTCGGTCAGGGAACCTCCGCCGGCCGTGTGCAGTCCGCCGCGACCCGCCTCGTCGTCGACCGCGAGCGCGAGCGCATTGCGTTCGTGTCGGCCGACTACTGGGATGTCGAGGCTGTCGCCGCACCTGCCGGGCGCGCCGACGACGGCTTCGCCACGCGACTCGCGCGCCTCGACGGTGCTCCGCTCGCCCGCGGCACCGACTTCGACGACGCCGGCCAGCTGAAGAAGGCGGTCGTCGTCCTCACCGAGTCGCAGGCGACGGCGCTCGCCGCTGCGCTCGAGGCATCCGGCGACGCGGTCGTCGTCTCGGTCGAGGCCAAGCCCGGCACGCGCAGCCCCAAGCCGCCCTTCACGACCTCGACGGTGCAGCAGGAGGCGGGGCGCAAGCTCTCGATGAGCGCGAAGCACGCCATGGGCGTCGCGCAGCGGCTCTACGAAAAGGGCTACATCACCTATATGCGCACCGACTCGACCGCGCTGTCGACGCAGGCGATCGCCGCCGCGCGCACGCAGGCGGTCGCGCTCTACGGCGACCGCGCCGTGCCGCCGAACCCGCGCAGCTACGCGAACAAGAGCAAGAACGCGCAGGAGGCGCACGAGGCGATCCGGCCCTCCGGTGAGACCTTTCGCACGCCCGCCGAGGTCGCGTCGGCCCTCGACCGCGACGAACTGCGCCTGTACGACCTCATCTGGAAGCGCACGATCGCGTCGCAGATGTCGGATGCCAAATACGAGACCACGACCGTGACCCTCGAAGCCGACACGTCGGCCGCGACGGGCCTCGCGTGGAAGACGGCGTCGTTCACCGCGTCGGGCACCGTGTACACCTTCAAGGGATTCCTCGAGGCGTACGAAGAGGGGCGCGACGAGAAGCGCGGCGACACCGACAAGGCCGACGAGCAGTCGCTGCCGCAGCTCGCCGTCGGCGACGTGCTGGCCCTGCACGACGTCGAACCCAAGGGCCACGCGACGAGCCCGAAGCCGCGGTACACCGAGGCATCCCTCGTCAAGGCGCTCGAAGAGAAGGGCATCGGCCGCCCGTCGACCTTCGCGAGCATCATCGACGTGATCATCAACCGCGAGTACGTCACCAAGCGGGGGCAGGCGCTCGTGCCCAGCTGGCTCGCGTTCAGCGTCGTGCGCCTGCTCGAGCAGCACTTCACCGAACTCGTCGACTACGACTTCACCGCGGCGCTCGAAGACGACCTCGACGCGATCGCCCGCGGCGAGCAGCAGCGCGTCGAGTGGCTGAAGGAGTTCTACTTCGGCTCCGAGCAGCACGTGGGGCTGCGGAACATCCTTGACAACCTCGGCGAGATCGACGCTCGCGAGATCAACGCGACCCGCATCGGCGATGTCGCGACGCTGCGCTTCGGTCGCTACGGCCCCTACCTCGACGTGCCGAACGACGACGGCACCTCGCGCATCGTCAACATCCCGGGCGACCTCGCCCCCGACGAGCTGACGCCCGCGAAGGCCCGCGAGCTCATCGACGCGCCCGTCGCCGGTGACCGCGTGCTCGGCCAGAACCCCGAGACGGGGCGCGACATCATCGTCAAGGACGGTCGCTTCGGGCCGTACCTCGAAGAGGTGATCCCCGCCGAACCCGAGCCCGAGCCCCAGCCGGCCCCGGAGCCCACGGAGGGCGCGCCGAAGAAGCGCACCGCGAAGAAGAAGGTCGAGGCGCCCAAGCCCCGCCGGGCCTCGATCTTCAAGAGCATGTCGCCCGAGACGATCGACCTCGACACCGCGCTGAAGCTGTTCTCGCTCCCGCGCACCGTGGGGGTCGACCCCGAGACGCTGACGCCGATCACCGCGCAGAACGGCCCGTACGGCCCGTACCTGAAGAAAGGGACCGACTCGCGGTCGCTGCAGAGCGAAGACCAGATCTTCGACATCACGCTCGAGCAGGCGCTGGAGATCTACGCGCAGCCGAAATATGCGAACCGCGCCGCGACCTCGCTGAAGGAGTTCGAGGCCGACCCCGTCAGCGAGAAGCCGATCCGTATCAAGGACGGCCGGTTCGGCGCGTACGTCACCGACGGCGCGACGAACGTGACGATCCCGAAGGGGCAGACCCCCGACGACATCACGTACGAGATCGCGGTGCAGATGCTCGCCGACAAGCGCGCGAAGGGGCCGGCGCCCAAGCGCACGACGCGACGCGCGACGACGACCCGCAAGCCCGCTGCCAAGAAGAAGTGATGACCCCCGAGGCCGCGCCCCGGGGACTCTGGGTCACGTTCGAGGGTGGCGACGGGGCCGGAAAGACGACCCAGGCGGCGCTGCTCGAGGAGTGGGTGAGCGATCAGGGGCGCACCGTCGTGCGCACGCGCGAGCCGGGCGGCACCGAGGTGGGCGTGCTCATCCGAGACATCGTGCTGCACCACCGCGGCGACATCGCCCCGCGCGCCGAGGCGCTGCTCTACGCGGCAGACCGGGCGCACCACGTGGCGACCCTCGTGCGCCCGGCGCTCGAGCGCGGCGACGTGGTCATCCAGGACCGCTACCTCGACTCGTCGGTGGCCTACCAGGGCGCGGGGCGGGTGCTGGATGCCGCGCAGGTGCGCGATCTGTCCCTGTGGGCGACCGAGGGGGCGCTGCCCGATGTCACGGTGCTGCTCGACCTCGACCCCGCATCGGCCCGCGCGAGGCTCGACGCCGACGACAAGCCCTTCGACCGGCTGGAGTCGGAGAAGGCAGAGTTCCACGAGCGGGTGCGGGAGGCGTTCCTCGCCCTCGCACGGGCAGAACCCGACCGTTTCGTCGTGCTCGACGCGAGCCTCCCCGCCGACGAGCTCGCCGCTGCCGTCCGCGAGCGTGTCGCCGCCGTGCTTGCGTGACCGCGCGCGACGGCGTGAGCGTCGGCGGCACGCCGTAGGCTGTTCGGCATGACGTCCGCCGCCGCCGCCCTTCCTTGGGGTGACGTGTGGGGCCAGAGCGACGCGCTCGGGCAACTGCAGGCAGCGGCATCCGATCCCGCCCAGCTGGCGCACGCGTGGCTCATCACGGGGCCGGCCGGCTCGGGGCGGTCGACGCTCGCGGCGGCCTTCGCCGCGGCGCTCATCGCCGAACCCGGCGACGAAGCGGCGATGCGCCAGGTGCTCGCCGGCACGCATCCCGACCTCACGGCGCTTCGCACCGAGGGCGTCATCATCTCGATCAAAGACGCCCGCGCACTCGTCGAGCGCTCGTACTTCTCGCCGTCGCTCGGCCGCTATCGGGTGATCGTCGTCGAAGACGCCGATCGCATGGTCGAGCGCACCTCGAACGTGCTGCTGAAAGCCCTCGAAGAGCCGCCCGAGCGCACGGTCTGGATCCTCTGCGCACCGAGCGAAGCCGACCTGCTGCCGACGATCCGCTCGCGCGTGCGCACGCTGCGCCTGCACGAACCCGACGTCGCCGACGTGGCGCGCCTCATCGTGGCGCGGACGGGCGTCGACGCCGCGCTCGCGGAGCAGTCCGCACGCCTCGCCCAGCGGCACATCGGCATGGCCGTGCGCCTCGCCACCGACGAAGACGCCCGTGCGCGCCGTGACGAGACGCTGCGCGCCGTGCTCGCGGTGCGGGGGGTCGGTACGGCCGTCGAGACCGCCGCGCGCATCGTGCAGCTCGCGACCGACGACGCGAAGGCGCTGACCGCCGAACGCGACGAGGCCGAGCGCGAGTCGCTGCTGCGGACGCTCGGCGTCGCGCCGGGCACGGCGGTGCCCCCGGCCGTGCGCGGGCAGCTGAGCGCGCTCGAAGACGAGCAGAAGCGTCGCGCCACCCGCAGCCTGCGCGACGGCATCGACCGCGTGCTCACCGACCTCGAATCGATGTTCCGTGACGTGCTCATGGTGCAGTTCGGGCGCTCCGACGACCTCATCAACCGTGAGCTGGGCGACGAGATCGGGGCGCTCGCCTCGATCTGGGCGCCGCAGCGCACCCTGACCGTGCTCGATCAGATCTCAGCGACCCGCACGAACCTGCAGGGCAACGCCGCTGCGGCGCTCGCCCTGGAGAGCATGCTCGTGACGGTCGCGAGCGGAAGGACCCCGTGAACACTCTTCGACGCGCCCTCACCGTCGCCGCCGCACTGACCGTCGCCGCGGTGACGCTGTCGGGATGCCTCTACGCGGCGATCCCGCCCGAGACCTCGTCGACGCCGGCGCCGAGTCGCGAGCCCGATCTCGACGGTGCCCCGGCCGGGTTCGAGGACTTCTACGGCCAGACCCTCGACTGGACCTCGTGCAGCGGGAGCGACGCGGGGTCGTACGACTGCACCGACGTGACCGCGCCGCTCGACTGGTCCGACCCCGACGCAGGGACGATCGAGCTCGCCCTGATCCGACGTGCCGCTACCGACGGCGACGCGCTCGGGTCGCTGCTCACCAACCCCGGCGGCCCCGGCGCGAGCGGGTACGACCTCATCGCCGACTCGGCGAGTTTCGCGGTCAGCGGGCCCGTGCTCGACGCCTACGACGTGATCGGGTTCGACCCGCGCGGGGTGGGGCGATCGACCGCGGTGACGTGCCTCGATGCCGCCGACATGGACCGCATGCTCTACGACATCCCCGCCGATCCTCGCGGCAGCCAGGGCTGGACCGACGAGCTGACCCAGCGCAACACCGAGTTCGTCGACGCGTGCGAGGCGAACTCGGATGGCATCCTGCCGTTCATCACGACCGACAACGCCGCCCGCGACATGGACCTTCTGCGCGCGGTGCTCGGCGACAACAAGCTCAACTACCTCGGCTATTCATACGGCACGTTCCTCGGGGCGACGTACGCGAAACTCTTCCCCGAGCGCGTCGGACGGATGGTGCTCGACGGCGCGATCGACCCGTCGGTGTCGGGGCTCGACGTGAGCACGACGCAGGCGATCGGGTTCGAGTCGGCGCTGCGCGCCTACATGGCCGACTGCCTCGACGGGCGCGGATGCCCCTTCAGCGGCACCGTCGATCAGGCGATGGCCGACCTCGGCACGCTGCTCGCGAGCGTCGACGCGAAGCCGTTGCAGGGCGATGACGGGCGCATGCTCGGCGCCGACACGCTCATGACCGGCATCATCGCCGCGCTCTACGCGCAGGACTCGTGGCCGTACCTCACGCAGGCGCTCAGCCAGGCGCTGCAGGGCGACCCCTCGACGGCGCTGCTGCTCGCCGACTTCTACAACGGGCGCAACGACGACGGCACCTATTCCGACAACTCGGCCGAGGCCTTCCGTGCCTACAACTGCATGGACTACCCGCTTGACACGTCGCAGGCCGATCAGGATGCCTCGACGGCACTGATCACGCAGAAGGCACCCACCGTCGCCCCGTACTGGCAGGGCGTCGACGTCTGCGCCGTGTGGCCGTACCCGCCGACGGGCGTGCGCGAGCGCATCACCGCCGACGGCGCCGCGCCGATCGTCGTGGTCGGCACGACGAACGACCCGGCCACCCCGTACGAGTGGTCGGTGTCGCTCGCCGAGCAGCTCTCCTCGGGCGTGCTCATCACCCGAGAGGGCGAGGGTCACACCGGCTACAACAAGGGCAACACGTGCGTCGACAGCGCGGTCGAGGACTACCTCGTCGACGGCACGGTGCCGCAGAACGGTCTCAGCTGCTGACGGCGTGTCCGCGCCTCAGCGGCGCAGCACGCGGCGCGCGAGCGCGTTGCCGATGAACTGCACGGCCTGCACGATGACGACGATGACGAGCACCGCCGTCCAGGTGACCCACGGGTTGAACTGCTTCGAGCCGTAGTTGATCGCGAACTCTCCCAGACCACCGGCGGCGACGGCGCCCGCGATCGCGGTCATGTCGACGAGCGCGACGACGACGAAGGTGTAGCCGAGCACGAGCGGCCCGAGCGATTCGCGGGGAACCAGGCGGAAGAGGATGCGCGACCGGCTCGCGCCCGCGGCGCGGGCCGCCTCGATGACGCCCGGGCGCACGGTGAGGAGGTTCTGCTCCACGATGCGGCTGATCGCGAAGAGCGACGCGATCGTGATCGCGAAGATCGCGAACGGGGCGCCGATGCCCGGCAGGCCCAGCCCGCGGGCGACCGGCTGCAGCGCGAGCAGCAGGATGATGAACGGAATCGGGCGGAACGTGTTCACGATGACGTTGAGCGTGCCGAACACGACCCGGTTCGGGAAGAGGCTTCCCGCCCGCGTGGCGTAGAGCGCGATGCCGAGCACCAGGCCGCCGAGACCGCCCAAGATGAGGGCGCCGCTCGCGACGTACAGGGTCTCGAGGGTGGCATCCCACAGCTCCGGCAGCAGTTCGATGAGCCTATCCACGGGTGTCCTCCTCGGTGAAGGTCGCGAACGCCGACGCGGCGGCGATCGCGCGGTCGACGGATTCGGTCTCGCCGTCGACGGCGAGGGTGAGGTGCCCGAACACGCGGCCGCCGATGTCGTTGATGCCGCCGTGCACGACTTCGAAGCGCACCCCGTGCGCGCCGAGCGCGGCGAACACGTCGGCCTGCGCGGCGGCGCCTTCGCGCACGTCGAGGGTGAGGAGGCGACCGGGGTGGCGGGTGCGGAGCGTGGCGAGGTCGTCGCCCTGCGGCACGTCTTCGATGATGCTCGCCACGAAACGGGCAGTGGCGGGCTGCTGCGGGGCGGAGAGGATGTCGAAGACGGGGCCCTGCTCGATGATGCGGCCGTGCTCCATCACGACGACCCGGTCGGCGAGGGTGCGGATGACATCCATCTCGTGCGTGATCACGAGGATCGTGACGCCGAGCTCGGCGTTGACCCGGCGCAGCAGCGCGAGCACTTCCTGGGTGGTGTCGGGATCGAGGGCGCTCGTCGCCTCATCGGCGAGCAGGATGCGCGGGTTCGTCGCGAGGGCGCGGGCGATTCCGACGCGCTGCTTCTGGCCGCCGGAGAGCTGTTCGGGGTAGTTGCGGGCCTTCGTCGACAGACCGACGAACTCGATCAGCTCGTCGACGCGACGGCGGATCTCGGCGCGCGGGCGCCCGGCGACCTCGAGCGGGTAGGCGATGTTCCCGGCGACCGTGCGCGAGTCGAAGAGGTTGAACTGCTGGAAGATCATCCCGATGTCGCCGCGCAGGCGCCGGAGCTCCCGCTCGCCGAGGCCCGTGATGTCGACGCCGTCGATCTCGACGGTGCCGGCGGTGGGGGTCTCGAGCGCGTTGACGAGGCGCAGCACGGTCGATTTGCCGGCGCCCGAGTAGCCGATGATGCCGCAGATCTCTCCAGCGGCGACGTCGAGACTCACGTCGTCGACGGCCACCAGGGGTGCCTCGCCGCGGGTCTGCGGAAGGAAGGTCTTCGTCACGCCGGAGAGGCGGATGAGGGTCATGAGGTCATTCCCGGGTCGAGGGTCGGGGTCAGCGCGTGTGCGGTGTGCGCACGCACGTGTGCGGCCCGCTCGATGAGAGCCGGCCGCACACGCGACGAGATCACTGGTTGGCGCGGATCTCGTCCTCGGTCTTCTTCAGCGATGCGACGAGGTCCGAGACGGGCGTCTTCACGAGCACGGCGGTGCCGCCGGATGCCTCGAGCACGCCGTCCTGCACGGCCTGGGTCTCCTGGTAGATCTTCACGAGCTTCAGGTACGTCGGGTTCTCGGCGTCGGCGGCCTTCGCCGCGAAGATGTTGATGTACGGGAACGCCGACTCGTTGGACGGGTCGTCCTGTGCGAGCAGCTGGTCCTTGGTCAGCCCCGCCTTCGAGACGAAGTCGTTGTTGACGACGGCCCCGGCGAAGTCGGGCAGCGACGAGGCGGTGAAGTCGGCGGCGACGGCCTCGACCTTGACCTTCGAGCTCGACTCGATGTCGGCGACCGTCGAGAAGATCGACCCGCCGTCCTTCAGCTCGATGAGCCCGGCCGACTGCAGCACGAGCAGCGCGCGCGCCTGGTTCGACTCGTCGTTGGGCACGGCGACGGTCTCGCCGGCGGGGATGTCTGCGACCTTCGAGTACTTCGTCGAGTACAGGCCCAGCGGGTAGATCGCCGTCGCGCCGATCGGCACGAGGTCGTCGGAGGCGGCCACGTTGTAGGTCGCGAGGTAGATGATGTGCTGGAACTGGTTGAGGTCGAGCTCACCCGCCGACAGAGCCGGGTTCGGCTGGTCGTACGAGTCGAAGTTCACGATCTCGACGTTGATGCCCTCGTCGGCGGCGGCCTCTTTGTAGGTCTCCCAGTACGGTTCTCCCGCGCCGACGACGCCGATGCGGACGGTGTCGGACGAGCCCGAGGCGTCGCCCGAGCCGGCGGGCTCCGACGAGCCGCTCGCGCAGGCGCCGAGCAGAAGGGCGAGGGGGAGGGCCAGCGCGATCGCGGCCAGGGACTTCTTGGTGGACATGGTGGTGCTCCTTGTGGGTCGGTGCACCGCGCAGCGCGGATCGGTTGGCCGAGGTCTGCGCTCGCCTCATCGCGGTGCCTCTTCGGCGCTACGGAGCGGTCGCAGCGGCGACCAATCGCGCGTAACACGATGTCACCGACGAGTGGCTCGCCCGGCGGTGCCGTGCGTGGTTCGCGAGTGGTGCGTCGAGCCTGTAAGATCGATCATCGTGCACGGCGCGAGCGCCCTGCACACCATGCTGCTGATGACGCAGTGCCGCCCTAGCTCAGTCGGCAGAGCATTTCACTCGTAATGAAAAGGTCAAGGGTTCGATTCCCTTGGGCGGCTCCCTCACAACGGCCCGGACTCCCAGAGTCCGGGCCGTTGTCGTATCGCGGCGCGGATAGACTGGCGCGGCCATGTCCGCCTCTTCGCCCGCCGTGCTCGATGTGCTGCTCGAAGTGTTCACGTGGGTCGGCTTCGGCGGGGCGGTCGTGCTCGCCGTCGTGGCCGCGATCCTGTGGGCGATGGACGGCACGTGGCTGCCGGCGCAAGCGATCGTCGACACCGAATCCCTCCCGTCCGGTGAGGCGACGGTGGTGCGCTGGTTCGACGCGGACGGCGATGCGAACAGGGCGGTGGCCGGCCCGGCCGATGCCGCAGTCCTTGCTGGCCGCGACAGCGCCGACATCTGGTACCGGCTGGGCTGGAGCGGGCGCATGCGCCTGCAGCGCCGCCCGGCGGGGCTGCGCGCGGTCGCGCTGTCGGCGGCGGGCCTGTTCGCCCTCGGCATCCTCTGCCTCGTCACCGGCTGGGTGCTGTACTTCTTGCGCGGGTGAGCCGAGGCGGGAACCCGAGGGTGACACGGCGCGATTTTGCTAGATAAGCTAGCGATATGACGCTCCGAGCCGACACCCGCCGCACCGACTCGACCCATCCCTCGCCGAAGGACTCGACGACGCGGTGGCTGCGCATCGGCATCCCGGTGCTGCTCGTGCTGATCTGGCTGGTCGGCGGATCGATCGGGGGACCGTACTTCGGCAAGATCGACGAGGTCTCGACGAACGACCAGTCGACCTTTCTGCCGTCGTCGGCCGAGGCGACCCAGGTGCAGCAGCGCCTCGCCGATTTCACCGGCGGCGACACCATTCCCGCGGTCGTCGTCGTCACCGGAGACGGCGCGCTGACGAACGATCAGCTGGCGAGCGTCGCCGACCTCGCGACCACGATCTCGGGTGTCGAGGGCGTCGGCGAGGTGTCACCCGGCATCCCCTCCGACGACGGCGAGGCCGTGCAGCTGTTCGTGCCGATCGAGACCGCGGGAGATGTCGGCGACACGGTCGAGGCGGTGCGCGCGGCCGTCGCCGCCGACCTGCCGAGCGGTATGGATGCCTGGGTCACGGGCCCCGCCGGGTTCACCGCCGACCTCGTGCAGGGATTCCTCGGCATCGACGGGCTGCTCCTGGGCGTCGCGCTCGGCGCCGTCTTCATCATCCTCGTGATCGTCTACCGGTCGCCGCTCTTGCCGATCCTCGTGCTGCTGACCTCGACGTTCGCGCTCTGCGTGGCGCTTCTGACGGTGTGGTGGCTCGCGAAGGCGGGCGTGTTCGTGCTGAACGGGCAAGTGCAGGGCATCCTGTTCATCCTCGTCATCGGCGCGGCCACCGACTATGCACTGCTCTACGTCGCACGCTTCCGCGAGGCGATCGCGCAGGGCAGGCGCCGATGGGATGCCACGACGACGGCCTGGCGCGGTGCGTTCGAGCCGATTCTCGCGTCGGGTGGCACCGTCATCGCGGGCCTGCTGTGCCTGCTGCTGAGCGACCTCGCGACCAACCGCGCGCTCGGGCCGATCGCTTCGATCGGCATCGCGTTCGCCGTGCTTTCGGCGCTGACCTTCCTCCCCGCCCTTCTCGCGCTCGTCGGGCGCGCCGCCTTCTGGCCGTTCGCGCCGAAGCAGGGTGTGACGCGCGACGTGGGCGCCGAGGTCGAGGCGCTCGTGACGAACCCGGATGCCCCCGTGCGCGGCTTCTGGGAGCGGCTGGCACGTCTCATCGCGCGTCACGCCCGCATCGTGTGGATCGCGACGACCGTCGTGCTGCTCGCCGCCTCGGTGGGCGTGCTGCAGTTGAAGGCCGACGGCGTGCCGCAGAGCGACCTCGTGCTCGGCGCGTCGGAGGCGCGTGACGGGCAAGACGTGCTCGCCGCGCACTTCGCGGCCGGATCGGGGAGCCCCGCGTACGTCATCGTGCCGCAGGGCGACGTGGCGGCAGCCGTCGAGGTTCTCGAGGGCGCCGACGGCATCGACTCGGTCGCTGCGGCGTCGAAGGATTCGGCGTCGGGCCAGGTCGCCGTCTCGGTCTCGAACGGCGAGGTCGTCTACACGACGGCCGGGCCGCCGAGCCAGACGGCACCCGAGCCGACCGTCTCGGGCGGAAGCGTGCTGCTCATCGCGACGCTCGGCGACGAGGCCGACTCTCTCGCCGCCGAAGACACGGTGAGCGAGCTGCGCACAGCCTTCGCCGACCGGCTGGGTGAGGGAACGGTGCTCGTAGGCGGACCGACCGCGATCGACCTGGATACGAACGACACGTCGATCCGCGACCGCACGGTGATCATCCCGGTGATCCTGTTCGTCATCCTGGTGATCCTCATGCTGCTGCTCCGCGCGGTCGTGGCGCCGCTTCTGCTGATCCTGAGCGTCATCATCTCGTTCGGCGCCGCGCTCGGCGTGAGCGCGCTCGTGTTCAACCACGTGTTCCACTTTCCGGGGGCCGACCCCGCGGTGCCGCTCTACGGGTTCGTTTTCCTCGTTGCGCTCGGGGTCGACTACAACATCTTCTTGATGTCGAGGGTGCGCGAAGAGTCGCTCCGCCACGGCATGCGCCCCGGCATCCTGCGCGGCCTCGTCGCGACGGGCGGGGTCATCACCTCGGCGGGGCTGGTGCTCGCGGCGACGTTCGCGGCGCTCGGGGTGATCCCGATCCTGTTCCTCGCCCAGCTCGCGTTCATCGTCGCGTTCGGCGTGTTGCTCGACACGTTCATCGTGCGCTCGCTGCTCGTGCCGGCGGCGGCGTACGATCTGGGGCGCGTCATCTGGCGGCCGTCGAAGCTGTGGCGGCGCCCCAGCGACGGCGGCGGTCAGGTGACCGTGGCGGCGACAGCGGCGCCGGCGACGCTGGCCACGGAGGCGCGAGACGGAGGGCGATGACCACACCGGCGGAGCGCGTGGGCGGGTGGGTCTGGCGGCTCGCACGCCGCGTCGCGGCGTGGTTCCGGGGTCGCGAGTACGACAGCGGCCCCTCGGCGGCGCACGCCGCGACCTCGCGGCCCGGGGTCGGGTTCTCTTCGGCCGCGGCGATCCGCTATTCGTTCACTGAGGGCTGGAGCGCGGTGTCGGCACCGGTCGGGACCGCACTCCGTGGCCGCCGGGTCGCGCCCGGTGACGAGCTGCGCTACGCGGTGCTGCCCGAGTGGGCAGACACGGCCGACGTGCGCGACGGGTTCGCGGCCGATGCCGTGGCGCTCGACCTCGTCTTCGACGACGGCTCCCGCCTGAGCGATCTCGGCCCGGTCGACCAGTACGGCGTGGCGCTCGACCCGCTCGCCCAGCACGAGGGCCGGGTGCTGCACCCCGACCAGTGGAACCTCGTGCGGGCTTCGCTCGACGCCGCCGTGGGGCGCGTGATCGAGCGTGTCGAGCTGCACGTCGCCGAAACACGGCAGCCCGGATCTCGCCGCGCGCCGCTCGTCGGCTGGATCGACGCGGTCGAGATCGCCCCGACCGTCGCCGAGCCCGAGCGCCCCGTCGACCGGGCGCGCACGCGGCAGGGCACGATGTCGAGCCCCGCGCTGTCGCGCGGCAACACCGCGCCGACCGTGGCGGCGCCCGGCGGGTTCGTCGGAGGCATCCCCGTCACGAACGCATCGTCGGCGCGCTGGCCCTACACGTGGCACGTCGACAACCGCGACGACAACCGGCCCGCCCTGCAGGCGTTCGCGACATCGCACCTGCCGAGCCCGTGGATGGGTGAGCGCGGCGCGTTCCAGGTCATGCCGGCGCTTGCTCCACCGCCGGGCGGCGCGGTGCCGACGTCTCCGGCCGCGCGGGCGCTCGGGTTCTCGCACGACGACGAGATCGCGCGCCCGCACGACTATCGGGTGGCGCTCGACGGAGGCATCCGGGTCGAGATGACCGCGACCGACCACACGGTGCTCGTGCGGGTGCGCTTTCCGCCCGGCGCGACCGAGGGCGTGCTGGTGTTCGATCAGATCGAAGGGCACGGCGCGCTGCGCCTGCCCTCGCCCGACGGGGCGACAACGGATGCCGTGGATGCCGTCGTTCGCGCGTTCACCGACGACGGCGCCGGCCCTCAGCACGACCGCGCCGCGTCGCCGCGCGCGTATCTGCATGCGCACCTCGACCGGCCCGTCGTCGCGGCGGACTACGTGCGCACGGGTTTGCGCGTCTCGGCGGAGGGGGCGCCGCGCGGGTGGGTGCGGGTGGCACTGGATGCCTCGGCGACGGTGACCGTGCGCCTGGCGACGAGTTACATCGGCACCGACCAGGCGGAACGGAACCTCGTGCTCGACGGCGCCGACGCCCCCTTCGACGAGGTGCGGGAGCGCTCCGCGGAGGTGTGGGATGCCTGGATCGGTCGCGTCGACCTGCCCGCCGTGACCACGAGCGGTGCCCCCGGCGCGTCGGTCGAGCAGCGCGCGATGATGGCTACCGCGTTGTACCGGGTAGGCCTCTTCCCGGCTCGCGCGCACGAGAACCTCGGCACCGCCGAGCGTCCCGACCCGCACTATGCGAGCCCGTTCCACCCGGTCGACGGATCGAGCGCCGATCGCACCGGGGCGCGCGTGCTGCCCGGCGAGCTGAGCGTCAACCACGGGTTCTGGGACACCTACCGCACCGCCTGGCCGCTGCATGTGCTGCTCGATCCTGAGCGCGCCGGGCGTCTCGCCGACGGATTCGTCGAGCACTACCGCGCCGCCGGATGGACGAGCCGCTGGTCGTCGCCCGGCCCGGTCGACTCGATGACCGGCACGTCGCTCGACACGGTGCTCGCCCACGCGGTCGACGCCGGGGTTCCGGTCGACCTCTGGAGCGCGTTCGACTCGGCGCTGCGGAACGCCAGCGTGCCCTCTCCCGACCCTCGGCTCGGGCGCAAAGGTCTCGCAACCTCGGCGTATCGCGGGTGGGTCGACACGAGAGTGCACGAGGGGCTCACCTGGACGCTCGACGGGGCGATCAACGACCTCGCCGTGGCGCGCCTCGCGCGCGCCCTGCTCGAGCAGGTTCCGCCCGCCCACGAGCGCCGCGACGAGCTCGTCGCCGCGGTCGCGTACTTCACCGCCCGCGCGGGGTCGTACGCACACGTCTTCGACATCGACACGGGGTTCTTCATCGGTCGCGACGCGCGCGGGCGCTTTCGCAAGGATGCCCGGGATTACGACCCCACCGTGTGGGGCTTCGACTACACCGAGACGAACGGCTGGGGTACGGCGTTCTCGGTGCCGCACGACGGCGCGGGCCTTGTCGCGCTTTACGGTGGGCGCGAGGCCCTCGCCCGAAAGCTCGACGCGTTCTTCGCCGTGCCCGAACGCGGCGACGAGAGCGTCCGCGGGTCGTACCCGACCGTGATCCACGAGATGGTCGAAGCGCGGAACCTGCGCGCCGGGCAGTGGGCGCCGTCGAACCAGCCGGCGCATCACATCCCGTTCATGGCCCTGTTCGCCGGTCGCCCCGGTCTCGCCTCTGACGCCGCACGCACCGCGGTGGAACGCATGTTCACGGGTGGCGAGATCGGCCAGGGCTGGCCCGGCGACGAAGACAACGGAGAGATGGCGGCCTGGTGGGTCTTCGCCACGCTCGGCCTGTATCCCCTCGTCGCAGGCACGGCGGGCTATGTGATCGTCGCACCCGCGGTGCCCGAGGCGCGGGTGCGGGTGGGCGAGGATGCCTGGCTCGTGATCCGGGCGCCCGGAGCGAGCCGCTCTCGCCGCTTCGTGAGATCGGTGCGCCTCGACGGGCAGGCCTGGACGAGCACCTTCCTGCCGCACGAGCGCATCGCGCGGGGGGCGACGGTCGAGTTCGACCTGTCGGACGAGCCCCAGGAGTGGGGGAGCGCGCCCGCCGACGCCCCACCCTCGCTCACTCCGCCGGGCTACCTGCCCACCGTGCTGCGCGACCTGACGAGGGATGCCGAGGTGCAGGCATCCGGCGGCGCCACGGCTTCGCCCGGCGCTGCCGTCGATGACGACGCCTCGACCCCGGGGATGCCCCTCGCCGCCGGAGAGGGGATCGAGATCGCGGTCGGTGCGGGGGAGCCGGAGATCCTCACCGTGACGGTGGAGAGCCCCGGTCAAGTCCGGTTCCGACTCGAGGTCGACACGCCGGGCGGCTGGGAGATCGTGCTGCGCGTCGACACGGTGTTCGCGTGGGACCTGCAATTGCGACCGTTCCTCGTGCCGCCGCGCGCCCTGAGCGGCTGGGAAGACCCGGGCGGCGGGGATGGCCTGGGCGGGGATGGCCTGGGCGGCGCGGCGGGAACGCGGTGGCGCCTGGTGGCCGAATCGACGATGACCCTGCGTCAGCTCGAGCTGCTGGTGCGCGAGGAGTATCGCCGGGGGAGCGCGCGCCCCGGCGGCGACGCCGATAGCCTCGAGGTATGACCAGAGCGCTGTTCATCGTCGACGTTCAGAACGATTTCACCGAGGGAGGGGCGCTCGCCGTCGCCGGCGGCGATGCCGTGGCGGAGGCCGTCAGCACCTATCTCGCCGGGCACGCGGGCGACTACGCCGTGATCGTAGCCTCGCGCGACTGGCACGACCCTGATTCCGACAACGACGGGCATATCGCGCTGACCGGAGAGCCCGACTACGTCGCCACCTGGCCGGTGCACTGCATCGCCGACACGGCGGGCGCCGAATACGACCCGCTGCTGGTCACCGATGCCGTCACGCACCATGTGCGCAAAGGGCAGGGCGTGTCGGGCTACTCCGTCTTCGATGGGACGACCGGCGACGGCGAAGCGATCGCCGACGTGCTCGCCGCGCGGGGTGTGACCGACATCGATGTCACGGGCATCGCAACCGACTATTGCGTGCGGGTGTCGGCGCTCGACGCGCTCGCGCGCGGATTCCACGTGCGCGTGTTCACCGACCTCATCGCGGGGGTCGCCGAAGCGCCGTCCGAGGCGGCCCTCGCCGAGCTCGCCCAGGCTGGCACAGACCTCGAGGTGTCGGCATGAGCGCCCCCGCCGGGTGGTACCCCGACCCGACCGGCGTCACGGGTGTCAGTGGCGAGCGGTGGTGGGACGGCACGCAATGGACGGCGTATGAGCGCGCCGCACCGTATGCCCCCGCAGGGATGTGGCCGAAGGTGCAGGTCGACACGAACACGGTGTGGGTATGGCTCGTGATCGCTGTCACGGCCCTGCCGTACGCGACCCTGTTCCTGGTCGACGGTGGCGGATATCTGCACGGGGTGCTCCAGTCGGGTTCGTCGGCGGCGGTGTCGGGCATGATCCAGTGGCAGCTGCAGACTTTGGCCGTGTCGATGCTCGGCTGGGTCGCGATGGGCGCCGGGATCGTCTTCAGCTGGCTCGACTGGCGCGAGCTGCGAAGGCGGGGCGTGCCCGCGCCGTTCCACTGGGCATGGTCGTTCTTCGCGTTGCTCGGCGGGGGAGCGGCGGTCTACATGATCGGTCGCGCCGTGGTGCTGCGCCGCCGCACCGTCTCGGGCGGCTGGCCGCCGCTGTGGGTCTGGATCGGCGTCACCGTCATCGGCTACGCGATCACTTTCGCCTGGTTGTTCTGGTTCATCGGCGCGTCATTCGGTGGGCTCACGTCCAGCTACTCCTGACCGGTGGATCTCGAGCGGTGCGCGCCCGCCACTTCTGGCAGAGCCTGGGTCAGCTGGGTCGCGAGGTCGCCTGGTCGCGCCCGATTGTTGCGCTCTGATCGAGCCACGCGATCCCAGTGACTGAATGGTGGGCCCCGTGGGGCTCGAACCCACGCACGGCCCCGTTCTGCGCGAATCGAAATGTCGAGATCCGCGTGTTTACGCTGTTCTCGGGGTTGTTCACCAACACTGGCCGACGTTCACCTACGTTCAGATGTTGTCAAAATGTTGTCACAGAAGCGATGCCCGAGTCTCCCTCGGGTTGCACGTAGATGGGTCAGGCGCTCAGGGGCTGGATTGCGCTGATCGGCGCTTCGGTGCGGGCGAGCGCGAGGTCGTAGCCCTCCTGCAGTCGGAGCCAGAAATGCGGTGTGGTGCTGAAGAATGCGCCTAGGCGCAACGCGGTGTCCGCGGTAATCGCCTGCTTGCCGCGGACGATCCGCGAGATGCGTGCTTGATCGACGCCGATGCGCTTGGCAAGCTCATACTGGCTTAGCCCGAACGGCTCGAGAAACTCCTCGAGCAGGATCTCACCCGGCGTCGAGAGCTCGTCAGTGATAGTCGATGAATGCGACATTGTTCGCTTCCCCTCCGTCCCAGTCGAAGACCAGTCTCCATTGGTCGTTGACCCGGATGCTGTACGTGCCCGCCCGGTCGCCTTGCAGCTTCTCGAGGCGGTTTGAGGGCGGGATCCTCAGATCTTGGAGCTCCGCTGCCGCCTCGAGCATTTGGAGCTTGCGCACCAGACGCCTCCGGACGTCGGGTGGCACGCGTCGCGGTGCTGGACCACCGAGCCAGTACTCCTCGATGTCCCGATCCGCGAACTTCACACCGCCATACTAGCGCAGCGCGCAAGTATGAGGAAGGGTCTGACGGGACGGTCAGCCAGCGCAGGAATGACGATCCCTAATTGGGCATCGTGCGTTCGGGGAGGGTGTCCGGGCGTTTGGCAGTCAGATCGCGGATTCGGAGTTGGACCGGTTGGGTCGCACTTGCGCCGTACGCCGACCGATGAGGAAGGCGACCGTGAGGAGACCGATCGCCAGGATGACCCCTCCGATAATCGTGGTGCGGGAGAGGAACACACCGCTGGCCCCGGGAACGAACGTTGCGTCTGCGAGCGGTTGATACGCGAACCAGCCGAACGTGACCGGGGTCAGCAGCCCGGCGATCAGTGCGACGGCACCCGCTGCGACCACGATGCCGGCGATGGTCCACGCGATGATCGATCTCTTGCGTTCGCTCACGCGTCGACACTATCCGTGAGCCTGGCCGCCGGGACGATCCCTATCCGGGCATCGCTCGCAGCGGTGTGACTCGGCGAAGCGCGAGCGTCCGCTCGGGCCTCGTGGACACCGCTTCCAGCGACCCGACTCGTTTCGCCGGGGCGGCACGACGCCGTTCGCTTAGTGCTCGCGCTGCCATCGCCGCGCGGCCGCGCCGCGCAGACGATGGCGGCGTGCGAGTTCATCCTCGTAGGCGGCCAACCACACGACGGCGCGTTCACGCTTTACATGGCCCCTCGCCGCGTCCCATAACGCCGGCGACAGTGCCAGAAGCAGTATGCCGACGAGCGCAACTATCAGGATTAGCCTGGCCCACCACGACGTGGCGAGCGCTGGATCGGGCTGCACCGTGATGAATGGCGCTGCAATGACGACGAAGATTGCCAGCACCAAGCTCGCGACATTGAACTGCGTCGCGACGCTGTCGTCGGCGCTCTGGGCACGCAGCTTCGCGAGAACGTTGACTTGGGTGGATCGACTTGCGAGCGCAAAGTCGTTCAGTCGATCTGTTGTGACGTCCACGTCGTTATGAATGTGCGGTTCGGCCTTCTTGCGCGCCATAGTTCGTCCTCTGCCGATGGGTCCAGGAGAGAGGACACTATCGCTCGGCGCTGACATCGTTCGCAGCGCTAGCGCGCGTCAAAGGATCGATCGAGACAAACGATCCCTATTCGGGCAGTGCGCGATGAGGGGACCGGCGCGCGCAGTTGTGGCGTGACTGGTCGGCTAGCCAGGCGTGCGACCCGGCTTGGTTAGCGTCGCGCGACGATCGGCGGCACCCAGACTCCTTCGATGATTCCTGGCTGCCCTCCGTAGGCGCGGAGCTACAACGAGAACGTCGCGTGAGGGGCTGGGAGTCAGTTACTCTCCGGGTCCGATCGGAGTGAGGTGTGGCCGGACGTAGAGCTGGAGGAAGCCGTCTAGCCGTAGACGAGCGCATGTTCTTCGTACGAGGTAAGTATCGGCGCAGGTCGTTCGGTAGAAGAAGTGGTCGTCGTGGTACACCGCGTCGGGCGACCTCCCGCCGGTCGGCTAATTACGGTCACTGACGGAGCGTGACCTCGAAGCTCTGGTCACGCAGCTGGGTCCTCGACTATCCGAATGGTGTTCTCTTCAGAAACGCCTACGCGTGTGCCGCCAGTCGGAATTGCTCGCCCGCGAAGAAGTCAAAGTCGGGATCGAGCTGCGCTTCCATCTCCACGAGGATGCGAAGGTGCCATCCCGCGTCTGTTGAGTTCACATGCTCCACGTGCAGCTCTACTGTGCCTGCGGCACGCGCTCGATCGAGTGCGGAAGTTAGCAGATCGGGAACGTAACCGAGGGGATCGTCCGAGCCCGCCAAAACGAGTAGGGCGAGCTGGGAGAACTGGTTAGTTGGCTCGGAGTGGAGAGTGAGTTCGTCGCCCGGCCTGAGGGAGCCAAGCAGCGTCTCGAGTTCGTCGATCGAGTACATTCCGCGATCCACACCATGAACAGGCACCGTCTTTGTCATGAGATGCCGAACGCCGTTGACCAAGAAGAAGCAGTGCCAGGATTCGCTGCGTAGTTGGGGAACGGGGAACAACTGGATCGTGTCGCCCTCCCGGGCGCCGTGGGATCGGGAGAGGAGTTCCCACGGAGTGTCATCATCGTCAAGCGCAAGCTCGTGCAGGTGACGTTTGTAGTCCGGGCGGCGTGGGTCCATGATCCGTTGCGCGAAGAAAGGGAACAGCGTGCGCGATGTGTAGGACGCATCGATGTCGTCGAAACCGAGCAGAGGAACGAAGCCTTCGACGTCGCGTGCCCGCGCGAAGTAGTCGAACTTGTACTCATAGCCGTCGAAGGCGAGTTGGCCAATCGGTTCGATAGCACGTGTGATCGGGTGTTGCCAGCTCACTATGAGTCGGCGACCGCCAACGGGTACAGGTCGGGTTGCGTCTGCGATCTGTGTGTCAACAGATTTCATCGCGCATCCTTCCAAGATTTGTTGTGATCAGGCTACGAGCAAACCTACGCGCAGGTTCCGACATTCCCGGTACTGCGTGGATGATTGCCTCGACATCGGCGAGATCCAGCAGATCTAGGCGAGCACACCAGTGGTCCCTCGCGGCGTTAGCTCCCAGATTCACAGCGCGTCGAGCTGCTTCGACGAGGCTCGGTGTTGGTTCTTCTTCCCAATCGAATCGCCAGGCCGTGCCGCGAGCAACGAATGCATCGAATCGTGGCCGGTCGGCCAAGAGTTCAAGGCGCCGAGCGTCCAGGAGGTTGTATCCAAGACTCCCTTCGTTGTCGTAGGCCGCCGCTAGCCGCGTCCGCTCACGCCCAAGAGCATGTCGGAGCACCGACCAGTTCTGCTCATGTCGGTCGCGATTGGACACCAAAGCGTCGAGCACCAGGAAACCAGTGAAGTAGCCAAACGCGTCAAGCTCTCCAACGCTCGTCCCGTATGGCACGTCGACCCCCTGCAGAGCATCGTGAATCGCCTGCATCGAGTAGCCGGGAGTTGCCCCGTGCACGCGATCAACGGAACTGTTGAGCGAGAATGGAACGTTGGCGCTGGCATCCAGCCAAAGGCCGCCCGTGTATGTCTCCCACTCGACGTCCGGTCGTACGTTTCTCGAGAGTGTTCCGGCGCGACCGCTGCGTACGCCCAGCTCGACCACGGCGCTGGGGACTCCAAGCAAATGCGCGAGCTCGGCGCTGATCTTCTCGGCCCAATCCCCACCCTGCATATGTCCGTTGGAGTGCAGAGTGACGGGCTTGAACAGCCAGCGGTTCTCGGGGGTGTGCGGTACTCCTGGCGCCGCAAGCCACACTTTCTCGCTCGCACCCAGCTGTTCCTCCACTACAACCGTCCACGCGGAGACGTCGACGATCGGGTAGGTCACGCCGCGAGGCTATCAGCGGACCGAGCTAGGACTGCTCGTTCGCGCCGATCCTTTAGTGGGCAGCGCACGCAGAGGGCTCCCTGTCGAGCACCATCGGCACGCGATCTGGGACCGGCAGATCGCCTTCAACCCTTGTGATCGGATCGACTTGCCGAAAACGCACGACGTGAACGAGGGCACCCTCGCAGCACTGACCTACGCGCAGGTGGAGGCTGCCTCGGGCCAGCTCACGCTGTTCAAGCCCTACGACGTACTGGTGCGGTTCATGGCGTACACCGCCCTCCGGGCGGGTGAGGTTGCAGGTCCGCGCGTACGCGATGTAGACCTCGCTGCCGGCCATGTCTCGGTGCGGCAAACCGCGCAACACATCGCAGGGGAGTGGGTGTTCGGAACGCCAAAGTCGCGGCGCTCATCGCGCGACGTGCCCCTGCTCGACCGTCGGCCGATTGCCGACCTGAAGGCACACAAGATGCAGCACCCGCGCTCGGGCGACGACGACGCGCTGTTCTGGCCGGGGCGCACACCGGGATCGCATCGGGTCGACTACGGGCGGGTGTGGGATCTCGCGAGCTTCCGCCGGAACTACTTCAATCCCGCGCTCCGTCGCGCCGAGCTTCCGGCGATCCGCGTGCACGACCTCCGCCATACCGCGGCCAGCTTGAGACTCGCCGCTGGGTTCCCGCCGTACCAGGTCAGCCGCTGGCTCGGCCACGCGAGCGTCGTCACGACGGACACGATCTACTCCCACCTCTACCCGACGGACTACGCGCAGCACATCGCCCGGTTCGAGGCCTACGCCGCCGAACTTCAGAAGGTCGGGAGACTCACCAGGTTGTTCGTCCACTTGCCGTCCGCGTAGGTGCGAAGGTACGGCTTGGTGTTCTCTGGATGGACAGAAGCAACGTTCACGCGATTTGCGCCGCTGCCGACATATGCAGTGTTCGTCTTGTCATCGACCCACGCGACCAGCGAGGGCTTGTCGTTCTCCCCGACTTTTCCGGTGCTGACGTTCTTCCACTTGTACTTGACGATCTCGTCCTCTGTCTTCTTGGTGCTGCCGAACCGGACGTGCGTTATCTCGATGGCCATGATGCTCCCCAATCCCAGACGCACCACCTTGATGCGCTCGCGAGGATCATCGCACTGACCTTCGACATCAGCGTCGGGCACCTCTGCCAGGATGAGCGCATGTTCCTTGCTGTGCCTGCGCCGACAATCGAGCCAACGTTCGTTGAGACCTTGACCGCTTGGAGTACCCTCGCCGCTGCGGTGGCTACGACGGCTTCGGTGGTGTTCATTGCTTGGCAGATCGGCCTAACGCGCAAGAGTGTGCAGGCGACCGAGAAGACGCTTGAGGTCGCCCGGGAAGAGTTCGAGAACGGTCGACTGCTTGAGGTCGAGGCGCAGCGCGCTCGCATCGATGCAGAGATGCCTCGCCTGTTCGTCGGCGTCACATACGAGTCGACACAGGCATGGCTCCCGGACTCGATGATTGACGATGGGCTGTCTCGTGAGCCGCAAGCGGAAGAGATCACTGCGGAGAAGGAGTTTTCTCTGCCCCGCGACGCGGGAGTACGCGTGCAAGTGGGCCTCGGGTTGACGGTCACCAATGATGGGCCAAGGCGCGCAATGGTCTATGTGGATCCGTCGTTTGATCCTGTGGAGAGTCGGCGAACGGTCATTATCGAGGCGGGCAAAGGTACCTTCGAATGGATTCGAAGGACGCATACGGTCGGCGAGTGGGTCAAGTACTACGAAGATCGAGAGCGCGGCGAAACGACCGATGTCGCTGTCTCTTGGGTGAACTACGTCTTCCCAGGGGACGTTGGCGCTATCGAACATCACAAAGTGCTGCAAGGCGGATCCCCGCTTGAACCCGATCCTGAGCGTATGGGCGTGTGGCGCCTCGCGAAGGTCGGACAGCCGTTCGGGCCAGCCAAGATTTTAGGAACCCTGGGCACAGGGGTGATGCCTTTCACCCGCGAGTATTACGCGTCCATGACACACATGCGACCGCTCGGAGGATCTTTGCCAGACCTCAGCGCGGAGCCCAAAACTGAAGGCGGCTGATCGGCTCGGGTGTCCTGCGCCCCGGACGCCGCGGTTTCCAGTCTCCGCGGTCGACGCCTAATTGGCGTTGGGCGCCAGTATGCGGAGGAAGCTCTGGCCAGTGTCCCGGGCCTCCCACGCCCCTTGCAGATGCCGAGTGATGGCGCCGATGTCGCCTGCGAGGGTGCTCTGCCAGAGGTTTGGGCTGTACTCCTCGACTCGGAGCAGGTTGTCCACGTCGAAGATCGGCCCAGTACCTTTGGCCCGAACCAGAGCGACAGGCTTGTCGGCTGCGATCCGCATCCCGAGCTCGAACAGAACGTTCGGATTGTGTTCGGTTAGGTCTGCAAGAACTATGTCCGCCGCTAGCAATTCAGTAACGATGGTCGACTGAATCACGTCTGATCCCTGACGCTTTGCGGTGCGGAGCTCGAAACCTGCCGCCTCGACGGCGGGCTTGAATACGGCAGCCAGAACCTCATCGAAGAAGCCGATTGGATGGTTGTCGCTTCGCTCTACAAAGGGCCGTTCGATCGATTGGCTGGAAGTCTGTCCGAAAGCCGGTCCTGAAGCGAGCGTTTGGACGCAGGCGCGGCGTCGGCGGCTGCGCTCAAGGCATCGAGTGACCGCCCGCCGCCCTTACGACACGCGCAGATGCGCGCCATCTCTTCGCCTCGTCCGTAGTGAAGTCATGGCCGTCCGCAAGTATCTCTAGCAATGACTGGATTTCATCGCGCGCTTCGACAAGATCTGGTGGCGCGAGACGCGCGGATTCGAACCGCTGAAGTGACTCATTCATGAGGGTGTTGGCGCTAGCCTCCCCACTGGCCAGCAACCTGCTGGCCGCAACGACGTCCGAGCACGCTGCACCCTGCAACTCCAGACGGGCGGCGCGGGCGGCGCGATCGGCCTGTCGGAACGCGTCGTCAACTCGAGCTCGAAGTCGGGTTAGCTTCCATCGCGCAATGCCTTGAGGTGAGAACGGTAGATCGTCAATGAGCGCCCAGATTAGGGGAATCGTGGGTGCGGCGACCAGCACGAAGAAGGTGTAGATCAACGCGTAAACGACGAGCGCGGTCTGTTTGTCAGGAATCGCGGCACCGGTCATCCCGCTTAGACCCGCAAGGAACGATGACGTCAGGCCTATGACGGCGACCGCGTACATGACGGCGATCGCCACGCGCGCGCCCTTGGTGCGGGGCTTGTTGATTGCCTGGACCCGCAGGTACATCGCTCTAACCTCGATGACAAGGGCGAGCGCAAGAACAGCAATCAACTGGACGATCTGTGCCCAGAAGTCGGTTGATTCCACGAGATGACCATAGCGACCGGCTCTGACGGGGTCCCTCTACGAACGCCCGCATAGGGGCTCTCCTTTGCGTCGAGGCGCACCGACACCCGGGCATGATCGTCGCCACGCCTGGGCACGTCGTGGCCTCTCGGTAGGCTCCAGGCATGAGGGAGGCCCTTGCGCGACGTGGACCATTTCGAATCCTGGTGTGGGCACAACTGAGGTTGGCGCCAGATCTTCTGTATGCCAACGACGAGATCCGATGGATTATGGCCCTGGAGGCACGCTCACGTTGCGTGGTTGACGTGCAAGTGGACCGATTCTGGACGGATCTTCCAGGTGCGGTCGAGTCCTTCCAGCCGGACATTGTCCACTTCATCGGTCACGGCAAACGTGGCGCCCTGCTCGCAATCGACGTCGATGAGACCGGGATGCCGGCCGAACGCAAGGTCTCGCCGCGCGAGCTTCTCGAAGCGTTCCGCAAACCCCCGATGTGTCTGAGCGGGGTGTTCCTAAATGGATGTGACACCGCGCACTGGGCCCCACACTTCGTTCCTAACGGCGGCTGGCTAATCGGTACAAACAAGAGGTTGTCGGACGACGCAGGGGCGTTCTTCGCACCAAGGTTCTATGAGTACCTCGTCGACGGAATGTCGGACGGCGATGCGTTCGATCGGGCCTACGCCGAAATCGCGGGCATGGTGGATGGCGAGTCCGCGCCGCTCGTTCGCTGGGTTGAGGACCCGGACCCGGAGGACTTCCTGTCTAAGGTGTTCAGCCGCCAAGGCTTCCTCACTCCGGTTTCCTTCGAAGGGTCCCTGCTAGATCTTGGAGAAGCGATTGGCGGAGTTCGCCAGTCATTGAGCAAAGGCGCACTTGCCACGCGCGCCGAGATGCCGGGCTCCAGCACGATCTATTGTCGCGGCCCACTGGATCCGCACGTGGTGGCCAGACTGATGCCGCGACTGACCGCGGTCGATGTCGACTACCGACAGCTTCGGAACGAGTTTCCAGACGTCGTCCGGTATGCGGACGCGTGGATGGAAATCCCGTCCGCAAGCAAATCACGACTCCTAGAGCTCGCCGACCGGTTGGACCGCTCTCGAAACGAACTCCTGCGGACGGCCAATGACCACCTGCCGGATCGAAAGCGGCTTCCCTTGATGGCGGTCAGCTCTTCCGCTGACGTAACAGCGTAGTCAAACCTGATTGAGGGTGACTGCGCGATCAGTCCGTATTCGAGCGTAGGAATGCAGTACCGATCCCGCGTGCCAGGCGAAGAAGCTTCCTTCGCCCAGCTGTGATCAACGCGACAAGGAGTACCGGCCCGAACCACCAGTGAGCGAGGACGCTGGCCCAAATGGCTTGCCAGATCAGCACAAGGCCATCCCATCGCGCCTGCCACATTGTGTCCCGAATTGGATCGAAGTCGATCATGGTCCCTCTCTGGTCGAGAACTCGAGACTCATGGCTATCAGGAACGCCCGACATTCATCGCGACACATGGACGGCCGCTCGATGACCGGTCCCTCTGCGCGCGTGAATGCTTGGCGCGCGGATCCGCGGAGGGTAGCCTCGCGCCATGAGCACACGCAGGCTTCGGTCCGAACTCGTCGCGTGGGCCTCCGGTGTCGCGTTGGGCGCGCTCGTGGGCATCGCGCTCGGAGCGTGGAGCACTCCGCTGGTGGGGATCGTGGTGGGCGCAGTCTTCGGTCTGCTGGTCGCACTGTCGGTCCGTCGGGGTCGTGGTTCGCGGGGATGGTCGGATGTTGACGGTGATTCGGTCGTCGGGGAGGGAAGTTCCTCGGAGGGGATCCCCCGTACGTTCGTCAAGGGTTCGCCGTCACCGGCAGATCTGCCGGTGACGCCCGGCATGGGAGCTATCGGCAGCGGCCCGACCGGGATCGGCTCCTGACCGGGCGTTGATGCGTGGGCTCGGGCCCCGAGACCGCGGACTGACGACGACGGCCGACCGCACGCCGGTCGGTCTCCGGGCGTCGCGCGAAAATCGTACCTGGTGTCCCCATCTGAGCGCGTGCGGAGGAGGTCCGTTGAGTCGTCAGTGGAATGAGTCGAGGGCGCGCTCGTAGCTGTCGCTGTCGTTGCGCGTGGTGTCAGTCATCAGCGACGCGTTGGAGGTGATCTTGTGTGAGTACTCGCCTTCGCAGGGGATAGTCACGATCTTGGTCATCCCGGCACGCCATGCCCGGATGAGCGCATCGAGGTTCCTGTGCTCCGGCGACTGCGTCATGCGCTGTCGCATCGAGGACAGGTGGGCGTCCGTGCCCCTCTGGGACCAGTCCTGGTAGGAGTCGTCGTCGAACACGGCGTCACCGAACTCGTCCCGCCACGAGGGCCCGAACATCTCGCGAAGGACCTTCTCGCGCTCGAGCGAACCGTTCGCGGTCTGCTGGAGGAGCTCGAACTGGCGGGGATCCTCGTCACGGCCAGCATGCTCCGCCACTGCCTGCCACAAACGCGGCCAAGCCTGCTCCCACTGGGCTCGTTCCGTTGCGGAGACATCACGTCCGCTCGCGGCCGCAGGGGTGTCGACGAGCAGCGGTGGAAGATCTGCGCCGTCGAGATGGAGATCGTGAGCCTCGCGGATCCAGAGCATCTCAAGGAGTGCGCTGGGCCTGTCATCCACGGTGATCACCATGTCGTTCGGCCACGGGTTACCGGGGATCGGTCTACTCGATCGCATCAAGGCTCCTCTTCAGCTACCGCCATCATGCCTACACCTTCACATGCCCGCACCCGGTCCTTGAGCGTGCGCCTTGACTGGGAACGTCCTGGTTTCGCAAATCGGGGGTGTCGTCGATTTCGGGGATGCTCGCTCCGACAGGACTGAACATTCGGCGGCGCGATTGTGAACCCGTCGCATAAGACGCGGACGGGAGGATGAACGACCACCGCTCCCTATGCGAGCGCCCCCAAAGGGTGCCAGCGGACACAGTTGGAGGAAGAAGCACGGCCGGCATCACGAAGACGAGCGAGAGCAATGCACGCAGGCACTTTGAGTGGACCATGACCGCCCTTGCGGAATCACGGGGCAATTGTGTAAACCGGGTTACATGGGCAAGAACGCCACAGCTCGTCGAAAGACCCGCCGTCGAGAGGCTGCGGAGCAGGCGGCAGCCGCGGCCCGAGAGCAGGTCCTCACCGATCGATGGGGGAGTCGCACGGATGCCCTCTCGCGGCTGAGCGCCGTCTCGCGACAGCTTGAATTGCTGCGCGCCGAGGAGCTCGCGTTGCTTGACGAGCGTGACGGGCTGATCGTCGCGCTGCGCGGTGTGAACGTCCCGTGGACGAATCTCGCCGGGCGCACGCGACTCAGCCGCCAGGCGCTGACCAAACGGCTCGCGATGACCGAAGGTTCGGACTGACATGGGAAGCATCCACCCTTACGGCACCAACAGCGGCCGCCGATATCGGATCAGCTATCGCAAGCCCGACGGCCGGCAGGCCACGCTCCGCGGGTTCCGTACGAAGCGCGAGGCGGAGCTCAGGCTCGCCGAGGTCGAGATCTCCAAGAACCGGGGCGAGTTCGTCGACCCCGCGGACGCGCGCATTCCGCTCGGCATTGTCGGCGCCGAGTGGATCGTCTCTCGTCACGCCGACCTGAAACCATCAACTTTCCGCAGCATCGATTCCGCGTGGCGGATCCACGTGTTGCCGCGGTGGGAGGATCGCGCGATCGGTTCGATTCGGCACTCCGAAGTGCAGAGCTGGGTGTCAGATTTGTCGCTCACACACAGTGCCACGACGGTACGGAGGGTGCACGAGGTGCTCGCCGGCATCCTCGACGTCGCTCTGCGCGACCGCCGCATCTCGTCCAATCCTGCACGCGGCGTGAAGCTCCCACGCAAGGTCGCCAAGTCACGCGCCTATCTCAGCCACGACCAAGTCGCGGCGCTCGCCCGCGAGGCATCGCATCCTGAGCTGGTGGTCTTTCTCGCCTACACCGGTCTTCGGTGGGGAGAGGCGACGGGGCTCCGCGTCAAACATGTCGACACGCGCCGCCGCCGCGTCAGCGTCGAAGAGAACGCCGTCGAGGTCGGCAGCTACATCGAGGTGGGTACACCGAAGACCCACGAGCGGCGTCAGGTGCCCTACCCACCCTTCTTCGCCCCCACCATGGCTCGCCTCGTCGCGGGCAAGGGTCGCGACCAACTCGTCTTCGGTGACGGCAAGATCCACCTGCGGCGCCCCAAGTCGACGTCGGGTTGGTTTCATGGTGCCGTCGGGCGGGCGCAGGCGATCAGCGCCGACGAGATCGCCGGGGCACTCGCTGCTGGCCGCGAGCCGCCCGAGCCGTTTCCCCGTGTGACTCCGCACGATCTTCGCCACACAGCGGCATCGCTCGCGATCTCGGCCGGAGCCAACGTCAAAGCTGTTCAGCGGATGCTCGGGCATGCGTCGGCCGCGATGACCCTAGATACCTACGCGGACCTCTTCGACGACGACCTCGACAGTGTCTCTGACGCGCTCGATGCGGCGGCAGCGTCCAGCGATGTGGCCAACGTGCTCGATCGCGGACTCGGCAATGACGCGTCGACAGACGATGAAGAGACGACAGCTCAGGCCGGCGTCTCTCCTCACTGACGGTCATTGGCGTGCATTCGAACGCGTTTAGAACCGCTCAGATGTTGTCAAAGTGTTGTCACGGAGAGTTTTTCACGAACACCGAACCGCTGCGATCTCAGTATTTTCAAGGGATCCGAGGCGAAAAACGCGGTGGGCCCCGTGGGGCTCGAACCCACGACCCGCGGATTAAAAGTCCGATGCTCTACCGACTGAGCTAGAGGCCCTGATCGTTCCAGCGTACCGGCAGGTCGAGTGTTCCATGAACGCGAGCGGCCGCCGACGCTATCGCGCCGACGGCCGCTCATTCACCTCAGCGGTGATCAGTTGTTCGGCATCAGCACCGAGTCGATCAGGTAGACGGTCGCGTTCGCCGTCTGCACGCCGCCGCACAGCACGGTGGCGTCGTTGACCTTCCAGTTGTCACCGGAGCCCGTGACGGTGACCTCGCCGCCCTCGACGGTCTTGTGGGTGCCGGCGATCTCTGACGGCTCGATCTGACCGGGCACCACGTGGTAGGTGAGCACCTTGGTCAGCAGCGCGCTGTCGGTCTTCAGGGTGTCGATCGTCGCGGGGTCGACCTTCGCGAAAGCGTCGTCGACCGGGGCGAAGACGGTGAACTCGCCGCCGTTGAGCGTGTCGACGAGGTTGACGTCGGGGTTCAGCTGACCGCTCACGGCCTGCACGAGCGTCGTTAGCATGGGGTTGTTCGACGCGGCGACGGCGACCGGGTCTTGCGACATGCCCTGGATCGATCCGGCACCCGACGGCACGGCCTCGGCGTAGGCGGCGCAGGCCGGGCCGACGAGGTTGGCGGCGGGGTCGTTCGTCATCGCGTCGGGCGTCGCCGACGGGGTCTGCTGCTCCATCGCGGCCGGCGACGTCTCGGCGGGGGTCGACGAGCCCATCGAACAGGCCGACAGGGCGAAGGCTCCGGCGATTGTCAAGGTCAGAGCTGCGGTGATCTTCTTCTTGGTGCTGAGCATGATGCCCTCCGTTGATCGGGAGTGATCGAGCGATCGAGGTCGATCGGAGGCTGCGGGACTGCGGCCTCGAGACTTGTTCGGAGCGCTGCCCGAATCGGATTGCCACGGGTTTCGAGCAATCCGAAACCCGGTCGGCTGCGAACCAATCCCGACAGAGACGGGATGGTCATGGACCTCATCATCATCGGCCTGCTGGGCGGGCTCATCACCGGCATCTCGCCGTGCATCCTGCCGGTACTGCCGGTCATCTTCCTCACCGGGGGCGCGCAGTCGGCGCGGTTCGAACCGCAGAACGCCGACACCGACGGCGCGGGGCGCGCGGCGGCATCCCGCACGCTTCCGGCGCGCCGCAGCCGGCCGTACCTCGTGATCGCGGGGCTCGTCACGAGCTTCACGCTCGTGACGCTCGTCGGCTCGCTGCTGCTCGGGCTGCTGCACCTGCCGCAAGACGTCATCCGCTGGGTCGGCATCGCGGTGCTCGTGCTCATCGGCGTCGGCCTGATGGTGCCGCGGTTCGAGCAGCTGCTCGAGAAGCCGTTCCAGTGGATCCCGCGCAAAGAGGTCGCCAACAGCGGCAGCGGGTTCGGGGTCGGACTCGCCCTCGGCGCCGTGTTCGTGCCATGCGCGGGGCCCGTACTCGCTGCGATCATCGTCGCCGGCGCCACCGGCCGCATCGGCCTCGACACCGTGCTCTTGACCGCTTCATTCGCGATCGGAGTCGCGGTGCCGCTTCTCGTGTTCGCCCTCGCCGGGCGCGGCGTGATCGAGCGCATACGCGCGTTCCGCACCCGCGAGCGGGGCCTGCGGATCGCCGCGGGCGTCGCGATGCTCGCCCTCGCCGTGGGGCTGGTCTTCAACGTGCCTCAGCAGTTGCAGCGGCTGCTGCCCGACTACACCGCGCAACTGCAACGCGACCTGACCGACAACGATCAGGCCGCGCAGGCGCTCGGGCTCGGCGGGCTCGTCACTGACGAGAACCGCGACCTCGACAAGTGCACGAACGGCGCCGACGAACTGCAATCGTGCGGCACGGCGCCCGCGATCCGCGGCATCGACTCGTGGCTGAACACTCCCGGCGGCGAGGCCATCGACCTGGAGAGCCTTCGCGGCAAGGTCGTGCTGATCGACTTCTGGGCGTACTCGTGCATCAACTGCCAGCGCTCGATCCCGCACGTCGTGGCGTGGGACGAGGCCTACCGCGACGCGGGGCTCGAGGTCATCGGCATCCATTCTCCCGAGTACGCGTTCGAGAAGGATGCCTCGAACGTCGCCGCCGGGGCGAAGGACTTCGGCATCGACTACCCGGTGGCCCTCGACAACAACCTGTCGACGTGGACGGCCTACCGGAACCGCTACTGGCCCGCGCACTACCTGATCGATGCAAGCGGAACGGTGCGGCACATCTCGTTCGGCGAAGGCAACTACGCCGCCACCGAGAAGATGATCCGCGAACTGCTCGACGACGCCGACCCCGGCGTCACGCTCCCCGCGGCCACCGACGTCGCCGACGACACTCCCGATGCCGGATCGACGACCCGCGAGACCTTCCTCGGCTCGTCGAAAGACGTGAACTACGCCGGCCCCGAGCCCTACCGCGCCGGTGAGGGCACGTTCGCGTACCCCGCAGATCAGCCGGCCGACACGTTCGCGCTCGAAGGCGCGTGGAACGTGCAGACCCAGTTCGCGACGCCGACGGGCGCGGGTGCTGCAGGCATCCGACTCGACTACCACGCCGCCCAGGTGCGCATGGTGCTCGCCGGCGAGGGGAACGTACGAGTGCGCGCCGCCGACGGCACCGAAACGGCGATCGCCGTGTCGGGGACCCCACGCTCTTACGAGATCGCGCGCAGCGACGCCGTGCAGGCCGGAACCCTGACCGTCGAGGTCGACCCGGGGGTCGAGGTGTACTCGTTCACCTTCGGGTGAGCGCCGGTGCGACAGATCGCGGCGGGATGAGGCATGCTGTGGGAGATGGTGATCGACGGCATGGAGGTGCCCGAGGATGCGCCGGCACGTGATCACGTCGCCGAGCTCCTCGGCCGCATCGCCGCGCGCGACGACCGCGCCTTCGCGCAGCTCTACGACGCGTTGTCGCCCCGCGTGTTCGGTCTCATCCTGCGCGTGCTCGTCAACCGTGCTCAGAGCGAAGAGGTGCTGCAAGAGGTCTTTCTCGAGATCTGGCAATCCGCCGCCTCGTTCGCTCCGAACAAAGGACAGGGGAGGTCGTGGATCATGACGATCGCGCATCGGAGGGCCGTCGACCGGGTGCGGTCGGCGCAGTCCAGTGCCGATCGTGACGAACGGGCCGGGCTCCGCGACCTGCACACGACGCCCGCGGGCGTCGACGAACAGGTCGAACTGCGCCTCGAAAGCACGCGCGTGACGCGGGCCCTCGAGGCACTGCCCGACCCGCAGCGCGAAGCGCTGACCCTGGCTTATTTCGGGGGTTACAGTCAGAGCGAGATCGCGGCACTGACGGGGGCCGCCCTGGGGACGATCAAGACGAGAATGCGCGACGGGCTGTCGCGCCTGCGAAACGAGATGGGGGTGACCAGATGAACGTGCACGAGTTCGCCGAGCTGTCTGCCGGTCACGCCCTCGGCGCGCTCTCGCCGAGCGACGAGCAGGCATATCTCGCCGCGCTCGCCGAGCACCCGGAGTGGGCGGGCATCGCCGACGCCGACACCGAGACCGCCGCCGCGCTCGCCGAGGGCGCCCCGCCCGTCTCGCCGCCGCTCGGCATGCGCGCGGCGCTGCTCCGCGCGATCGCCGCCGACCCCGGCGGTGACGCGGAGGAGTCTCCTGCGCCGGCCGAGGCGTTCGATGATGACGAGGTGGATGCCACGGCCTCGGTAGACGTCGAGACGGATGCCACGGTCGCAGTCGGGATCGCGCCGGAGGCATCCGTGCCTGTCGAGGCGGAGCCCGTCGAGCCCGAGGCCGTCGAGGTTGAGCTCGAGCCCGAGGCATCCGCGCCCGTCGCGCCGGAGCCCCGTGAGCCCGTCTCGCCGCCCACCGAGGTCGTGCAGGCCATCGAACGGCGCAACTGGAGCCGCGGACTCTTCGCGCTCGCCGCGTCGATGGTGTTGCTCGTCGGGATCGGCTGGGGAACCGGGGCGATCGCGAACCTGTGGCGCACGCCCCCCGCGGTGACCGCGCTCGAACAGATCGAGGCGGCGCCCGACGCGCGGGTCGCCCAGACCCGCTTCGAGGGCGGAACCGCCACCGTGCACTGGTCGGAGAGCCTCGGCAAGGTGGTGCTCGTCGCCGACGGGCTGCCGACCCTGCCCGCAGACCGCACGTTCGAGCTCTGGTACGTGCGCGGCGAGTCGCCCATCTCGGCCGGCACGTTCACGGCGGACGGTTCGGCCGCGACCGCACAGCTGACCGGAACGATGCAAGCGGGCGACACGATCGCGGTGACGGTCGAGCCGTCCGGCGGTGCACCCGACGGCAAGCCGTCCACCACGCCGCTGTTCGCCGTCTCGACGGCCTGACCCTTCTGTGCGTCCCGCTGCCCCCGCTGGCCCCACCGCGCGTGGCCGCCGGTAGCCTGGACGGGTGAGTGATGACCGGTCGGGCGTGCCCCGTGAGTACCACCGCCCGGTGCAGCGACCGGCGTCGACCTTCGACCGCCGGTTCGGCTCGACCGATCCGGCCGAGGTGTCGAGGGCGGCGCACGCCACGGCATCCGCTCTGCTCACCCGCGCGCGCGACGAACCCTCCGACGAGGTCGTCGAGCGCCTCGTGACGTTCACCGACGCGCACGGCATCGACACCCTCGCCGAGCTGTGGTCGCACTCGCCGGCGTCGTCGCTGCCCGGCGCGCTGTGGCGCTTGTACCTGCTGCAGCTGATGGTGCGCGACGATGCGCGCACCGCGGCGCTGCTCTACGAGCGCGGCAGCGCCGTGCGGCACGGCATCGACACCGTGATCGCCGGCGCGCCGACACCCGCCGGCCCCGAAGAGCTGATCGCTCTCGTCGACGAGATCCTCCGGGGCGTATTCGTCGGCGACTTCGCGGTCGCCCTCGAGCGCGCCGCGTCGTTCTGCCGCGTCGAAGCCGCAGGCGCAGCCGATCTCGCCGACGACTACGACGCCGCCGAACCCGAGCGCGCGGCCGCGCTCACGACCCGCGCGCTGCGCCTCGACACCTACGCGGGCGAGCTGACGACGTGCGCGGCGCTCTGGCGCCGCGATTCGCTTACCTGACGGCGCGAGGCGCGCGCGGGGGAGCGGGGGCGTGGGCCGGCCGAGCACAGAAGTGCCGGGCCGCAGAACGCCTCTCGGCGCGTGGCCGCTCAAAGCGGCGAAAGATGGAGCCCGGGGTTACTGCGGCCCGGCTGATCCAGTGTAACCGAGCGGCGCGCCCGGGCATTCCCGACCCCGGCGCCCGGCGTAGGCTCGGCGCATGGCTTGGCGCTTCGCTCTCATGATCGACCCCGCAGCGGCCGGCGACGACCGCGCCGACTACGACGACACCTTCACCGAGGTCGACCCGGCGGCGCCCGCGCTCACGGTGGGTGAGCTCAGCACGCAGCGCGGCGACGGCATCTTCGAGTCGATCGGGGTCGTCGACGGGCACCCGCAAGAGGTCACCGCGCACCTCGAGCGCCTCGCCCATTCGGCGCAGCTGTGCGAGCTGCCCCTGCCGAACCTCGCGCAGTGGCGGGCGGCCGTCGACCGGGCCGCCGCGCACTGCGGCGCCCGCGAGTCGGTCGTCAAGCTGATCCTCAGCCGCGGAGTCGAGCACGGACCGGCGCCGACCGCGTGGGTGACGGCCGCCGAGGCATCCGATTTCACGCGGGCGCGCACCGAAGGCATCCGCGTCGTCACGCTCGACCGCGGGTATTCGCTCGCGACGCCCGCGCGCGCTCCCTGGTTGCTGCTGGGCGCGAAGACCCTGTCGTACGCCGTCAACATGGCGGCCCTGCGCGAGGCGAAGCGCCGCGGCGCCGACGACGCGATCTTCACCACGAGCGACGGGTACGTGCTCGAGGCGCCGACCGCGTCGCTCATCGTGCGCCGCGGCGACACGTTCGTCACCCCCGCCCCGAACGCTGGCATCTTGCACGGCACCACGCAGCTGAGCCTGTTCGAGCACCTCGCTCTGCGCGGCTTCGCCGTCGGCTACGAGACGATCCCCGTCGCCACGCTCGCCGAGGCAGACGCCGCGTGGCTCGTCTCGAGCGTGCGCCTGGCCGCGCCGATCACCGCGATCGACGACGCGCCGCTGGCGGTGGATGCCGAGTTCACGGCATCCCTCAACGCCTACCTCCTGAGCCCCCGCGACTGAGTCCCGGCCCGCCCCGAACTGCAAGGGATCACGGCCGACACGCCGCGCGCGGCGCCGTAACCGCGGCGTGTCGCGCATGAAGCCGTGCAGTTCCGGTGCCGGGCGCGGTCAACGCGAGCCGAGGATGCCTAGGGCACCGAGAATGGCGGACTCGACGAGTTCCCAGTCGTGCACGATCATGGCGTAGTCGAACCGCAGCGTGAGGTAGCCCCAGGCTGCCGCGTTCGCATCGCGCACGAGATCTTTGTGTCGCAGCCGGTCGCCCTCGTGATTCTCAACGCCGTCGGCCTCCACGATCAGTCGATCGGCGATCAGGGTATCCACGCGCCCGACCGCTGCGATCTGGCGTTGCGTCTGCACGGTCCACCCGAAGCGTCGCAGGCGCCAGCGCAGCAGCGACTCGAGCCCGCTGTCGGCATCGTGCCGTGCGAGGGCCAGTGCCTCGCGCATCGCGTGGGTGGAGTGCGCGCGCAGCCAGCGCAGACCGTGCGCGTTGATCAGTCCTTGTCGCAGGGCCGATTCGAGAACGACGAAGAACTCCTCGACGCCGCGGCATCGGTAGATCTGCCGCAGAATTCGCGGGAGGGATGGTGCGGTGTCGGGGGCGCCGCGCGCTTCGCCCTCCCAGTGCTCGACGCATCCGCAGGTGTCGGGGTGGTACGACCGCTGGCCGTCGCACATCGACACGTGCGTGCGCTCATCCCTTGTGAGCACCCAGAGCCCCAGGTGTCGCGCAGCCGTGATGCACGCGATGCGCCCGCCGTGAGCGGCGACGTCGCGAACGGAGCTGCAGGCGTCGGGAGCCGTGTAGACCCCGCGCCGCGCACGGACCAGAGCCCCGGCATCCACCCTCCGACGCAGGTCGGCGTCGCCGACACCTGCGCGGCGCAGGGCCGCCGGCGTGAAGATCGCGGGGGAGCGGGTGCACATGCCTCCACCGTGGCGTCCGATCGCGCCCGCAGCGGGGGTCACGACGCGATCTGTGGACCGATCCGAGGATCCTGCACCTGGGGAGGAGGCGCGTGCGGCGCAAGATCAGGTGCGGCGCCGCACGGAACTGCAAGGTCGCACGAGCGACACGCCGCGGCGAGCGCCTGGATCACGGCGTGTCGCCCACAACCTCTTGCAGTTGCGGGGCGGAGGGACGGCAACGGATGCCGAGGGCCCGCAGCGGCGCAAACGGATGCCAGGGCACCCGCCTCAGATCACCCGAAGCGACCCGAGACGTAGTCTTCGGTGGCCTGCACCGAGGGGCTCGTGAAGATCGTGTTGGTGTCGTCGTACTCGATGAGCTTGCCGGGCTTGCCGGTGCCGGCGATGTTGAAGAACGCGGTCTTGTCAGACACGCGCGACGCCTGCTGCATGTTGTGCGTGACGATGACGACGGTGTAGTCGCTCTTGAGCTCTTGGATGAGCTCTTCGATCGCGAACGTCGAGATCGGGTCGAGGGCCGAGCACGGCTCGTCCATCAGCAGCACGTCGGGCGAGACGGCGATCGCGCGCGCGATGCACAGACGCTGCTGCTGGCCGCCCGACAGGCCCGAGCCGGGCTTGTCGAGGCGGTCCTTGACCTCGTTCCAGAGGTTCGCGCCCTTCAGCGACGTCTCGACGAGGGCGTCGGCGTCGCTCTTCGAGATGCGCTTGTTGTTGAGTTTCACGCCCGCGAGCACGTTCTCTTTGATCGACATCGTCGGGAACGGGTTCGGCCGCTGGAAGACCATGCCGACGTGACGGCGCACGAGCACGGGGTCGACGCCGGGGCCGTACAGGTCGTCGCCGTCGAGCAGCACTTCGCCCTCGACGCGCGCGCCGGGGATGACCTCGTGCATGCGGTTGAGCGTGCGGAGGAAGGTCGACTTGCCGCAGCCCGACGGGCCGATGAACGCGGTGACGGCGCGGGGCTCGATGTTCATCGAGACGCCCTCGACGGCGAGGAAGCCGCCGTAGTAGACGTTGAGGTTTTCGACTTCGATGCGCTTGGACACGGTGGTGCCTTTCGTTGCTTAGCGTGCCTTCGGCGCGAAGACCTTCGCGACGATACGGGCGATCAGGTTGAAGATGACGACGAGGATGACGAGCAGCAGAGCCGCGCCCCACGCCTGTGCCTGCGATGCGTCGATGTCTTGCCCGGGGAAGCTGTAGGCGGTGTAGGCCATGACGGGCAGGGTCTGCATCGGCCCGTTGAACGGGTCGGCGTTGAAGTTGTCGGTGAAGCTCGCGGCGATGAAGATCGGCGCGGTTTCGCCGACGACGCGGGCCACGGCCAGCACGACACCGGTGATGATGCCGCTGGCGGCGGTGCGCAAGACGATCTTGATGATCGTGATCGACCGGGGCACGCCGAGCGCGAAGGATGCCTCGCGCAGCTCGTTCGGCACGAGGCGCAGCATCTCTTCGGTCGAGCGGATGACGATGGGGATCATCAGCACGCACAGGGCGATGGAGGCCGAGAAGCCGCTGAAGGCCTTGGGCCCCACGATGAGCGCGAACAGAGAGAAGGCGAAGAGGCCCGCCACGATCGACGGGATGCCGGTCATGACATCGACGAGGAAGGTGATCGCGCGGCGGAGCGGGTTGGTCGGCTGCGCGTACTCGACGAGGTAGACGGCGGCCAGAATGCCGATCGGCACCGAGATCAAGGCCGCAATGCCGGTGGTGATGAGCGTGCCGACGATCGCCTGCAGCGCTCCCGGGGTCGCGACGACCTCGAGCGTGTCGGCGTCGAAGGCGGTGCCTCCGACCTGAGTCACGAAGCTCCACGAGAGCACCCCCATGCCCTTCGAGACGACGGTCCAGAGGGTCGAGATGAGCGGTGCCACGGCGAGCACGAAGGCCGAGGTGACGAGACCGCGAACGACGCGGTCGGTGGCTTTGCGACGGCCCTCGACGATCGACGAGAAGACGCCGATCGCGATGAGGTAGAGGACGGCGCTGAAGACGAGCCAGGTGGCGATCTCGAAGCCCCCGAGCAGCAGCTGCACGACGGCGACGACGACCAGCGATGCCGCGAACGCGGCCGGCTCGATGAACCGCGGCAGCCGGCCGCTGGTGAGCGACAGCGGCGCTGTCGTCGGCGCGGAGACGGTGGCATGGGTCATGAGCGCTTTCCTCTCTTGCGGCCCTTCGCGCCCGGCCCGGTCGCGCCGATGATGTAGCGCGCGAGCATGTTGACGGCGAGCGAGACGACGAAGAGCATCAGGCCCGTGCCGATCAGCGCGGAACGCTGCAGGTCGGTGGCGATGGGGAAGTTCAGGGCGATGTTCGCGGCGATCGTCTGCGAGTTGTAGCCGTCGGTGAGCAGCGCCGTCGAGAAGATCAGGCTGGGCGAGATGATGAGTGCGATAGCCATCGTCTCGCCGAGCGCGCGGCCGAGGCCGAGGAGCGTGGCCGAGACCATACCGCTGCGCGCATACGGGATGACCGCGAGCCGGACCATCTCCCAGCGGGTCGCTCCGAGGGCGAGCGCCGCCTCTTCGTGCAGGCGCGGCGTCTGCAGGAAGATCTCACGGGTGATCGAAGTGACGATCGGAAGGATCATGACCGCGAGCACCACGCCACCGGCGAGCATCGTCGACCCGGTGCTCGAGACCGGCCCGCGGAAGAGCGGAATCCAGCCGAGGTATTCGTTCAGGAACTGGGCGAGCGGCAGCAGCAGCGGGCGCATGACGATGATGCCCCAGAGGCCGAAGACGATCGAGGGCACCGCGGCGAGCAGGTCGATGATGTACCCGAGGAAGCCGGCGATGCGCCGGGGCGCGTAGTGCGAGATGAACATCGCGATGCCGATCGCGACCGGCGTGCCGAGGATCATCGCGATGAACGCGGCCCAGATGCTGCCCCACAGCAGCGGGCCGACGTACTCCCAGAAGCTGCCCCAGTCTTTGTTCTGGTAGCCGGCGAGGTCGCCCTCGGACCAGTTCGCCGTGATCGCGGGAAGGCCCTTGAGGATGAGGAAGATGGCGACGCCCGCGAGGATCAGCATGATCGACACGGCGGCGGTCGTCGACAGCCCCAGGAAGAACGAATCACCGACGCGTCGTCCGCCGACGATCTTCGACTTCGGCGGGGCAGAAGTTGCGGTGGCGGCGTCAGTCACGACGCCCCCTCAGGGCGTGAGGGGCCATGGGTTCTCCTCGGGTCGAAGATCGCAGATGGTGATCGAAGAGTCGGGCGTTGCGGGAGTCCGGCTCAACAGAACCTTCGCGCGGGCACGAAGACTCGGTTCAGCCTTGTCCGGCCTGAGCGCGAGGGCGCAGGCCGGACAAGGACCGAGGGATTACTTGATCGCGCTCAGCGTCTCGGCCGCCTCGGCGAGCACCGAGTCGGGGAGGGGAGCGGAGCCGGCGTTCTTCGCGGCGACCGACTGTCCGAGCGAGCTCGTGACGAAGCCGAGGTACGACTTGACCAGCTCAGCCTGCGCGGCGTCCTTGAACGTGGAGCAGACCACGGCGTAGGAGACGAGCGGGATCGGGTACGACTCGGGGGTCAGCTTGCTGTAGTCGATCTTCTTCGTCAGGTCGCCCGTCACGCCGTTGGGCGCGGCGACGGCCGCGGCCTCGAACGTGGCCGACACGGCCTCGCCGCTGTACGCGACGGCGGTGCCGTCGGTGACGATCGACGCGGCGTTCAGGGTGCCGATGGCCGAGTGGTCGGCGTAGCCGATCGTTCCGGTGCCGGCCTTGACGGCCTCGACGACGCCCGAGCCGCCCTTCTGCTTCGAGACGTTGCCCTCGACCGGCCAGTCCTTGCCCGCGGCGTAGGTCCATACCGACGGCTGCGTGGCCGAGAGGTAGTTGGTGAAGTTCTGGGTCGTGCCCGAACCGTCGGAGCGGGCGACCGTGGTGATCGCACCCGCGGCCAGCGCGGTGCCGTTGTCCTTGGTGATGGCCGGGTCGGACCAGTCGGTGATCTGCAGGGCGAAGATCTTCGCGATCGTCTCGCCGCTGAGCTTCAGCTCGGTGACGCCGGGGATGTTGAAGATGATGGCGACACCGTCGAGGTAGATCGGGATGTTCACGCCACCCTCGGTGCACAGCGCCTTGGACTGGGCGGTCTGGTCGGCGTTGAGGGGCGAGTCGGAGCCGGCGAAGTCGTACGCGCCGCTCAGGAAGTTGGTGACGCCACCGCCCGAGCCCTGCGACTTGTCGTAGTTGATCGTGACGTTCTTCGCGGTCGCGTTGTACGCGGTGGTCCACGCCGTCTGAGCGTTCGACTGCGCGCTCGAGCCGCCGGCGGTGATGGTGCCCGACAGCGAAGGATCGATCGTGAACTCGACGTCGGACGAGGTCGGGGTGGGGGTCGCGGTGGACGCGGTGTCGGCCGCCGACGAACATCCGGCGAGGGTGAGGGCCGCGACGGCGGCGACAGCGCCCAGCTGGGCGATGCGAGTGAGCTTCACTGTGAGTTCCTTCGGGTTATCAGGGGTAGTCGGCCCGGTGCGGGGCACGCCCGTGACGGTAGACACCGACTCTTAAGAGCGTGCGCTGTGCCGGTGAACGGCAGGTGAACGCCTGCGGTGGCACCGCGGCTCGCCGGGCGTCGTCGTTATCCAGCGGTTCACGTGGCGACGTTAAAGTCGGCACCATGGCCAAGACCACGACAGGCAAGGCGCAGCGGCACGCGCGCGAAGCGATCGATGAGGCGAGCACCGCCCTCGCCCGCGCGAAGAAGGCGACCGCGTCGCTGTCGGCGAAGCAGGCGCGCCGCCTGGATGACTACGTCGGTGACGCACGCAGCGCCGTGGATGTCTCGAAGAAGAAGATCGCCCGGAAGCCCCGGAAGGTCGCTCACGACGCCGAGCGGGCGGCGCGGCGTCTGGAACGCGCCGTTGCGAAGGCGGTGACCCGCGCAGAGCGGAAGGCCCGGTTGCGCGAGTCGGCGCGGCGTGCGGCCGCCGATGCCGAGCGTGCCGAGCGCGAGGCGGCGGAGCGCGCCGCCGAGGCAAAGGCGCTGCGAAAGGCGGCGCGTCGGGCGCAGAAGGAGGCCGTGCGGGCCGAGCTGGATTCCCAGGCGGCGGATGAGGCGCTGGTGGCCGAGCTGACCTCGTCCGGGGCGGTCGAGGCCGCGGGCCCGGTCGAGGCCGCGCGCGACGCGCCCGTCGCCGAGGAGCCCGCGGCGGCTTCGGAGCGCACCGACCTCGCTGCCCTGACCGTCGTCGAGCTTCGTGCGCGGGCGCGCGCGGAAGGCCGCACCGGGTACTCGCGACTGACGAAGTCGCAGCTGATCGACCTGCTGTCCTGACGTGTCGGAATCCAGCCCCCGGGGCATCCTCGACCGATCGGCGCACGCGCCCGCCGCCCGCACTCTCCTCGACGTTCTGCGCGAGACCACCGCGCGCCACCCCGAGGCCTCGTCGATCGACGACGGTTCGGGCGCGCTCAGCTATCGCGAGCTGATGGCGCGCGTGCTGCAGACGGCGGCGCGTCTGAACGAGCGAGGCGTCTCGCGCGGCGACCGCGTCGGGGTGCGCATGGCCTCGGGGTCGAAAGAGCTGTACATCGCGATCCTCGGCATCCTCGCCGCCGGTGCCGCCTACGTGCCGGTCGACGCCGATGATCCCGACGACCGCGCGCGGCTCGTGTTCGGCGAGGCGAAGGTGCGCGGCGTGATCGGCGGGAACGGCGAGTACGAGCCGGTCGACTCCGAACCGGGCGCACCGGAATCCGGCGCGGAGGCGGGCGGTCGCCTGTTCGACGGCGACGCGCCGCACCCGTCGACGCACGCGATCATGGCGGTGGCCCCGCCCCGCCCCGAAGACGACGCCTGGATCATCTTCACGTCGGGCTCGACGGGCGTTCCCAAGGGTGTCGCGGTGAGCCACCGCTCGGCTGCGGCCTTCGTCGATGCCGAGGCGCGCCTTTTCCTGCAGGATGCCCCGCTGGGCCCCGATGACCGGGTGCTGGCGGGTCTGTCGGTCGCCTTCGACGCGTCGTGCGAGGAGATGTGGCTCGCGTGGCGGCACGGGGCGTGCCTCGTGCCCGCGCCGCGTGCGCTCGTGCGGTCGGGTGAAGACCTGGCCCCGTGGCTGCTGCGGCAGGGCATCACGGTCGTCTCGACCGTGCCGACGCTCGCCGCGATGTGGCCGGCCGACTCGATCGAGAACGTGCGACTGCTGATCTTCGGCGGCGAGGCGTGCCCGCCCGAGCTCGCGGCGCGCCTGGCGGCCGAGGGTCGCGAAGTGTGGAACACCTACGGGCCGACCGAGGCGACCGTGGTCGCCTGCGCCGCACTGCTCGGCGCCGAGGGGCCCGTGCGGATCGGTCTGCCGCTCGACGGGTGGTCTCTGGCCGTCGTCGGCGCCGACCGGCAGCCGGTCGCCGACGGAGAGGTGGGCGAACTCGTCATCGGCGGCGTCGGGCTCGCGCGCTACCTCGATCCGCAGAAGGATGCCGAGAAATACGCCCCCTCCGATGCGCTCGGCTGGGATCGCGCCTATCGCTCCGGCGACCTCGTGCGTTTCGACACGGAGGGGCTGATCTTCCAGGGCCGCGCCGACGACCAGGTGAAGGTCGGCGGGCGCCGCGTCGAACTCGGCGAGGTCGAAGCGGCGCTTCTCGATCTGCCGGGGGTGACCGGGGCCGCCGCGGCGGTCCGCCGCACCGAAGCCGGCGTGCCGGTGCTCGTGGGCTACCTCGCGGCCGACGAGGGTTTCGACCGGGTCGCCGCACGCGCGGCGCTCGTCGAGCGGCTGCCGTCGCCGATGGTGCCCCTCCTCGCCGTCGTCGACGATCTGCCGGTGCGCACCTCGGGCAAAGTCGATCGCGCCGCGCTGCCCTGGCCCTTGCCGAACGTCGAACCGGTCGCCTCCGACCTCACCGTCGGCGAGCAGTGGCTGGCGCAGCAGTGGCAGGCCGTGCTCGGCATGGTCGTCACCGACCGCAAGGCCGACTTCTTCGACCTCGGCGGTGGCTCGCTGGCCGCCGCCCAGCTGGTCTCGCGCATCCGGGCGCGCGTGCCCGACTTCTCCGTCGCCGACATCTACGACGTGCCGCGCCTGGGTGCCATGGCGAAAGCGCTCGGCTCGGCGCTGCACGAAGAGGCATCCACAGACTTCCACCGCCCGCTGCCGACGCCCCGCGGCGCGCAGTGGCTGCAGTCCGTGCTCGGCGTGCCGCTGTTCGTGCTCACGGGCATCCGCTGGATGCTGTATCTGCTCACCGCGTCGGCGATCTGCCGGCTCGTTCCGGGCTTCGAAATCCTGCCGGCCGCGCCCTGGCCGGTGATCGTGGGTGGTCTGCTGATCTTCGCGACGCCGTTCGGACGGATGGCGATCGCGGCGCTCGCCGCACGGCTGCTGCTGCGAGGCGTGGAGCCCGGGGACTACCCGCGCGGCGGTGCGGTGCACATGCGATTGTGGCTCGCCGAGCAGATCGCCGACCAGGTCGATGCGGTGGGCCTCGCCGGTGCGCCGTGGATCAGCTACTACGCGCGCGCGCTCGGGGCGCGCATCGGCCGCGGTGTCGACCTGCACGCCCTGCCGCCGATCACCGGCATGCTCGACATCGGCAACGGCGCGGCGATCGAACCCGAGGTCGACCTATCGGGCTACTGGATCGACGGCGACGTCGTGCGCATCGGGGGCATCCGGATCGGCGCCGAGGCGACGGTCGGCGCGCGCAGCACGCTCGCGCCCGGCACCCGCATCGGCCGCCGCGCTGAGATCGCGCCCGGGTCGGCCGTGTTCGGCCGCGTGCGCGCCGACCAGACGTGGGCGGGATCGCCCGCCGAGCGTGTCGGCGGAACCTCCACGACGCACTGGCCCGAGGGCCGCGCTCCGGCGCCGCACCGGTGGCTCTGGGCGTATGCGGCCTCGGGGCTCGCGCTCGCCCTGTTGCCGCTCGTCGCCTTCGCCGTCGGGGGCCTCGTCATCGCCCGCGGCATGGTGGGCCGCACGACCCTCGTCGACGCGTTCGCGGGAGCGGCGCTCTGGCTCGTCCCCGCGGTGATCGCGGCGGGCGCGACCTTCGCGATCCTGGTGCTCGTGTCGGTGCGCCTGCTGTCGATCGGACTCACCGAGGGCACCGTTCCCGTGCGAAGCCGCATCGGCTGGCAGGCGTGGACCACGGAGCGCCTGCTCGACTCGTCCCGCACGATCCTCTTCCCGCTCTACTCGAGCCTCTTCACTCCCGTGTGGCTGCGCCTGCTGGGCGCCCGGGTCGGGCGCGACGTCGAGGCATCCACCGTGCTGCTGATCCCGTCGCTGACGCGCATCGAAGACGGGGCGTTCCTCGCCGACGACACGATGGTCGCCTCGTACGAACTGCGCCGGGGCTGGCTGCGGCTCGGTAGCGTGCGGATCGGCAAGCGCGCCTTCCTCGGCAACTCGGGGATGGCGGCGCCCGGGCACCGGGTGCCGCGCGACGGCCTAGTTGCGGTGCTCTCGTCGGCCCCCGCCAAGGCCAAACCGGGATCGTCGTGGCTCGGTTCGCCGGCGGTGCGGCTGCGCCGTCTTTCGGCCGAGGGCGACCAATCGCGCACGTACCAGCCGCCCGCCCGGCTGAAGCTCGCGCGTGCCCTGTGGGAGCTCTGCCGATTCGTGCCGGTCGTCGTCACGTGCGGTATCGGACTCGCCGTGCTGTTCGTGCTCGCGGGCCTCATCGAGGCGATCGGGCTCGGCTGGGCGGTGCTGCTGTCGGGCGTCGTGCTGCTGATCGCCGGTGCCGTGGCGGCCGGCATCTCGACGGCCGCGAAATGGCTGATCGTGGGCCCGATCCGCGCGGGCGAGCACCCGCTGTGGTCGAGCTTCGTGTGGCGCACCGAAGTGTCCGACACCTTCACCGAGATGGTCGCCGCGCCGTGGTTCGCGCGTGCCGCCACCGGCACTCCGGCGCTCGCCGTCTGGCTGCGCTCGCTCGGCGCGCGCATCGGGCGCGGCGTCTGGTGCGACAGCTATTGGCTGCCCGAGCCCGACCTCGTCACGCTCGGCGACGCATCGACGGTCAACCGGGGGTGCGTCGTGCAGACGCACCTGTTCCATGATCGAATCATGAGCATGGATACCGTCGAACTCGGGATCGGGGCGACCCTCGGACCCCACAGCGTGATCCTCCCGGCCGCCACGATCGGGGCGCACGCGACCGTGGGCCCCGCCTCACTCGTCATGCGGGGCGAGACCGTGCCCGTCGGGTCGCGCTGGAGCGGCAACCCCATCGGACCCTGGCGCGCGGTGAAAGCCCGTGCCTACCAGTCGACGACGTGAACGCGCACGAACCCTACGCGCCCGAGAGCGGTGACGACAGCTTCGACGTCGAACTCTACGAGCTGGCGCTCGACTACTGGGTGCGCACCAATCGCCTGGGAGGGCGGGCGACGCTGAACGCCGTCGCGCTGACGACGATCTCGGCGGTGAGCGTCGACCTCATCGGCCTGCGCGCGACCCGCGTGCGCGTCGACGGGGATCGGCGCACCCGCTTCGATCAGGGGCCGCGCAAGCTGCGCGTGAGCCTGCCGCGGCGCCTGCAGCCGGGGGAGCGGTTCTCGATCGAGATCGTCTATGCCGGGGCGCCTGCCCCGCGGCGCTCGCGGTGGGGCGCGATCGGGTGGGAAGAGCTCGAAGACGGGGCGCTCGTCGCCTCGCAGCCCACCGGGGCTCCGACCTGGTTCCCGTGCAACGACCGCCCCGACAACCGCGCGCCGATGCGGCTCTCGGTCACCACCGACGCGGGCTACCTCGCCGTGCCGACGGGGCGTCCCACGGGGCAGACCGCCGCGGGCGGACGCGTGACGGTGACGGCGGAGTCGTCGGTGCCCGTGGCGACCTACCTCGCCGCGCTGCACGTGGGCCGGTACGCGCGGGTCGAGCTTGCGGGCGATGATCGGGTGCGCGTGTTCACCGTGCCCGAGATGCGCGCCGACGCGGCGCGCGCCCTGGCCGACGTGCCCCGCATGCTCGCCGTGTTCGAAGGCGCCTTCGGGGCCTACCCGCAAGAGGACTGCGCCCTCGTGGTCACCCCCGACGTGCTCGAGATCCCGCTGGAGGCGCAGGGCATGGCCGTCTTCGGCGCGAACCATCTCGCCCCGGGGGAGCGGCGCCTGATCGCCCACGAACTGGCTCACCAGTGGTTCGGCAACAGCGTCGGGATCGGCCGCTGGCGCGACATCTGGCTGAACGAGGGCTTCGCCTGCTATGCGGAGTGGCTCTGGTCGGAGGCATCCGGCGCGCTCTCGGTGCCGGCGAAAGCCGCGAAGCACCACGCCCGCCTGCGGGCGCTCCCGCAAGACCTCGTGCTGTCAGACCCCGGTCCCGATCTGATGTTCGACGACCGCGTCTACAAGCGCGGGGCGCTCACTCTCTACGCCCTGCGCTGCGAGATCGGCGACGACGCGTTCGCGCGCGTGCTGCACACCTGGAGCGAGACCTATCGGCACGCGCTCGCGACCGGAGACGACTTCTGCGCGCTGGCGTCGCGCGTCGCGGGGCGCGACCTCGACGAGCTGTTCGGCGCGTGGCTCGACCGCCCTCAGCTGCCGCCGCTTCCCGCTCCGCGCGCCGCGTCAGCCTGACCGCCCGCGCGCACAGCGACCGCGACGAGCACCCCGGGAACCCCTCCGGCTTCCCACCCGCCGATGACGTCGGGCGCGCCCGGGATATGCGCCGTCCATCCGCCCGGGTGCTCGGCGATGTGCACGCCCTCGTGGGCGACGCGCAGACCGCGGCCGTCGGCCTTCAACGCCGCCTCGACCCGCACCCACCGCAGCAGGCCACCCGGCACCCCGCCGGCGGCCGTGCGCACGGGATCGTCGAGAAGCTCGGCGTCGATGGCGAACGAGACCACCGTGTCGGGGTGCACGGCGGCCACCGCGATCGGCCCGGCGTAGCTGACCGATGCCCGCCACGGCGCGCCGTTCACGCGCAGCGGCCCGTGATCGGCGGCGCCGCACCGCGGACACCGCGCGTCGAGGCGCGCGCCCGGCCATCCCTCCCGCGCGAGCAGCTCGCGCACGAGTCGCCGGGCCGTCGCCCGCCGTTCCTCGCCCGGGTCCGGCACCGACGCCCACGCGAGACGCACCGCGGATGCCTCGCCGGGCACCGCGCCTCAGCCCTTGGGTTCGTGCGTCTCGATCGCGACGATGCCCGACCCGGGGTTCGTCGCGGACAGGTGCACGACCGAGAACGCACCCGGCTCGAGCGCCGACGCGCTGCCGAGGTACGAGCCGCGCAACGTTCCGGTCGCAAGCGCGAGTTCGGTGAGGATGCCGGGGAGCACCGGCCCGTGGCTGCAGAGCACGGCCGGCTTGCGCGCGCGCACGCGCCGGCCCACGACCGACCGCAGATCGGAGGTGCCGTCTTCCCAGGCATCCTGCCCGATGAGCGGCGTGCGGTGGATCTTGCGGCCGAGGGCCGCGGCGAGCGGCGTCACGGTCGCCACGCACCGCACGGCGTCGCTCGAGACGATGCGGCGGATGCCGAAGGCGCGCAGCGGCCCGACGGCTGCGGCGGCCTGCTTCGCCCCCCGCGCGGTGAGGGGACGCAGGGCGTCGGCGCCGTCCCACTCTTCGCGGGGGAGCGCCTTCGCGTGGCGCAGCACGACGATCGGGAACGTCTCGAGTACGCCGTCGTCGACGTAGCGCAGGAACTGCTCCACGATCTCGACGTCGACCGGGTACGAGAGGTAGCCGAGCGCCTTGCGGGGCGAAACCCACTCGATCGCCGCGATCTCTTTGTTCGGCACGAACGCCGACGCGCGGATCGCGTCTTCGGTGGCCTCCGCGGACCAATAGTGCACGATCTTCTGCCGCCCGCGCGGCATGCGGTAGCGCGAGACGCCCACCGGAATGCCGAGGGCGACACGGATGCCGGTCTCTTCGAAGATCTCGCGCACGGCGGTCTCGGCGAGCGCTTCGCCGGGATCGACCTTGCCCTTGGGCAGGGTGACATCGGCGTAGGCCGTGCGATGGATGACGAGGATGCGGAGCTTTCCCGCAACCACCCGCCACACCACGCCGCCCGCGGCGTAAACGGCGGTGTCGGTCATCGCACCGCGCGCCCGCGCCGGCGGCGCTGCACGTTCGTCATGGTGCGTTCCTGCAGGTCGACCAGCGGCTTGCCGTCGGCATCGACCGCGTGGCGCACCCAGTCGCCGGATGCGTCGAGCCGCCACGAGCTCGTGCCGTCGCTGAGGGCGAGGTCGAAGAAGTCGACGAGTTCTTTGACCTGTGCCGGGGCGACGACCCGGACGAGCGCCTCGACGCGGCGGTCGAGGTTCCGGTGCATCATGTCGGCGCTGCCCATGTAGACCTGCGGGTCGCCGTCGTTGTGGAAGGCGAAGATGCGCGAGTGCTCGAGGTAGCGGCCGAGGATCGAGCGCACCGTGATGTTCTCGCTGACGCCCTCGAGCCCGAGCTTGAGCGAGCAGATGCCGCGCACCCAGACATCCACGCGCACGCCCGCCTGGCTGGCGCGGTAGAGCGCGTCGATGATCTGCTCGTCGACCATCGAGTTCACCTTGATGCGGATGTGCGCGGGCTTTCCCTCGAGCGCGTTGCGGCGCTCCTTGTCGATGAGGCGCAGCAGCCCCTTGCGCAGGTGCAGCGGCGCGACGAGCAGGCGCTTGAACTTCTTCTCGATCGCGTAGCCGCTCAGCTCGTTGAACAGGCGCGTGAGGTCGCGGCCGACCTGCTCGTCGGCGGTGAAGAGGCCGAAGTCTTCGTAGAGGCGGCTGGTCTTGGGGTTGTAGTTGCCCGTGCCGATGTGGCTGTAGCTGCGCAGCATCCCGTCTTCTTCGCGGATGACGTGCAGCAGCTTGCAGTGCGTCTTCAGGCCCACGAGCCCGTAGACCACGTGCACGCCGGCCTTTTCGAGCTTGCGCGCCCACACGATGTTCGCGGCCTCGTCGAAGCGGGCCTTGACCTCGACGAGCGCGAGCACCTGCTTGCCCCGCTCGGCCGCGTCGATGAGTGCCTGCACGATGGGGCTGTCGCCCGAAGTGCGGTACAGGGTCTGCTTGATGGCGAGCACGTGCGGGTCGCGCGCGGCCTGCTCGAGGAAGGCCACGACGCTCGTCGTGAACGACTCGTAGGGGTGGTGCACGAGCACGTCGCCCTTGCGGATCGCGGCGAACAGGTCGGCGCGGCCGTTCTGCTCGGCGGGCTGGAACGCCGTCGCCGTCACCGGCACGTGGGCCGGGTAGTGCAGCTCGGGGCGGTCGATCTTCGCGAGGTCGAACAGGCCGCGCAGGTCGAGCGGCCCGGGGAGGCGGTAGACCTCCTGGGCGGTGACCTCGAGTTCGTCGATCAGCAGGTCGAGCGTGACGTCGTCCATCTCCTCGGTGACCTCGAGGCGGATCGGCGGGCCGAACCGTCGGCGCAGCAGCTCTGCTTCGAGCGCCTGGATGAGATTCTCGGTCTCGTCTTCTTCGATCACGACGTCTTCGTTGCGCGTGAGGCGGAACGCGTGGTGCTCGAGGATTTCCATGCCCGGGAACAGGTCGCCCAGGTGGTGGGCGATGAGCTGCTCGAGCGGCAGGTAGCGGGCGCGGCTCGCCGCCACCGACCCCGGCAGCTCGACGAAGCGGGGGAGCATCGGCGGCACCTTGAGGCGCGCGAACTCCTGGCGCCCGGTCTTGGCGTTGCGGATGCGGATCGCGAGGTTCAGCGACAGGCCCGAGATGTAGGGGAACGGGTGCGCCGGGTCGACCGCGAGCGGCATGAGCACGGGGAACACCTGCGCCTGGAAGTACTCGTACAGCGACGCGCGCTCGTCGTCGGAGAGCTCGGCCCACGTCACGACCTCGATGCCCGAGCCCGAGAGCGCCGGGTGCACGAGGTCGAGCCACACCCGCGCGTGGCGCAGCTGCAGCGCATGCGCGCTCTCGGAGATGTCGGCCAGCACGTCCTGCGGCGCGCGGCCGACGTTCGTCGGAACGGCGAGCCCGGTCATGATGCGCCGCTTCAGGCCCGCGACGCGCACCATGAAGAACTCGTCGAGGTTCGAGGCGAAGATCGCGAGGAAGTTCGCCCGTTCGAGCACCGGCAGCGCGGGATCTTCGGCGAGCTCGAGCACCCGCTGATTGAACGCGAGCCAGCTCAGCTCGCGGTCCATGTAACGGTGGTCGGGCAGCTGCGAGTCGTCGATCTCGACCGTCTCGTCGAAATCGTCGTCGTCGGCGTCGCCCAGACCGGTGTCCAGCACGTCGGTGTCGATCATGTCTTCATCATTGCAGTCAGAGGTGACCAGTGCGTTAACCGCGCGGATGCCGGGGGCTCCGCCTCACGCGCCGGTGCGCTCCCGCGGCGCGGGCACCTGGTCGTCTTCGTACACGTTGAAGCGGTAGCCGACGTTGCGCACGGTGCCGATGAGCTGCTCGAGGTCGCCGAGTTTGGCGCGCAGACGTCGCACGTGCACGTCGACCGTGCGTGTGCCGCCGAAGTAGTCGTAGCCCCACACTTCGCTCAGCAGTTGCTCGCGCGTGAACACCCGCGAGGGGTGCGTCGCGAAGAAGTGCAGCAGCTGGAACTCTTTGTAGGTCAGGTCGAGCGGCTTGCCGTGCACCTTCGCCGAGTACGACGACTCGTCGATCGAGATGCCCGAGGTCTGAATGCGGCTCGACACCTGGTCGGCGCTCTGCCGACCCATCGCGAGCCGGATGCGCGCGTCGACCTCGGCGGGGCCCGCGCCGAGCAGGATCACGTCGTCGACGCCCCAGTCGGTCGAGACCGCCGTGAGCCCGCCCTCGGTGACCACGAGCACCAGGGGGGCATCGAGACCCGTCGTGTTGAGGATCTTGCACAGCGACTTCGCACCCACGAGGTCGGTGCGCGCGTCGACGAAGATGACGTCGGCGCTCGGGGCGCCCACCAGCTGCGCCGGTTCGGCCGGAATCTGCCGAACCCGGTGGCTGAGGAGTTCGAGCGCGGGCAGGACGGGCCCTCCGCCTGCGGCGGAACTCAAGACGAGAAGCTGAGCCATGCGGTCCCTTCCGGCCGTCGAGCCGACCGTGGCTACATCCTAAGACCTCGCCGCGCCGCCGCTCGACGGCACGGCGCCAGACGTCGCGTCGCAGCCGGATGCCACGCGGCGGCCGGGATCGGCCATGATGGAGGCATGAGCATCCCGGGTCTGGCGCCGCGCGGCGGCTTCGGCGGTATCGTCGCGGTGTGGGTGGCGGCCGCGGTGATCACGATCGTGATCGGTTTCGCCGCGCCGAGCGACTGGCGTGCCGCGTGGATGCCGGTGGGTCTTGCGGGCTGCATCGTGCTGGCGTTCGTCGTGCAGCTCGCCTTCGGGCACGCCGAAGGATTCCTCCGCCGCGTCGCGGCGAGCGCCCTCGGCGCCATGGTCGTGATGGGCCTGATCGGACTGGGACTCGGACTTGCCAGCATGTTCTCGGCCTGACCGGGTGCGGGTAGAGTGAGGTCATGGACCTCGTCGCACTCGAACTCTTCTTCGTGGGCCTTCTCGCGCTCGCGTCGCTCGCGATCGTCTTCGTCTCGGGCGTCGTGATCAAGAACCTCTACCGCGGCCAGCGCTGAGCGCCGTGTTCGATCTTCCGACCGATCTGCCGGCGGACATCGTTCCGCTGTCGTGGCTGCTGGGCGTCTGGGAAGGCACCGGCGTCATCGACTACGAGGCGGACGGCACCCGGTTCGACGGCGAGTTCGCGCACCGCGTGAGCTTCAGCCATGACGGCGGCGACTACGTCAATTATGCCGCGAGCGCGTGGCTGATCGGCGAAGACGACGCGCGCACACCGCTCGTCGCCGAGACCGGCTATTGGCGCCTCGCGCGCCCCGCCGGCGCAGAAGACGCGGGCCCCGCGCTCCTACCCGCCGCGATCGTTCGCGAGAAGCCGCGCACCGCCGACGATGTCGAGGCGCTGCGCACCGACGAGGGCGGGTTCGACCTCGAGGTCGCGATCGTGCACTCCGACGGCATCTGCGAGCTGTACCTCGGCCAGGTGCGCGGCCCGCGCATCGACCTGGCGACCGACGCGATCGTGCGCCCCGCGGGCGCGAAGCCCTATGCCTCCGCGTCGCGCATGTACGGCTACGTCGACGGTCACCTGCTGTGGGCGTGGGACATCGCCGCCCTCGGCAGCCCGCTTGCGGCGCACGCCTCGGCACGCCTCGCTCGGGCCGAGTGAGCGTGACGGAGCCGACCACGCCCGCGGCGCTCGCCGCGGCGCCCTTCGCG